>NZ_JBQQER010000011.1:0-93374 GCF_052259045.1 Psychrobacter sp. 1Y11
TGAATAAGTCATCGTTTATTTCATTAAATGCAATTGTTAATAGGATTGTATCGGTTTTATTTGGATTAGACTATATTACTCAATCGAAGTCGCACTGGATTTGATAATAAAATTCTAAAGTACATAGAAGGTTTTATTTTACATAAGCCAGACTTGTGTAGATTTATTGAAGAATACGATCAACCTAGGCAAAAAAGTCAAAGAGAACTAGAGTATGAAAGAGAAAGCAGAAATAGACGCTTAGAAAAAAAGCTAAATCAACAGAGAAATAGAACTCAATTGAGAGAAAACAGAAAGGATCTTGAAGCAGGTGATTTTCATACTTGTTTTTATCCTGCTAATATCTTGTTGAAACGTTATCCTGACTTGCAAAAAGATCTTCACCCTTACACTACTTTAGAACATCTACTTAAAGAAGACTTAACATATTCTGCAAGAAAAGGTTTCGAGAATAGTTTGTTTAATAGCATTCCAAAGCCATTAGACTTTGTGCTCAACAAACACAGAGCAAAAGAAACTGTACTATATGCAGGTATCTACTGCCGTTATTTAGATAATAAGCTCTTAGACGACTTAGATGACAACATCATTCTAGTATGTGCCATTATTATAGCTATCAATAGTTATCTAAGCTCTAATTATGACTCTCAGATTGGAGTATTTGAGTTAGTTAAGAAACAAATCATTGATAGAAATCTAAAAAACAAATTAATAGATAATCTATTATTACCTCAGTTTGAGTATAAATGGGAATATATCAAAGGTATTCACTGGTTGATAAAAACAGAAGTAACAAATACTGACATAGACAAAATTGTCAATATTCTTGAAAACTACACTTTGAATAAGCAAAACCAAAGGCGTTTGATTGAAGCTATCATCAACCATAAAAGACTTGATAAACTAGAGCCTTTAATTCGTCGCAAGGTTAGTAATATAGAATATTTGAATGAAATTGATGATTTGGAAGATGCTAGTCTTTGGCTTGCTTTATACAGTTATGTTGACGAAAAAAACTTCATAACCAAAGCAAAGTGTTTTAGGTATATGCGTGAACTATACTGGGAACTAAGTGAGCTATATCAGCAAAGTGGAAATAGTAAAAAAGTCGCATGTACAGACTTCATGAAAGAGTGGATTATTTATCGTTATCATTTTACTTTTTCAAACATATCTAGACCTTTAGGAACAAGTTCAGGTAACCGTAACCCATGGCAAGCTAGCGATTTCATTTATGGATTACTTGTAGATTTGAGTAACATACCTTCTGATAAAGCTTATCAGACTCTCAAAGGCTTTCAGTCTTCAATTCATAACAGCTATCAGACTCATATCACTAACCTCTTATTTCAGCAACAAAATAAAATACGCGAGCAAAATTATGTACCTCCCTCTTTAGAAATCTTACTAAATATTTATGAGAATGAGCTACCCAAAGACTGTTTAGATTTAAAGGCATTTGTTATTACATTGTTAGATGAAATACAAGCAGAAATTTACGGAAGCGAAACGGATCCACATAAAGTTTTTTATCAGTCTATATCGACAAATGCGAAAAACGTTCCGCATGGTGAAAATGACTGTCGAGATAGATTAGTTGATTTGTTGAAGCCTAAATTACAAGTCTACGGTTTTAGCTTAGAAACGGAAAGAGACATGCCTGACGATAAAAGGGCAGATATAGTTTGTAGGAATACTAGTTTTCAACTTCCTATCGAAGTAAAAGGTCAATGGCACGAAAAGCTATGGACTGCAATGAACGTTCAGCTTGGCGACTTGTATTTAAAGGAGCACCAATCTCAAGGACAAGGTATTTATCTCATATTTTGGTTTGGTCAGAACGTTGTTGCGAATAGAAGTTTAAACACTACTGCTTTTAATAAAACTGGAATCAGCGAAAAGCCAAATAGTGCGAAAGAATTAAAATCGTTTCTGGATGATCGTATTGAAGATAAGTATAGGAATAGTATTGAAATATATGTTATGGATATTAGCCGTAACTAATATCCATAACATATGCTATTAACATCTATCAAAAACCGTCTTGCTCTGTTCAACACCTAAAAGCCGCATAAACCCGATTTAACCCCTCACGCAATAGCGTTTTCGGACACGCCACATTAATACGCATTTTTAGATGACCCTCGTGACCGTATTTAATACCAGAATTTAGCTCAACTTTTGTCGCGCGCAGTTTGTCATAAAGCGCCTGATTGTCCTCACCGTATGCCGAGCAATCGAGCCAAATCAAATACGATGCTTCTGGACGCATCACCTTGATATCAGGTAAATGCCCTTTTAAGAAATCTATCGTAATCTCAATATTTTTTTCAATATAAGCCAGCACCTGTTCAAGCCACTCGCCGCCCTCTTCATAAGCGCTTTGCATCACCGTATAGGCAAATAAATTTAGCTCGTATTCATCATTTAAATGCTGCTGCTGGCTGATTTTTCTGATTAACGCCTCATCTTTAGCAAAGATCATCGAGCCTTTGATACCCGCTACATTAAAGGTTTTGGTCATAGAGGTCAGGCTGACGACGTTATGCGCGTAGCTTTCTGCTTCTGCTAATTTCAATAAAGGCGTAAATTTATGACCGCTCAAGGTTAAATCTTGATGAATCTCATCACTGACAATCGCGACATTGTGTTTTTTACATAGCGCAAGCAGTGCTTTAAGCTCCTCTCTTGTCCACACGCGCCCGCCCGGATTATGCGGGTTGCATAGCAGATACAGCTTTACTTGATGCTCGATAATTTTAGCTTCGATATCGTCCAAATCCAGCTGATATTTTCCCTCTACTTCCTTTAACGCCGATGTCACAAGCCGGCGATTATTTTGCTTCACTTTAGTCATAAACGGCGTATAAATGGGATCATTGACCAGTACCGCACCCCCTGTCTCGGTGAATATCTGCATCATCAGCGCAAGACTTGGCACCACGCCCGGTGAGAATAGAATATTTTGCTTATTCAATTGCAAATCATAGCGACTGCCGTGCCAGTTGATAATGGCATCAAACAACCCCTCGGTAGGTTTGGTGTAACCCAAGATGCCGTGATCCACCACACGCTGCACACTATCCAAGATAGGCGAGGCTGCTTTAAAGTCCATATCAGCCACCCATAGCGCAATGGTATCGTCGCTATAGTGCCACTTGAGTGATCCCGTCCCGCGTCTATCTATGATCTCATCAAAATTATATGGCATTGGCATTCTCCTTTATATCAGTGAATAGCGAGTGTGTTTTTGAGCGATAACCGCTCATTCGTCAGCTTAAACAACCTTTGAGAGTTTAACACTATCATTACTTGCATGATGCGCAAGAATTAGTGTTACATTACTGTGGCGGACTCCACATCTCATCAGTTTATCGATGCCAGAGTACGCTGATAGTGTACTATTTATAAGATTTTGGCACTTGCCAAAACCACTACCTGAGCCAAGATGGCTTATTTAAAAGGACTTAATATTATGAAAATGGACTTTTCACGACGCTCTGCACTAAAGATGAGCGTGCTGACTTTAGCAATTGCAAGCGTCGCTGCTTGCTCCAATATGACCACCGCTGGCAAATCTCAACCGATGACTGCCAATGCTACTAGCAGTACGGCCCTCATTTTGGGCAATAGCGCCATGTCTACTGGCACGAACGACACCGTCGCTATCGGTAATATGGCGAACGCTGGTCTTAATTCAGCGACAGCTGTCGGCGGTCAAGCCAACGCCGCAGGTCTGGGCTCAACCTCTATCGGTTGGCAATCAAAAGCCACTGCTGAACGCGCGCAAGCCTTTGGTCATCTCGCTAATGCAAGCGGCGTACGCTCTACCGCTGTCGGCGAAGCGGCTATGGCAGGAGGCACCAACGATACCGTCGCTGTCGGTAACAAGTCTAATGCAGGTCTAAACTCAGCAACGGCTGTCGGTGGTGAAGCCAATGCCGCAGGTCTCGGCTCAACGTCTATCGGTTGGCAGTCCAAAGCCACTGCCGAGCGCGCGCAAGCTTTTGGTCATATCGCCAATGCTAGTGGCGTTCGTTCAACCGCTGTCGGTGAGGCGGCGGCGGCCCAAGGGGCAAACTCGGTAGCTCTCGGTAACAAATCTATGGCAGGCGGCATGAACAGCATCGCTATCGGCAACGGCGCGATGGCAGCAGGCAGTAACCAAGTCGTCTTAGGTAGCGCCGGACAAGTACAATCGAGTACCGCATCACAGTCGGGTACGGTCAGAATAGTGACTATCGATGACAACGGCACATTAGGCACGATGCTGGTTGACTACTATAAATCAGCGCGCTAAGACGTTCGTTGCCAATATTGGCAGAGCTATAAGATAGTTTAGACAAAATAATGAGACCTCGCTATGGCGGGGTTTTTTTGGCTTGCACGATTATATTTTCTATTGATCAAAGTACACGCCTTAAGAATATAAATAAAGGTCTATCAATAGGGCGTGTTGAACATTCAACCATGGCACTGCTGATCGCTAAAATGGTTCCAGACACGGCGCAAGTCGAAGATAATGTCTAGACCTTAGCTAGACTTGCAACACAGTATGGGGCAATTTTAGCATCAGCCTGAAAGGACAGGACTCTTTTTTGCCGCTCCTTTGATAAAAATAGACGCTTAGAATAACTAAACTTACTATTTTTATCTTTGAATCGACTAAAAAATAGTCTCTGTCAGTGCGTATTTGTGAATGTTCAACACGCCCTAATATTTATAGATAAATCAATAGCTTTTACTGCGTATCTTACTCAAAAGTAGTAGTAGCAAATTCGTTTTATAGACGGTTTAGAGACATCTTTTGACCATCATTGTTTATTCGTCGGCTTAAATGACCTTTTATAACCTAATCTTATTATTAGTTAAATCATAATCAAAAATTAGTGTTATCTTCGAGATGCAAACTCTATGCTTTATTTAGGACAGAGGATGTTGATATTGCAAGGATTGTGATCTATTAGCATTGACCAAACTACCCACAA
This sequence comes from Psychrobacter sp. 1Y11, assembly GCF_052259045.1. Taxonomy (NCBI): domain Bacteria; kingdom Pseudomonadati; phylum Pseudomonadota; class Gammaproteobacteria; order Moraxellales; family Moraxellaceae; genus Psychrobacter; species Psychrobacter sp. 1Y11. The sequence continues at coordinate 4,989 of NZ_JBQQER010000011.1, forward strand.
AGCCATAAGGCTTCTCTAAAAGGATTTAGCATTATGAAAACGGATTTTCTTCCATGCTCAGCACTCAAAATCAGTGCACTCACTCTAGCTATTGCCGCCGCTTCTTTAAGTACTAACACTGTTATGGCAGCTGAATGTCAATTAGCTAGTGGAGATACAGGAGGCGCGACCAGCTTTGGCACAGACGCTCTAGCTTGTGGCCCTAACACTAGCGCTTTCGCAGATAATTCCACTGCTGTCGGTCAAAACTCATTCGCGTCAGATGAAAACGCTATAGCAATCGGTAACACTGCCTTTGCCTCGTTTGAAAACGCTATCTCAATTGGTGCCAACTCCCAAGCTGACGGTGTTGATGCCGTCGCGCTTGGCGGCGGTGTGTCTGAAGATGGTTCGCGTGCCGGCGCACAAGCCTTGGGCAACTCAACGACCGCCATTGGTGGTGAGAGCTTGGCAAACACCCCTGGTGCAACCGCCTTGGGCTGGCAGGCAGAAGCCTCTGGCGCTATGGCTACCGCAGTCGGACATCAAACGACCGCATCAGGTGCTCAAAGTTTTGCTGGCGCTGAAGATGCGGTGGCGTCTGGTACCAATGCGGTGGCTATAGGTAACACTGCCATCGCTTCAGGCGACGACGGCGTGGCAATCGGCGGTGATCGCTCAGGCGAGCGTGCGACGACGGCTTCAGGTACATCTTCTACTGCTATCGGCGGACAAGCGCAGGCCACCGCTGCAGGGGCAACCTCTATCGGCTGGCAGTCAGAAGCTACAGCTGAGCGTGCGCAGGCATTTGGTCATTTAGCATCAGCTCAAGGTGTCCGCTCACTTGCTATCGGTGAAAATGCCGATGCACAAACTGACCTGTCTACTGCTATCGGTAATGAGTCAATTGCCAATGGTACAGACGCTTTGGCAATTGGTGATACTGCTCGTGCAACTGGCAACTCAACCACTGCAGTCGGCGGTGAGTCATCTGCTAGTGGTCCTGGCGCTACTGCTATTGGTTGGCAAGCGGTTACTCAAGGCAATCGTTCAACAGCGCTTGGGCATCAGACTTCCGCAATTGGTGTGCAATCAGTCGCCGTTGGTGAAGATGCAACGGCTACAGGCAATGGTGCCATCGCTATTGGTGGCAACAACGACATAAATAATGACGGAAACTTGGACGAAGACGGTGTTGGATCAAATGCCAATGGTAATGATGCTGTGGCTATTGGTGCTGGTGCTAGTGCTCAAGGTAACTCTACGACTGCTGTAGGCGGCGAATCAGTTGCTACGGGTGCTGGCGCAACCGCCATCGGTTGGCAGTCAGGAGCAAACGCTGAGAGAGCGCAAGCTTTTGGTCATTTGGCTCAAGCAAATGGGGTAAGGTCGCTAGCAGTAGGCGAAGCGGCTACCGCTGGCGGCGATAACGACACCGTCGCTATCGGCAATACCGCGAACGCTGGTAATAATTCAGCGACAGCAGTCGGTGGTCAGGCCAATGCAGCAGGTCTAGGTTCAACCTCTATCGGTTGGCAATCAAAAGCCACTGCTGAGCGCGCGCAGGCCTTTGGTCATCTCGCCAATGCGAGCGGTCTACGCTCTACTGCTGTTGGTGAGGCCGCCGCTGCTAGCTCAGACAATGCGGTCGCTATCGGTAACAACTCAGTCGCCTCAGGTCTCGATGGCGTAGCAATCGGTGGAGATAGAAGCGGGGTTCGTCAAACGACGGCTTCTGGTACGTCCTCAACCGCTATTGGCGCGCAAGCGCAAGCGACGCAAGCAGGCGCAACCGCAGTCGGTTGGCAGTCGACTGCTAGCGCTGAACGCGCACAAGCCTTTGGTCACTTGGCGTCGGCAACTGGCGTACGCTCTACCGCAGTCGGTGAGGCGGCAGCAGCAGGTGGTTTAAACAGTATCGCTATCGGTAATCAAGCATCTGCCGCAAACGATAACCAGATTGCTCTTGGTGGCGCAGGTCAAATTCAAGCCAGTACCGCTTCACAGTCAGGGTCAACTAACATTGTTACTACCGACGCCAACGGTACTTTGGGCGCAAGCGTCACTGTAGATTCACTGGCTACCGCCAATCAGCTGGCTAATACCAACTCCCAGCTTGCCAATACCAATACGCAAGTGGCTAATCTAGGAGTAGCATCTGCTAATAACTCCAGACAGATTAGTGATCTGCGTAGCGAGTACAATCGTCATGAAGACCGCTTGGATGAAGCCGAAGACGGCATCGCTATGGCCTTAGCGCTTGAGACCCCAGTCATCCCCTCAGGTAAACGCTATGCTATGACCTTTGGTACCGGTTATTATAATAATGGCTCAGCGCTAAGCACCTCTTTTGCTGGGCGCGTCAGTGATAGTATGACCATCTCAGCTGGTGCCGGCGTCGGGCTTGATACAGGTAAAGTTGGCGCACGTGGCGGCGTGACTTTTGCTTGGTAGACAAAGTTAATATCATTTAACCCGATAAAAAAAGCCCTGCAATTGCGGGGCTTTACGTTGATTAAAGGCGTTTAATAAGTGCTTATTTCTATTTAGCAGTCACTTATTGAATTCAGCTTTCCTGCATTAAGTGATTACCATCAAACTCTATATTTTAAAACCCAACGCGCATTTTCCAGTAGATCAGTACCGCGCTCAAGCTAAAGAACGAGCCGATTGTCGAGACGATGACAATAAAAATAGGGGCAGTGATATTGATAATGTCTAACATGGTAATCATTGCCCTTGATGTCATAAAGCAATTTTAGAATAAATATAAGTCGAAGCTCTAGCGCCCTTTAAACTTAGCCGCGCGGCGCTCTACCATCGCCATCGCGCCCTCTTTAGCATCTTCTGAATGAAACAGATGCGGCAAATAGCCATGAATATTCGCCAGTGCGACTTTTGCACCATTACGACTGGCATCTTGTGCTGAGGACAGTAGCCCTTGTACGCCGAGTGGTGCGGCGGTGCAGATCTCTTGCGCTATCGTTAGTGCGCGCTCATACTCTTCACCATTCGGCACCACTTCGCTGACCAAATTGAGTCTATCTGCGGTTTGCGCATCGAAGTTCTTGCCAGTCAGCAAATACGGCATGGCTTTTTGCCAGCCAGCCGCCGCGACAAATCTGACCGTCGCGCCGCCAAATGGCATGATACCGCGCTGGACTTCCATTTGTGCAAAGTTGCAGTTGCTACTAGCAATAACCACATCACTATTTAGCATCAGCTCAATGCCAGCGGTAAAGCAAGTGCCTTGGATGGCGACGACGACGGGTTTGCTGCGTAATTTACCACCGATGCCCCACGGGTCAATTTGCGTCTCATCAAATTCAAACGCGCCTTTGTCCCATTTATCTTGTAGCTCCATGAGATCAAGGCCTGCGGTAAAGTGCTCGCCGTGTGCGAAGATTAACGCACAGCGTAGATTATCGTCGTTGTCATATTTAGTAAGTGCTCTAGAGAACTGCTTAATCATATGGCTGTCAAAGGCATTGCGCTTGTCGGCGCGATTGAGCCCAATCAGACAGATAGTGCCGTTGATCTCATAGGTAATGCGGTTGTCCGTATCGTTACTTTGCGTAATCATAGTTTTATCCTTTTTTGTTGGTATCGCTTTAATCAACGTGCTTTCAATATAGCCACCCCCACTCTATAACACAAGCAGCAAAGCCATTATCAATATAAGTTGACCTGATTTATGATAGCTGCCACTATTATGCAACTTGTAACCCTTATTAGAGCGCGTTATGGAATTTTGGCACGGTTTTCTGCTTATCACTAGCGTACATTTGCTAGCGGCCGCCTCGCCTGGCCCTGATTTTGTTTTAGTTTCACGTGAAACGTTAACCAAAGGTCGGCGTACCGGGATAATTTGTAGTTTAGGAATTACCTTAGGCCTATCGATTCATATTATCTACTCAGTATTAGGACTGGCGACTGTGATTGCACATTCGCAGCCATTACTCACTGCTATTAAATGGTTGGGTGGGGCATATCTGATTTATCTCGGTTGGCAGGGGATTAGCGCTAAGCCAAAACATCCAACAGTGACAGTAGATACTCATTCAGCAGAGCAATCTACTGTATCACTAGCGCAGAACACAACTGCAGCCGAATCTACCTTTGCCACCCTACGCCGTGGTTTTTTCTGCAACGTCTTTAATCCAAAAGCGCCTGTGTATTTCGTGGCGATATTTACTCTCGTATTATCACCCGGTATCCCGCTTTGGCAACTGGCCATTTATGGCGTGTGGATGATGGTGTTACAGATGGCATGGTTTAGCACTGTGGTGATGCTACTCTCTATTCCAACAATTTTGCGCCGTTTTCAGCGTTTCGAGCACTGGATAGATCGTATATTAGGTAGCGCGATGATTGTATTAGGCTTAAACCTTATTTTCCGCAGCCGATAAGCGCTTTGCTATTGATGAAATCTGCTAAACTAGTCGGTTATATTCACACCTTATAGCCTACTATTATGACCAATTTCTCTTCTAGAAACAGCAGTCCAAAACATAGAAACAGATCCCCAGCAACCGCGAAAAAGCTGGGGCAATTACATCCGCGCAATCCGCATCAAGGTCGCTATGACTTTGCAGTATTGACGCGTGCCTTACCTGAGCTTGCCAAGTATACGATTACTAACCCTAAGGGCGAGCCGACAATTAATTTCTCTGACGCTGAGGCAGTACGCGTGCTTAACCAGGCGCTACTCGCGCATTATTATGGCGTCAAGTTTTGGGACATCCCTGAGAGCTATTTGTGCCCGCCTATCCCTGGGCGCGCCGATTATATTCACTACATCGCCGACTTGCTCGCGCAAACGACCCATGTGAGTAGCGACAATAGCCCGCCTACGAGCAAAGATATTCATGCACTCGATATCGGCACCGGTGCCAGTGCCATCTACCCTATTATCGGTAGCCAAAGCTACGGTTGGCGTTTTACTGCTAGCGACATTGATCCGGTATCAGTCAACACCGCTACGGTTATTAGCCAAGCTAATCCCAAGCTAAAAAGTGCGATTAAGGTCAAGCTACAACCTGAACCGAAGTATATCTTTAAAAATATAATCGGTCGCCAAGATTATTTTGATGTCGTGGTCTGTAACCCACCGTTTCATGCCTCATTAGAGGAGGCGATGGAGGCTAATAGCCGTAAGCAGCATAATTTGCAAAGACATCGCGGCAAGAATGAAAGCGTGCAAATCAGTCGTCACTCAACCAAATCTGGCAATGCAGCACAAAACCTAAACTTTGGCGGTCAACATAAAGAATTATGGAGTGAGGGCGGCGAGATTGCTTTTTTGACTAAGATGATTAAAGAGAGTAAAGATTTTGCTGAGCATGTCGGCTGGTTCACAAGCTTAGTGTCCAAGTCTGAAAACGTGAAACCTTTGCAGCAATTATTAAAGCAAATAGATGTGGCACAGATGCGCATTATCGAGATGAGTCAAGGTCAGAAGAGTACGCGAGTATTGGCTTGGCGTTTTAATATAGATGAAGCTGAATAATGTCAGCATGAAACAGTTTTTAGTTTATGGCCCAATTATAGTTCCACATGAAACCATGTTGGTATCTTCCCTAAAAATTGTTTCACGTGAAACAAAAAATCCCATTCTAATAGTAGAATGGGATTTTTTATCCTACCATCAAAATGGATTGATTAGCTAAAAAACATCATTTTTAAACCAATAGCAATAAGCACCACCCCGCCTAATGCTTCCGCTTTATCCTCTAGCCAAACTCCTGATTTTTGACCTAAATATATCCCAAAAAAACTAAAGACAGCAGTTACTATGCCAATAATTAAACAAGCCAACCCAGCGTTTAAAAGCAACAAGTTAAGCGTAAATCCTGCCGCCATCGCATCAATACTAGTCGCAATTGCTAAAGTAAACATAGTGCGTTGACTAATAGTGTTTTTTCCATTATTTATGACAGTAACTGCATCATTAGCATCGACTTCTATATGGAGCGCCCTCTCTACGGTACCCTCCTCGCCGCCTACGAATACGTCGTAAAGCATTTTTCCGCCGAGTAGGATAAGAATAGTTCCACCAATCCAAGGCGCAGTAGCAGCGAGCCATCCTAACAGTGCCGCCCCTAACCAGTAACCGATAAGGGGCATGACGCCCTGTGCAATACCAAAATACAACGCGGCGTAAATAGCTAAGCGTAATAGATAATAGCGACTTTGCTGTTGATTTTTTGCGCCTAAACCAATGGCTACAGCAAATGCATCCATTGCTAAAGCTGTAGCTAGTAAGATAATTTCAATCATTTCACTCTTCGTTCATTAATAGGTACATCTCATATAGGTTTCACATGAAACGAAAAAGTCATCTTGCGAGCAAGATGACTTTTATTATAAATAAATATTAAACAAAGTTAGATATCTAAGTTAGAAACCGTCAACGCATTCTCTTCAATGAAGACACGACGTGGCTCGACATGATCACCCATTAGGCAAGTAAACATATGATCAGCAGCGATAGCATCCTCGATAGTCACGCGTAGCATCCGGCGATTCTCTGGGTCCATCGTGGTATCCCAAAGCTGATCGGCATTCATCTCGCCCAGACCTTTATAACGCTGAATAGCCAAACCGCGGCGCGCATCTAGCATCATCTGCTGCCATAGATAATCAAAGTCGCGTATCGGAATATCCTTAGTTGTGCCACTACCCGCTTCCCGGCGAATAAAGGCGCTATCTTCTAATAAGGTATTCCACTCCGCTGATAAACGCAGCAGCTTGCTATACTCACCTGAGTTGATAAAGCTAGCATCAAGCAGATAATGATGAGCGAGCTGATGCACATAAATAGTGACTCGCGGTAGCCACTGGGCTTTGTTCGATATCATCTCACTGTTAGGAGCGGATTGAGTCTCACCTTCCATCTCTAGCTGCGGCTCTGACTGCGCATTCATGCCTAATAGATCAGCAGTGACCGCATCCGTAGCGGCTGAAACTGGCGCATGAATATCGACCAATTCAATCTCTGGGCTCAACCCATCACCAAATTGGTTCAGCTGGGTTTGTAGCTGCGCCTGCCACTCCTCCATCGCTGACTTATCATAAGTCATATCGGTACTCAGCTTCGGTGTATGCGTTAGCGCATCTAACAACGTCGCTGGGAAACGAATTTGCAAGCGGGCTTTTATCAGCTGCGTTTGGTTATAATCATTGAGCAGCGTTTCTAATGCTTGTCCAGTGATTGCTGGCGCATCTTCACTGACGTGCAACTTAGTATTATCAATCGTCGAGGACAATAGATAAGCTTTTAGCGCTTCATCATCTTTAAGGTATAGCTCTTGACGACCTTTTTTGACTTTATAAAGTGGCGGCTGCGCGATATAAATATAACCGCGCTCAATGAGCTCAGGCGTTTGACGGAAGAAGAAGGTTAATAACAACGTCCGAATATGCGAACCATCAACGTCCGCATCAGTCATGATGATGATTTTGTGATAGCGAACTTTGTCCGGATTGTACTCATCAGGGCCGATACCACAGCCAAGCGCGGTAATTAAGTTACCTACTTCCGCAGAGGAAAGCATTTTATCAAAACGTGCGCGCTCAACGTTGAGGATTTTACCTTTAAGCGGCAAAATCGCTTGCGTCTTACGGCTACGACCTTGCTTAGCACTACCGCCAGCAGAGTCACCTTCCACTATGTACAGTTCTGACAATGCCGGATCTTTTTCTTGGCAATCAGCAAGTTTACCGGGCAGACCAGCGATATCGAGTGTCGTCTTACGACGGGTCATCTCACGCGCTTTACGCGCCGCATCACGGGCACGCGCAGCATCGATAATCTTACCGGCGATAGCTTTACCTGCACTTGGGTTCTCTAATAAGAAATCATTGAATTTGTCGTGCATCGCCGATTCAACTGCAGATTTTACTTCGCTTGAAACTAGCTTATCTTTAGTCTGACTAGAAAACTTTGGATCAGGAACTTTAACAGAGACAATAGCCGTTAGACCTTCACGCGCGTCATCACCTGTAGCGGTAACTTTCTCTTTTTTGAATAAGTTTTCGCGATCCATGTAGCTGTTGAGCACACGGGTCAAGGCTGAGCGGAAACCTGATAAATGGGTACCGCCATCGCGCTGCGGAATATTATTGGTGAAGCACAATACCTTTTCGTTATAAGTATCGGTCCATTGCAATGCCACTTCGACCGCGATACCGTCGTCTTGCTCGCTGGTGAAATGAAAGACGTCATTGATGCCGTCTTTGCCAGCATTGATGTAGCTGACAAACTCAGACAAACCGCCTTTGTGCTCAAACTCATGACGCTTATCGATGCGTTCATCAGTTAGGACAATGCGCACACCCGAATTTAGAAAAGAAAGCTCACGCAGACGCTTAGCTAAGATATCATATTCAAAGATAGTACCCGTAAACACATCACTACTTGGATAAAAGCGGATTTGGGTCCCTGTCTTATCCGTGGCTTCCATTTGCTGGATTTCACTATCAGGTACACCGTCAGTATAGGTTTGCTGATAATGATAGCCTTCACGCCAGATATTCATCTCCAGCTTTTTGGATAGTGCGTTGACTACGGACACCCCTACCCCATGTAGACCGCCTGAGACTTTATAGCTATTATCATCGAACTTACCGCCCGCATGTAGCACCGTCATAATGACCTGCGCCGCTGATACGCCTTCCTCAGGGTGAATATCGACAGGAACGCCGCGGCCATTATCGCTGACACTGACCGACTCATCTTCATGAATGACGATATCGATCTGGTCACAATGACCGGCGAGTGCCTCATCGATAGAGTTATCGACAACCTCAAACACCATATGATGCAGCCCAGTACCATCATCGGTATCGCCGATATACATCCCTGGACGCACGCGCACCGCCTCAAGTCCGCGCAAAACACGAATGTCCTTAGAGCTATAATCAGAAGGCAAGCCTTCAGGCGTTATAGTATCGAGTATATTGCTCTCAAGCGTACTGTCTAAACTGGCTGTGTCCAACTGCTCGTTATCGATAGGTAATGAGTCACTCATGTGCATTCCTTAATCAAGCCGTGATCAGCTAATAATCGTGAGCTAGCTTTATATAACTCGATACAAAACTAGCATATCTACTAAAACATCTTAGATTTCAATTTTTACTGTGGAACGTTACTCCCGCAGCAATATTATCAATAATTTAGTGCCTGATTAATAATAAAAAGTATGAAATAAAAGTTACAGAATAGTCGCTGAAAATAGGGCAAATATAAAGCCTTATTTTAACATTTTTTTGGCTGTAAGTCACTGTTTACTGGCTATTTATGGCTAAATCATGAGTGAAATTGAAGATAATTGCTCGATTGGAGTAAAAACAATTTAAAGCTACAAATCATAGAACAAAATACGCCAAATTATGTTATTAATAACAAGAATTTCGCTCTGTATCACCTAAAAAACGATTAGCTCATACGAGTTTAATTGACTTAATAAAAGTAACTTAATTAAAATGGCTTAGATATCCTTGTTTCATGTGAAACTTATTAGGAGATAACCAATACCGATTGACTATAGGTAACACATCCGCCGTCAAGCTGGTCATAAACACCTGACAAGGCAGCTTGGCTAAAGTAGAAAGCAGAATATCTATTGCTCTATCGTCTAACTCAGCGGTGATATCATCTAATAGTACGACTGGTGTCGTTGTAGTATAGCTATCGGTTTGCAAGTTTTGGCTGACCGATTCTTCAGTAGGGACATCGTTGAGCAATAGTGGTAATTGCGATAGACGTAATGCGGTGATAAGTAGCTTCTTTTCGCCGCGAGATAAGACGTTCGCGGCTTGCTCCTTTAACGTAGGTAGCTTTTGCTCTTTTGACGCGGACGGCTTAGTTGTATCTGTCTGGTACTCCGCTGCAGCTTTTGACTGTTCATCTCTTACACCCATGTCACTCTGGGAGCGCCAATGCACATGAATATCAGCACGGTGGCTACCGATACGAGTATAGCCAAGCTGCAGATCTTGGGCTAGACGCTCTTCTAACTGTACATCTAGTGGTGTCGTAACATCGTAGCCGGCATGGTAGCTTAGACTGATTTGCTGAGCGTAGGACGGTAACAGCTGCGCTATACTTTTTTCAAAGTAAGGCTGCCAAGCTAGAAATACCTGCTCACGATAATGATGAATAAGCGCAGCATGATTAGCCAGTCCTTTATTCCAAGACTTCAGCTCTGCTAATTGCACTTGTGTTAGGCTCTTGCTTTGTTTAAGCAGACTGTTGCGCTGTTTTAGGAGGCGCTGATAGGCTACCCACTGCGGATGAAAACCTTGTTTCATGTGAAACACTAACCAATCGAGTAGCTGACGACGACTAGCACTCCCCTGCTCTAGCATATCCATTGATGAGGGATCTATCAATAACGTTGGTAGCTGTTCGGTGAGAATACTTTGGTTATAAACGGTACTCTGATTGAGACGTAAAATGGTAGTAGCATCAGTCTGCTTTTGGATCGCCAGGCTAGTATCATCGCTCAAAGTGGCATGTACCGTGGCTGATGGTCTATGGTGCTGAACATAGCGCTTAGGCTGACTGTGACGAAAGCTTTTACCACGTGATAATAAGAATATCGCCTCTAACAGTGAGGTTTTGCCACTACCATTTTCTCCAATGATGACATTACATGCTGCTGCTTGCAGTTTGACTTGCTGAAGATTGCGTAAGTCTGTCGCTTGTAAACGTTCAATCATAATGATTACGAAAGCCTTATCGAGCTTAGATACGCATCGGCATAATGACATATTGATGAAACTCGTCACCCAGCTGGTTGACTAGCACCGAGGCGTTAGACTGACTCATATGCATTTGTACATCGCCTTGAACTACGCCCAAGACATCTTGTAAATAAGCGGCGTTAAAAGACAGCTCCATAGGCTCACCTTGATACTTCGCCTGTATCATCTCCACCGCTTCATCTTGCTCGGCATTATTAGCCCTTATCTCAACCATACCGTCGCTAGCGAAATTAAATACTACTCCGCGTGATTTCTCATTACTCAAAATTGCCACCCGGCGCAGTACATCAGTCATTTTTTCTTGACTAAACAAGGCTAACTTATCGGTATTACTAGGCATAACTCGGCGATAGTCGGGAAACTTACCATCAATTAGACGCGCAGTAAAAGTTACCATCAAGTCCGTGCTCACTTGCCCGGCGCTATCAACCTCACCAAACGGTAAACTAACTTGCAAAAACTCACGACCGAAACTCAAAGTGACGGTGTTATCTCTATCCCCTAGCATCTTACCAAGCTCAGTGGCCAAACGCTCTAGCTCAATCACCGCCTTGCGTGGCAGTATCGCTTGCATACTTAAGTCGCTATCAATATCGATCACACTACGCGCTAGCGCTAATCGGTGACCGTCAGTCGCTACTGTGGTTAGCTGCTGCTGTGACACATCAAAAAGCATACCGGTCAAATAATAGCGTACATCTTGGATTGCCATCGCAAACTGGGTTTTATGAATAAGATCTATCAGACGGCTACGGCTAATCGTCAAGGCGGTGATATTTTCAGGGTTACCCAAGCTTGGATAGTCTTCGCTTGGTAGAGTCCCTAAAGTAAAGCGGCTTTTACCACTTGTCAGTAAGCAGCGCTCGTTCTCTTGCGTAGTCAGATTGATCTGCGCTTGAGCCGGTAACGATTTGCAAATATCTTTTAGCTTCATCGCTGGCAAAGTCGTTGTGCCCGCTTCGATACAAGCGCCAGCAGGCAACTTAAGCGTAGATGTCAGCTCAACCTCTAAGTCCGAAGCGGTGAGTACCAGCTCAGAGTCAGAGAGTTGTAGTTTTATATTACCCAAAATCACCATATTATGACGCTTATCGGCGGCCTTAGCGATTAAGTTAATAGCTTTTAATAACGACTCACGATTAATCGATAATTGCATGCTAGGTACTCTTATTTTTTAGGAAATCTGTTTTTTAGGAGTTTAGGCTTAAAGTGACGTCATTAAGACATCTATCCTTAGAATAGCCTTAAGTTTGAGCGATTAAATAGTACTTATTATAAACTATATTTAGCTACTAAAATACCGCGCTACTATTTGGTCTTATTCGGCTTGTTGGTCTTATCCAGCTTGCAGCATCATTGCTAGCGCTTTGTAGTCTTTATCTACCGTAGGATCTTCAGCACGTAATTGCGCCACTTTTTCACAGCCATGCATGACCGTTGTGTGATCGCGACCACCAAAAGACTGACCTATATCTGGGTAACTATCGCCTGTTAGCTCACGAGATAACGCCATCGCTATTTGCCGCGGCCTGGCGATACTACGAGTGCGTTTGCGGCCCATCAGATCCTTCACACTGATATCGTAGTACTCGGCCACAACTTTGCGAATATTATCCATATTGACCGCTTGTACCCGCATAGCGACGATATCTTTGAGTGCATACTGTACCATCTCAAGCGTCACTGGGGCACCAGTCAAGTTGGAGTTGGCAAATACCTGATTAAGCGCACCTTCCAACCTTCTCACGTTAGAGACCACATTTTGTGCGATAAATAAGGCGCATTCTTTCGGTAATGTCATACCAAAAGAAGCCGCCTTTCTTTGTAAGATCTGTACGCGAGTATCAATCTCAGGTGGCTCCACAGCGACTGTCAGACCCCAAGAGAACCTTGAGCGAAAGCGTTCATCAAATTCAGTCATTTGTGAGGGATGTCGATCTGAGGCCAGAATGAGCTGTTTATCGCCACTCGTAAAATCAGCAAATAATGTCAAAAACTCATTACTGCTTTTCGTCTTTCCAGCCAACACATGAATATCATCAACAATTAATAAATCAACTTTTTTAATCTTCTTTTTAAAATCTTCTATTTTATTATTTCTTAAAGAATAAACTAATTGATTAATAAATTTCTCAGAAGTGAAATAATAAAAACTTCTATTATTTTTTACATAGCGCTGAGCAACAGAGTGCATTAAATGCGTTTTTCCTAAACCTGAAGGCCCATATATAAATAAGGGATTATGTCTATTTTTTGATTGGCGCTTACTCAGCTCATAACAAGCCTTATAGGCGAGGTTGTTTGACTTGCCAGTGACAAAGGTTTCGAAAGTGAAATCAGGGTTTAAATAGCTAAGAGACTTTGCATCAGCAGAGTCATTTGACGCTGCATATCGCTGGTTATTTCCAGCATCTACTTTAGGGTCAGAACTAAAGTTACTGGTATTGTTTTTTGGTGACGCTGGGGTAGGGGAGGAGAGATTATGCTCATTAGTAAACAAAGAATCTACTGTTTTAGTATGCTCGCCGTTATTGCTATCCGCAGCACCTTGTATGTAGCTTTGATCCTCATTTTGATTGCTATGATTAGCATTGTCGACACGGACCACCACGTCCAGAATATTGCCTTGACTGTGCTTAGCTACCAATTGACGAATGTCTTCTAAATGGTTCTTTTTGATATAAGAAACAAAATAATCGTTGGGCGCTCTGATGACTAGTGTTTGTGCTTCTTCATGAGCGGATAAAGGTCTTAACCACATCGTAAAGACATTATCTTTAACATGATAACGCAGGTCATCCAAGCATTTATCCCAAAGTGTCGCCGTGTCTATCATAAAAAACTAACCTCATTAGCTAGTACTAGGTAAGTATCATAGCGCTTGTATTTATAATAATAGCAGTCTTTATAGCCCAAAAATTTAGCGACTACTGCCCAATAAGGACCGATATCTACAGCCTGCATAGTAAGAATTTAAAGTGATATTTTGCTATAAATCTTAGTAAAGCAAGACCGCTAATCTATCATAAATAGCCTGTGGATAACATCCTGTTTTTTGGGGATAAGTCTGTGGATAGTTTTGGGGATAACTTTATAAGCTAAGTTACCCACATTCCATCCCCAAGTTGTCCACAGGGTTACCCATAGTCTAGTGACTTGATAATTAAGTATTATATCGACTTATCCGCAGAAATTTGGGGTCCCAATAACAACAATACTTATATATATTAATAGTTAATTATTATAGAGAACGATAAAATCTGTGGATAACTTTTCTAAAACTTAACAAGAAGTGATAACAACAAAAGCAACTAAAAAACAAATGAGTTGCTTGTTAAGGGGTTAATTTACAACCTGTTCTAATTAAACTAAAAAAGTAAATTTAGCATTCTTTGTCATTAGCGATTGGCTATAATTGACCCTGCTAGTAAAACAGTTCATTAGTTCGTTGACCTAAATATGCGAGAATGGTATAATCCTGCATTATTTTGATTTTAGTCCATTATTTTGATAGGTGAGTTATGAAACGTACATTCCAACCCAGCGTGATCAAGCGTAAACGTACTCACGGTTTCCGTGCACGTATGGCAACGAAAAAAGGCCGTCAAGTATTGGCACGTCGCCGCGCTAAAGGACGTCATCGTCTTACTGTGTAATTGGCAACTAACCTCAGCTATTGATTATAACTGAGAGATAGCCATCTATTAAAAGCGCCCATATAGGCGCTTTTTTTGTCTCTATATTTTGTACTTTATGATTCTTAACTTCTTTTTGTAGCTCCTTTTATGTGACTACTAGCTCTTATTACAGGCTCTACTATGTCCAATACACTTTTAGCTACCAACAGCTATCATTTTACCAAAGAGCAGCGTCTACTCACTCCAGCGGCTTTTCGTGAGGTATTTGATGCTCCTGAGCGTAAATTGCATCAAAGTCATCTCATGGCTTTTGTACGTAGCAATACTTTACAGCAGCCACGGGTTGGGATGGCGATCACCAAGCGCAAGGTACCCACTGCAGTGAGCCGTAATCTAGTCAAACGTTTAATCCGAGAAAGTTTTCGTAATCAAGCAGCTAATCTAGAAAATAAAGATATTGTTTTTATAGTTAAAAAATCTATAAAAGAAATGGAAAGCAAAGAGATAAAAAAAGAAATAAACAGTATTTTAAAAAAAATAGAAAAAAATAAAAATGAATCTATATAAAAAAATAATTAATAAAACTATGTATTTGTTTTTATTTAATATTATTAATCTATATCAAAAAATAATAAGCCCAATATTACCGGCACGCTGCCGCTATTACCCCACTTGTTCAAATTATGGCAAGCAGGCGTTAGCTTGGCATGGTGTTTGGAGTGGGGGTTGGCTGTTGATAAAGCGTCTTGGTCGCTGTCAGCCTTGGGGTGGACATGGCGTTGATTTTGTTCCTGTTCCACTAGCTAGCTATCATTACAAACCCTTTTATCCATCTCTAGCAGAATCGTTCGTGAAAGAGGAGTTAAATGACGCTACCAGTAGTCATTTGATTAGCAGCGTCTATCGTGACACAAGTAGCTATGTCGCACGGCTAAACTATCTTATGCGTTAAGATAAAGTTGATGTGGATAATCAAAGGCAGTTATCCACAATTAATTCCTACTCAAGCTAAGTTATCCACAGCCTATCCACACTCTTGGTATCATTTAGGCTTGTTTTTTAGTAAAATAATGCACATTTTATGTTAATGATTGCTAATACTGCTATTAGCAGCAAAACGATTTATTAAGCAATCGTGATGCATGCTCTAATTTTAGTTCCCTAATATTTAATCTAGGACAGGTTTATGCAAAAGATATTACGGGTAATGATCATCATTGCGATGCTAATTACCGCTTATCTGCTGATTTTGGCATGGCGAGATGATTATGCTGATGCGCCAGCTGTAGAAACTACGCCGAATGCGGCAACTACAGTAGGAGGTGATATTCCCTCTACCACTGGTGCAGCGGGTGACATTCCGGCACAGACGATACCGGTCAATGAGGGCCTTGCGTCCACCGCTCCGGTTAAAGATACCAATCTTATCTCTGTCACTACCGATCGTTATGACGTCAAAATCAACCCTGAAGGTGGCGACATTGTTTATGCTGCGCTAAAGCAATACGACGCAACGCTCGATAGCGATGAACCTTTTGTATTGCTTGAGAACAATAGTAATCGTGTCTATGTCGCTCAGTCAGGCTTGATCGGTCAGAACGGTATCGACACTGCAGATGGCCGTGCCAGTTATCGCTCTGCAACTGATAGCTATATGATGGAAGAGGGGCAACAAACCTTATCAGTACCGCTAACCTATCAACAAGATGGCGTCACGGTAACTAAGACTTATACCTTCACCCATGGTAAATACCCTATCGATGTCAGTTATCAGATACAAAATAGGTCAGCGCAGCCGTGGCAAGGACAGATGTTTGCCCAGCTCAAGCGTGATGATAGTAAAGACCCTGGGATGTCTGATAAAGGCGCGCTGAGTATGGCGACTTATCTAGGCGGCGCTTGGGGAACACCTGATGATCCGTACAATAAGCTCAAGTTCGGAAAGTTTAGTAATGATGAGCTCAGTGTCACTAGCGATGAAGGCTGGGTTGGTATCGTACAGCATTACTTTGTATCTGCTTGGACACCAGAGAACTTCACTGGCCAATTCTTCAGTCGTGAGACAGGCAACGATTATTTTATTGGCTTTAACAGTCAGCCTGTTAATATTGCCGCAAATAAGCAGCTGACTTTAGATGCTACTTTGTACGCTGGTCCTAAAGTACAGTCTGAGCTCAAAGAGGTAGCTGTCGGTCTGAATCAAACCGTTGATTACGGTTTATTATGGCCAATATCGAAGATACTTTTTGCTATTCTTGATGGTATCCATAAGGTATTAGGTAACTGGGGTTGGTCTATTATTGTCCTGACTATCTTAGTGAAGATTGCTCTGATGTGGTTCTCTAACAAGAGCTACTATTCAATGGCGAAGATGCGCTCTTTAGCTCCGCGATTAGCAGCACTAAAAGAAGAGCATGGCGATGATCGCATGAAGATGTCGCAAGAGATGATGGCTATCTATAAAGAAGAGAAGGTCAATCCGATGGCGGGTTGTTTGCCGATTTTGATGCAGATGCCTATTTTCTTAGCTTTATATTGGGTATTAGTTGAGAGTGTTGAGCTTCGTCACGCGCCTTGGATTTTATGGATTCAAGACCTATCCGCAATGGATCCTTGGTTCATTCTACCGCTACTGATGGGCGTCTCTATGTTCATCCAGCAGCAGTTAAATCCGCAGCCTGCCGATCCTATGCAAGCTAAGGTTATGAAGTTTTTGCCCATTATCTTTACCGCTTTTATGTTGTTCTTCCCAGCCGGTCTAGTACTATACTGGACAGTGAACAACTTATTTAGTATGACGCAGCAATACATCGTCAATAAGAAGGTCGAAGAAGAGCAGAAACGTCGTACCGTTAAGGTGTTAAGCTAATTAAGTTTTGATTAGTTTAGTCATTTAAAACCATCGCTTAGGCGGTGGTTTTTTTATAGTTATACTTGCCAAACTTATTTTTTAGTCAAGATGAAAGTGCTGAAGCACCCTATTTCAACTTTACTTTGTCAGTATCAGCCTAGCCGTCTATAATAGAGGTTTTGGTTGTTGAGAGTGCTTGTGAATGCTATGCAAATGCCAGTAAAAGCTCAATCAGGGTTGACTACGATTGCGGCTATTGCCACGCCATTGGGGCGCGGCGGTGTCGGTATTATTCGTCTCTCTGGAGCAAAAGCTTATGATATCGCTTGTCAATTAACCGGTAAGACGGCTTTTACACCGCGCTTAGCCAGTTTTTGCCGTTTTTATCAGGCTGACGGTACCATTATCGATGAAGGCTTAGTGCTCTATTTCAAAGCGCCATATTCTTTTACTGGTGAGGACGTTATTGAGCTACAAGGCCATGGCGGGGTGATATTACAGAACTTGCTATTAGCGCGAGTGTTTGAGCTAGGCGCTAAGCAAGCAACGGCAGGAGAGTTCTCTTACCGCGCTTTTGATAATGATAAGCTAGATCTAGTGCAAGCCGAAGCCATCGCTGACGCCATCGATGCGACTAGCGCAGCGGCCGCCAGTAGTGCTATTCGCTCATTAAGTGGTGAGTTTTCAGAAAAGATTAATCAGCTGCTAGAGCAGCTTATTCACTTGCGCCTGCATGTTGAGGCGGCGATAGATTTTCCCGATGAAGAGGACGTTGACTTCTTATCGGATGGCATTATTCAAGATAATCTAGAACAAACGCAAGCTCAAATACAGCAAGTATTAGCAACCGCCAAGCAAGGCCAAATGCTGCGTGATGGCATCCATGTAGTATTAGCGGGTAGGCCCAATGCAGGCAAATCAAGCTTGCTCAATCGCCTTGCTGGACAAGAGCGCGCTATCGTCACAGAAGTCGCAGGCACCACGCGTGATACGCTAAGTGAGACGGTGGTACTCAAGGGTTTAACCCTGCATCTGACTGATACCGCTGGTCTGCGTGACACCGAAGATACGGTCGAACGTATCGGTATTGAGCGGGCTCGTACTGCTATCGCCCAAGCCGATATCTTGCTGTTAGTCTATGACGTTACTCGTGATATTGAAGGTGAGAGTACACCGCTACAGCTAGCGGAGCAACTGTTCGGCGAGCTACCAGAAGCCAAGCGTTTATTGATTATCGCTAATAAGAGCGACTTGTTAAATGACGATAGCCGCAAAGACAACTTCCATTCTATGACACAGATTGAAATGACAGAAAAAGGCTATCAACAAGTCGATGTTTCATGTGAAACAGGTGCTGGCATCGAAGACTTAGTAGAAGCTTTATGTGCTAAAGTGGGCTTTCATCCCCCTGAGAATAGCCTCATCGCACGTACTCGGCATTTAGATGCTTTGAGACGTACTGCTGGTTATTTATCAGAAGCTCATGAGCAGCTAGTGGTATTTAAGGCGGGAGAGTTAGTGGCTGAGAGCCTACGACAAGCGCAAAGTAGCTTAGGTGAAATCACCGGTGAGTTTAGCGCGGACGATCTCTTGGGTAAGATATTCGGTAGTTTCTGTATTGGTAAATAAGTCAGCATTGAGAGATAAGCCAATGTGAAAAAACTACACCAGTAGCGCTTTAAAATAGTAGTTTAATAAAATAGCTTTCAAGCAAGTATAGTCGCTAGGATAAGAAAGGAAAAATTATGCATTGTCCCTACTGTAATGCTTCAGAGACTAAGGTTATCGACTCGCGCTTAGCAGCAGAAGGGGCGCAAGTACGTCGTCGTAGGCTCTGTAGTAGCTGTCAAGAACGTTTTACCACCTTTGAGATGGTAGAGGTGGTGATGCCGCGCATTATCAAATCCAGTGGCAAAATCGAGCCTTACGACAACGAAAAACTACGACGCTCCATTCTATTACCGCTACAAAAGCGTCCTATTACTATTGATGAACAAGAAGCGATGATTAGCCGTATTGAAAAGCGGGTCAGACAGATGGGCGAGCGTGAAATCAGTAGCAAAGTCTTAGGTGAGATTATCATGAGTGAACTAAAAGTTCTGGATGACGTCGCTTATGTGCGTTTTGCCAGTGTCTATCGTGACTTTCAAGATATTGATGCCTTTCAGCAAGAGCTGGCTAATATACGCCCTTCTGATAAAAACAATTAGTTAGCCGGTATTTTGTGACTAGTTTTACCAGTAGTTTTATGGCTATATTTATATACCTTATCCACGTGAAACGTTTTAATAAAGCCGATAGCACTATTATTTATCAACAAATATATCTACAAACTTATCAACACTCTTATCCAACCTTACTAAGCTTTTATTATGTCCGTATCAAATCACGCGCAACACGCCCAAGATAATTACTTTATGATGTTGGCTATCGAGCAGGCTAAACAGGGCTTGTATACCACTAGACCTAATCCAGCGGTAGGCTGCGTCATAGTGCAGTCAGGGGAGATTGTCGGGCAGGGCTTTCATCCAAAAGCTGGTCAGCCGCACGCTGAAGTTTTTGCTCTTAAACAAGCAGGCACACGCGCAAAAGAGGCAACGGCTTACGTTACCTTGGAGCCTTGTAGTCATACGGGTCGAACTCCGCCTTGCGCGCTTGCTTTGATAGATGCTGGAGTCCAGCGTGTAGTCGTTGCCGGCCTCGACCCCAATCCACAAGTGGCGGGCCGCGGGGTCGCACTGTTAGAGCAAGCTGGCATAGAGGTAACCATAGGCGTATTAGAAGAGCAAGCCGCCAGTTTAAACAAAGGTTTCTTAAAAGCGATGCGGACGCAATTGCCTTATGTACGGCTAAAAATAGCGACTAGCTTAGATGGCCGTACTGCGATGGCAAGTGGCGAATCTAAATGGATAACTGGCGCTGCTGCCCGCGCCGATGTGCAAGAGCTACGAGCGCGAAGTGGCGCTATTATCACGGGTAGTGAAACCCTCATTGCGGATAATCCAAAGCTAAATGTGCGCTCATCGCATTTAGGGGTGGATATTGAGCAAGTGCATCAGCCATTGGTCGTCGTGCTCGATAGGCGTCAGCGCTTATCATACGATGCTCAGTCCGCTTATCAGTTATGTCAGCAGCAACAAACGCTATATTGGCGTGAAGATGACTTACTTAGTCTACTCAGGCGTTTAGTCAGCGAGCAGCAATGCTATGAGGTGCTAGTAGAGGCGGGGGCTAGTGTGGCAGGGAGTTTTTTGAGTCAGCAGCTTGTCGATGAGCTGATTGTTTATCAGGCTCCTTGTATTTTAGGCTCGCAAGCACAAGCTATGGTTGAGGTTAATCCATTATCTTTAGCGCAGCAGCTACGGTTTCAATATACTGAGTATGAATTAGTCGGTAGTGATTTAAAGATTACTTTGAAACCTTTATAAAATAGGGATAAATACTATAGAGCGCAGTGTTTCACATGAAACTGATTAAAGTTGTGGATAACTCTCGATTGATTGGTTTCACATGAAACCCGACCTCCCTGTTTTTAGGGGTTTTATTGTAAATAATATTATTTAAATCAATACCTTATGTTAAATATAAAGTAAAGAGGTGTTTTTTAAAAAATAAATACTTTATTGTGGATAACTTTTTAAAAGTTATCAGTTTCACGTGAAAAAACCCTAATAGCATTGAGTTATCCACAGCTTGTCCTTTTTATCCACACTATTGAAAATAATACTGTTTGCTCAATTAACAATAGCTAAATCAATTTTAATTAGTGTCATAAATTTATAGAAAAAGAGGGTTATATGTTTACAGGGATTATTGAAAGTGTTGGTCATGTCAAATCTATACAGCCTACAGGTGGTGACATTCGCTTGACTATTGAGTCTGATGAATTGGACTTTAGTGACGTAAAATTAGGAGATTCTATAGCTTCAAACGGTATTTGTTTGACAGTAGTCGTGATAGGTAGTAATTATTACGCCGTAGATGTTTCACGTGAAACTATCGCTCGTACGGCATTAGAATCACTAAAACCCGGTCATATCGTCAATCTAGAAAAGGCTATGCTACCGACGACGCGGTTCGGTGGTCATATTGTCGCAGGACACGTGGATGGCGTTGGCATCATTAGTAAGCTAAAAAAGGACGCGCGCTCTATTTATATTGAGATTGAGATTCCAAAGGAGCTGGCGCATTATACGGCAACCAAAGGCTCTATTACAGTGGATGGTATCAGTCTGACGACTAATTTAGTCCGAGACAATATTGTCAGCTTAAACATCATTCCGCATACTGCACAAGTGACTAATATTGCCAAACATTGGTTGCTAGGGGATAAAGTAAACATTGAGGTAGATATCGTGTCGCGCTATCTAGAGCGTCTAATAAGTAAAGATAAGAGCTCAGCGGATACGGAGTCTAATCCACAAAAGGATATCACTGAGGCTTTTTTAGCAGATAATGGTTTTATGAAATAAATCGTTGTAGTACGTTTTGTAATTTATCTTTTTGCACCGGTTTGGTCAAAAACTCATTCATACCTACTTGTTGGCAACTAATCCGATCCTCAGTACTATCATTAGCGGTTAGGGCGATAATAGTAATATCATCGCCTGCGCTTCTGATAGTTTGAGTGGCCTCTAAGCCATCCATCACCGGCATACGGCAATCCATCAAAATAAGCGCAATCTCTTGACGCTGCTTTTTTAATACAGCGAGCGCTTGCTTCCCGTTTTCTGCAACGATACTGCGATAATTTAGCTTAGCCAAAAGCTTACAAGTGATTTTTTGATTGATGGGGTTGTCTTCTACAACCAGTATCAGCGGGGCTGTAGTATTTATTTTAGCGAGTGTTTGCTTAACTGTTTTTGAGTTATCTCGATTGTCTTTATTCACTAGCTTTTCGGTGGCTAGATTTGTTTTATCTGTTTTTAAGCTTGCAAGTGCGAGCTCTGATCTCTGTGTCGTTGCTGCTGATTGCGACTGAGCCAAACGTATCAGCTCAGAGAGCATTAACGTAATATTAATAGGTTTGTTTAAGAAGCCATCAAACTTTTCAAGAAAAGCTGCAGGAATACCACGCTCGGGCTTCCTACTTAGCAGTATCTTTGACGAAGTGCTTTTATTAATCATCGTTTTTAGAGCGCTACTAGGATCAGACAACGAATCAGCAGGTTGATTGTTTGCGCGATTTTCACTGGTTTTACTCTTTCCTTCTACTGTCTTAGCAGAAGAGAGTAGCGTAGCATTATAATCTTCATAGAACTCATAATCTAACAACAGTATAGGTGTCAAACTTGGCTCACTGGATGCAAGCTGGTGCTCTAGCTGCGCTATCGTTGCCGAGTTTAATTCGCTATAAACGCTGACAGTCATAGACAAATAATCCCCTATACGCTGCAAGTAACTCTCGCGTAGCGCTTGATCGACAACCGCGATTAGGTGGATGCGTAACAGACTATGATGAAAATGATAGACTGGCTGATAAATAGGCGCGTAGCAGGGGAGATAGAGATCAAAAGAGCTACCGTGAGCCGCTGCACTCTCGACACGAATAAAACCACCAAGCAGCTGCGCAAAGCTTTTTGAGATAGCCAAACCCAACCCGGTACCGCCAAACTTTTGAGTGATTTGGGGGTTGGCTTGATTAAAATACGAGAATAACTGCTGCTGCTCAGCCGTCGTCATGCCGATGCCAGTATCTTTAACCCTAAAACGAACCCAACCACCCTCAGGGCTATCTTGAGTGCTAGCAGGAGTATGGTTAAGGGAGCTAGACGCAGACGCCTTGGGAGTGGAGTCTGGCGCGCCGATAACAGCTTTAGTGGTGCTAATCTTATTGAACGAGTCTTGATCAAGCGCAGAAATATCTCGCGGCGTCACCTCTTCTACAATGAGAGCCACATAGCCGTTTTCAGTAAACTTAACGGCATTGTCCATAAGGTTTGTCAGTATCTGACATAGGCGCTGACCATCGGTAGTGATGTAGCGAGGACAACAGGGCGAAAAATAGTACAATAGATCGATATCTCGACGACGAGTACTGCCTATCATCAGATCGCTAACATGCTGTCCAAGCTTGAATATATCAGTGGACTCATTAATGATATCCACTCTTCCGGCCTCTATCTTGGCCATATCGAGCATATCGTTCAATATAGCCAGCATAGAATGACTAGACTGAGTGAGAATCGCTAGAGTCTCGTGTTGCGCTGTGGTCAAGTTGTCTTTATCTACCATATCTAGCGTACTGATAATGGCATTTAGCGGTGTGCGTAGCTCATGACCAATGACCGATCTTAGCTCCGTGATTGATTTGGCTTGGCTCTCAAGAGTGTGGTTTTTTAGGCGCAAATCTTCGCATTGTTTGACGAAAGAATTAACGTTATTCAATAAAGCCGTAAACCCGCGAACTTGACCATGCGCGCCAAACCAAGGTGAGATATGCAACTGATAAGGCTGATTATTCTCTAGGCCACAAACCAGTAACGTGCGTGTTACGCGCTGAGCGCTTAGATCTAATAATAGCTGCTGAGTAGTTTTATCACTACCTGTCAAAAAATCGCTTAAGCTATAAGTCACCTCACTTTGAAAGGCCGTAGCAAAAACTTGCTCGAAACGAGGGTTAAAAAAACTGATTTGACCTTGCCGTGTGATCGTCAGCATAGGTAGAGGCGCGCCATCGACCAAACGCTCCAAGCGATGTTTTAGGGTTTTGATATGCCGATGGTCATGATGCAGCTGATACTTGATACGACTAAGAGCATGCCCTAATCGCAAAAATTCAGAGGTGGTCTTTTCTAAAGGAAAGGGTATTGAGGTATACGCCTCTTTGGCATCCTCACTTAAAGTGTCCGCATAAAGTAGCAGCTGCTGCCAGTTAGCTTGGCGGCGAAGTGTATAAAGTAGCGCTATCATAAAAAGTATAATAGCTGCCATCAACGGTAGCCAGTAGCGATATGATGTCCAAGTTATATCCGCTATTTGATGACGCAGAACCAGATAGAGCTGATACCCTCCTTCAAGACTGATATCCGCTCTGAGAGTTTGGTGATCTAGTTGATACGAGCTTTTGGCATTTAAGGTAGTCGTTGGAAAACTAACTGCGGTAAGCGCAGTCTCATTTGGACGAGTGTGGTTATAAATATACGTCTGACCTGAAGGCAGCATAAAAATCAGCTGATAACTGATGTTTTGGATATAAGGTTTTTTTAGTATGTTTTCGATATCGTCATTGGTTACCGCCCCATATTCAGTAACGTCATACTGCAAATTATTTAAAATATCCAGACTACGTTTCTCACTATGATGCCTAAGCTCCATATAGAGCGCTGCATAATACAAAGACAATAGAATTACTAGTGTCAAAGTATAAAAGAGCAATAGGCGTTTTAGAGACTGAAAACGTTGCATGAGATTATAATCCTATGCTTGCAAAAAAAGGCAAGCGGATACGATGATCACTAAGAGAGGATAGTTAGAGCGGGCTCCAAATTTTGAAGCAGATTCCTAATACTAAAACTTTAGGGTTATTATTTGCTACAGCGAAACAACTATTATAATAACAAGAATTTTATAAATATCGTTATCTTAATAATCAACATGACGCTTAAGGTATTCAGTCGCTTGCTAACAGTCATGGCACAAGCCCTTAAACTCACTTATAATGTGACAAACTATAATATCATGTTTACCAGTACCTGCTAGTTAGGGCTTAATGCTGGTAAAGGTTATAAGCGTTATAAGGAAAAAAATGACTGCTGCTGACGATATGTTAACAAATAATGCTAACACTGATTTATTAATCTCTACTGCTAAAAGACGTGTGGTATTCGCTGGTACGCCTGAATTTGCGGCGACTAGCCTACAAGCGTTAATCGCGCAGCAAGAAGCGCTCAATATAGAGATTGTAGCCGTTTATACTCAGCCGGATCGCAAGGCTGGACGCGGTCAAAAGCTCAGTGCCTCGGCAGTCAAGCAAGTCGCTATAGATAATGACATCGTCGTTGAGCAGCCTGCTACTTTCAAAAAATCTAGTACTGAGGGTATGGCAGCCCGGCAAACGCTGCGCACCTACCAACCTGATGTCATGGTTGTGGCGGCTTATGGACTTATTTTGCCGATTGGCGTGTTGAAGACCCCAACTTTGGGCTGTCTTAATATCCATGCTTCACTACTACCGCGCTTTCGCGGAGCAGCTCCTATTCATCGTGCACTGTTAGCGGGTGAAAAAGAGACTGGCATTACTATCATGCAAATGGATCGCGGGCTTGATACCGGTAATATGCTCTATAAAACTAGCACTGACATTACTAATGATGATAGCGCCGCAAGTTTGCATGATAAGCTTGCAGAGTTAGGGGCTCAGGCTATTATCACTGTCATGCAAGATCTAGAGAGCTATCAAGCCAAAGCTATCGAACAAAACGATACTGAGGCCAATTATGCCGAAAAACTAGTCAAGTCGGAAGGCGAGATCGATTGGACACAATCGGCGGCTACTATCGAGCGACAAATACGCGGGTTGAACCCTTGGCCGGGTACTTATACCTTTCTACAAGGCCAGCGGGTAAAGGTTTTAGCCAGTTTGCCTGTTAATGAGACGCAGCCCACGACTGAAGCCTCAGGCACTATCATTAGTGTTGGCCGCAAAGCTATCTTAGTCGCTTGTGGTAAAGAGAGTGATCAAGTACAGGCAGGAACTTTAGCGATTACTCAGCTACAGTTTGCCGGTAGTAAGCCTGTTAGCGCTGAGCAAGTCTGTCATGGTAATCAATTAGATGATGGGGACCGATTCACCTCCAATCCCGATCAGCAGTAACACCAGCTAAACTCTATCAAATAAGACGCTACTAATCATACGTCAAGGAAATAAAACTTAATGAGACAACCGTCAACAGCGTCTAACCCTAATAGCAAAACTCCCAAACCCTCCAGTAATCTAAAAATGACAGGTAGTGTGCGTGTACGCGTCATACGCTGTCTGCTTGCTATCCAAAATGGTCAGTCGTTATCTAGCGTACTCGACCCTTTACTGAACAGCTTGCACGAAGGCGATAAAGGCTTTGCTCATGCGCTATTGCTGACTACTCTGCGTCAATGGTTTGCCCTCGAGCGTCTACTCGATAGTTTAGCGAATAATCCTATCGACGAGATTGAAGTCCGTACCACTATTCTGGTGGGGTTGACGCAGCTGCTGTACTTAGAAGTCGCCGATCATGCCGCTATCCATGAAACGGTCGAATCGGTAAAAGAAATCGAGTTTGCGCATGCCAGCGGCCTTACCAATGCTATCTTGCGTAAGGTAGCCAAAAACCCGAGTAAGTTCCGTAAGAAATGCGATAAAAAGCACAGTCTACCGAACTGGCTCGCCTATCAGCTTAAACAAGACTGGAGCGAGTATTATGATGATTTGACGCAAGGTTTACGTCTGCCTGCACCGATGTTTTTGCGGGTAAATACGGTTGATGCATTAGTAAGCGACTACCAAAAAACTCTACAGCAAGCCGATATCAGCGCTGAATTAGTTGAAGTTAAAACAGGTCTGTCACTATTACAGTCTACTGATGATAACGGTACAGCAACTATGGTTATTAACCATCAAGCGCTGCGCCTTGAGCAGAGCATGGCAGTAAGCGGCTTACCTAGTTTTGCAGAAGGCGGCCTAAGTATTCAGGATATATACGCTCAGCTCGCTGCGCCTATTATTCAGCAAGCGCTTGTGCATAAAGTAGCTACTGATAAAGCTAATATTAGTGCAGACAAAGGTAATGATATCTCTGAAATTAAATTATTAGATGCTTGCGCTGCCCCTGGCGGTAAGCTGGCACATTGGTTAGAGCTATTAAATAATGAAGATCAGTCGGTATTGTTTCATGTGAAACCAGACAAAGCAGACATTACAAATATTAAGCTGGTCGCCATCGATAATGAAGCGCCACGTATTGAGCGTATTCATGATAATTTACAGCGCTTAAATTTAGAAAAATCTGACAAAAATATTGGATTAGATATCGTCTGTGCCGATGCCACTCGTTGGCAATTGGTTAAGCCAACTAAGCAAGACTCTGAGGCATTAGCCGTATTCGATGCTATTCTTTTGGACGCACCTTGTACCGCGACCGGGGTTATTCGTCGTCATCCTGATATCAGCATTTTGCGTACTGAAGAAGATATCGAGCAAACCGCTAACTTACAAGCAGATATCTTGCATAATCTTTGGCCACAACTCAAAGTTGGTGGCTATCTGCTGTATGTGACTTGCTCTATCCTTAAGCAAGAAAACGTTGAACAGATGCAAGCTTTTTTAAGAAAAAATAACGACGCCACTGCGATTGAGTTTACCGATGACAGTAATTGGGGTATTGCCCAAGAGGTAGGTCGTCAGTGTTTACCGATAGACAGCAGTAGTGGCGATGGTTTTTATTATGCTTTATTGCAGAAGACGGCTCAATAAGTGTATTTTAAACCTTACTCCTAATGATTAAGGTAGGTTGGTGCTTTAGCCTAGCTTTTATATTTTGTAAAAATACCATGCTAGGCTAAAGCGCTAGCCTACAACCGCATATACCTAGTTGAAATTTATATTTGAACAAAATAATTATTTACAGGAAAAACAATGAAATATATCAGTACCCGTGGTCAGACTGAGCCGATGGATTTTAGTGATGTGCTACTCATGGGGCTTGCTCCTGATGGCGGTCTTATGTTACCTGAGCACTATCCAACAGTTGATAATGAGGTGTTAGAAGAATGGCGTACGCTCAGCTACCCGCAGCTAGCGCTAGCGATTATGCAGCGTTTTGCCACTGATATCCCACACGCCGATCTCAAAGACATTATTGATCGCACTTATACTAGCGAGGTGTTCGGTAGTAGCGAGATCGTGCCAGTACGTAAGCTCGAGGAAGATTTGTATATTTTAGGTCTCTCAAACGGGCCGACGCTCGCCTTCAAAGATGTTGCCATGCAGTTTTTGGGTAATGCTTTTGAGTATGTACTAAAACAAAAAGGCGCGCGTATCACTATTATCGGCGCAACTAGTGGTGATACCGGTAGTGCGGCTGAATATGCACTACGCGGTAAAGAGAATATCGAAGTATTTATGCTATCACCGCATGGCAAAATGAGTGAGTTTCAGCGCGCGCAGATGTATAGTTTAACGGATGATAATATCCATAATATCGCCATCAAAGGTATGTTTGATGACTGTCAAGATATTGTTAAAGCGCTGCAGCAAGATGCCGAGTTTAAGGCGAAATATAACCTAGGAACGGTCAATTCTATTAATTGGGGTCGCATCTTAGCGCAAATTGTTTATTACTTTAAAGCTTACTTTGCAGTAACCTCAAACAATGATGAGCAAGTTAGCTTCAGTGTACCATCTGGTAATTTTGGTAATATCTGCGCCGGTCACATTGCCAGAGAGATGGGTTTGCCCATTGAACGTCTTATGGTCGCAACCAATGAAAATGACGTGCTCAATGATTTCTTCAATCAAGGCACTTATCAGCCGCGTGCCACTGACAAGACTTATGTAACATCCAGCCCTTCAATGGATATCTCTAAAGCATCGAACTTCGAGCGCTTTGTTTATTTGTTATTAGATAAAGACAGTGCGCGCGTACATGAGCTGTTTGAAGGGGTGAAATCAGGGCAGGGCTTTGATTTGTCAGATGTGATGGAGACGGTGAATAATCGTTATGGCTTTGCGGCGGGTAAGTCTACCCATGCTGACCGTTTGCAAACAATCAAGACTTTATACGAGCAATATAACGAGCTGGTAGATCCGCACACCGCTGATGGTATCAAAGTCGCTAAAGAGTTGCAGCGAGACGGTGAAATCATTGTCTGCGCTGAAACAGCCTTGCCTGTTAAGTTCGCGGAAACGATTATTGAAGCTATTGGACCAATAGAGATTGAGCGTCCAGCTCATACCGAAGGTCTAGAGGACTTAGAGCAGCATGTTGTGGTTTTGGATAATCAAGCTGAGCTAGTGGCAGAGCAAATTCGTCAGCAAGTCAATGCAAATAGTTAATTCGTTAGTTTCACGTGAAACTATGTAAGAAAATCATTAGCTATAAAAGTTATATATTTGTAAGTTTGTGTCGCGTATTGTGCTATGGTGCATATCATTGTAAACTGAATAACGCTAAAAATCGGCAATTAGCCTCTAAGATATCTTTAAGAAGGCTTGTCTACAATTAACCAAAATTATGCCTGTGATCTAATTATACCTTGTGGATATCGCCATGAATACCAGTCTAAAAACGATAACAAAGACGCTCGTTGCTACTATGTTTGGTAGCGCCTTATTAATGTCTACGGCTTTTGCCAACAACCCTGCGCCTGCCATTAAGGCAGATGCTCCCAACCGTTATATTGTCAAAAAAGGCGATACATTATGGGACATCTCCGGACGCTACTTGGAGAGTCCATGGCGTTGGAAAGAGATTTGGGCAACCAATAAGCAAATTAAGAATCCTGATCTTATCTACCCCGATGACATCCTTATCTTATGTATCATTCAAGGTAAGACTCTAGTCGGTATCGACACTGGCGAGGGCTGCGCTGGTATCGAAAAACAGTTAATGGGAACGGTAGAGCGTGAAGTTACTGTTACCTCAGTCGCTAATAGCATTCCCGCGATTCCTTTAAGCTCTATTCAGCACTGGTTAGATCGCTATACCATCGTGCGGCCAGAGGACTTCAACAGTACCCCTTATATTTTAGCTTCCAAAAATCGTAACTTAATTACAGCGAGCGGCGACAAAGTCTATGCCAAAGGTGTACCGCTTATCGTCGGTCAGCGCTATGGTATCTACCGTGAAGGCGAGCGCTATGTCGAACCTAAAACTCAAAAGGTCATCGGTTTAGAGGCCATGCAAGTCGCAAGCGGCATAGTCACTAGTGTCGCTGAAAATGGGGTTAGCAGTCTACAGCTGTCCGAATCTTATGGTAAGGAAGTGCGCGAAGGCGATAGAGTGTTCGTTGAGCTAAGTAACTCTATTCCGCCAGTGTTTTATCCGGCGCCAGCTCAGGTGAGTCGCGGTGGCATGATCGTAAGAGTGATGGATTCTATTAGCTCAGCGGCGCGCGGTAGTGTCGTCGCTATTAACTTAGGCACGACTCAAGGCGCAAAGCCTGGCGATGTATTGACAGTCTATCAAAAAGGTCCACTGGTGCGAGATACCATAGATAATGACAATTCGGTACGCCTGCCTAGCGAAGAGAGTGGCATGGTGATGGTCTTCAATAGCTTTGATGATATCAGCTATGCTTATGTACTGAGCTCAGAGCTGCCACTCAGCGTCGGTGATCAATTACTACCGCCGCCTTATTTATAACAGGCAATCTAGCTAGCTTATAAGCCAGAAGTTTTATTGATAAACTAAGTTACTTATTTGGATAAGCATACCTCTTATATGAGCTAGACGACTATGACGCCACAATCCTCACCTCATTTAGATCCTAATCAGCGTGCAATATTGGCGCTGTGGTATGAAGTGAATGGCTCCTTATCCGCTTATTATAAGTTAATGAGTGCCTTTGATAGTGCACAGAAAGCTTGGGCAGCTAGCATAAGTACTTGGCAAGCATTAGGGATACATACTGCTCATTTACAGCGTCATGAGCAGCAACAGCAGACACTAGCTAGCATTGATAAGATTGAACAAGCACTCGTAGCTGAAAGATATCAGCTGCTTTTTGCCGATGAGCCTGAGTTTCCAGCCCAGTTATTGCAGATTTATGATCCGCCGCCTTTATTGTTTTGCCAGGGTAATATCGCGCGCTTGCAGCAAGCACAAATCGCTATGGTAGGGAGCCGAAAGCCTAGCGCTCACGCCCAAAAGTCTACTTTCGATATTGCTCAGTACTTAGCGCAAACAGGCTATGTCATTACGAGCGGTTTGGCTATGGGAGTAGATAAATGCGCGCACTTAGGAGCATTGGCTCAAGTGGATAGCGAGTATCAAGGCCGCACGGTAGGGGTTATGGGTACAGGAATTGAGGTCTTTTATCCAAATCATCATGACAAGCTGTTTAGCCAAATTATCGAGCAAGGCGGCTGTATTGTTAGCGAACTATTACCGCACACGCAGCCGCATAAGCACACTTTTCCACGTCGCAATCGGCTAGTTGCTGGCCTAAGTTTAGCGACAATAGTGACAGAAGCCACTATCAAAAGTGGTTCGCTCATTACTGCCAGACTCACCTCTGAGCAAGGCAAGCAAGTCTTTGCGCTGCCAAGCCACATCGACAATAAGAACGCTGAGGGCTGTCATCATCTAATTCGTGAAGGCGCGACGCTGATTTATCATCCCGATCAGGTGCTGAGCGACGTAAACGTTCAACTGAGCTTTTCTCCGAGCCTGCCATCGATAAATCAGCCACTTAAGCCATCGACACCGCGTAATTCACCACAACGATCAACAACTGATAGAGCATTATTAGCCCATAGCATGCCAACTCGTACATCCTCACCAATAAAGATACCTGAGCATCTGTCTTTTATTTATGAGCTGCTCGACTGGCATGGGCAAGATTTAGATGCCTTGTTGATATCTTCGAAGCTGACAGCACCGCAGCTGATCGGTCAGCTAATGGAGCTAGAGCTACTCGGCGCTATCGATGTACAAGGTGGCCGCTATTTACGTTTATGATATAGTAAACTTACTTTAGAGCTGCACGTTAAGATTAGCGTATTGATTTTATTTCGAACTGGCTATAGTTGTTTTTAGCTATCAGCAATGCCTTTTTTTGATTGTCCGACACACCCTAATACGTTTACTCCATTCTAGAGCTTTCAGCTTATGTCTTTTTCTGCGCCCTTCATTACCGATTCAGTCGTACAAGCTGCTCACTGGCTAAACCAAGGACA
The DNA here is from genome assembly GCF_052259045.1 of Psychrobacter sp. 1Y11. Taxonomy (NCBI): domain Bacteria; kingdom Pseudomonadati; phylum Pseudomonadota; class Gammaproteobacteria; order Moraxellales; family Moraxellaceae; genus Psychrobacter; species Psychrobacter sp. 1Y11. The sequence continues at coordinate 37,102 of NZ_JBQQER010000011.1, forward strand.
GCTATTATCCTACCCAACCGAAAGCGTATGGGGGATTGGCTGCGATCCTTTTGACGAAAGCGCTGTGCAGCAGCTGCTGACCATTAAGCAGCGGCCACAAGACAAAGGCATGATCGTCGTTACCGATAGCATCGAGCGCATTGCGCCGCTACTTGCACCTCTGAGCTGTGAGCAGCGACACACAGTGCTGGCCAGTTGGCAGCCTAGTACTGATTTCCTTGTACAACAAGCACATACTTGGTTACTGCCACTGCCAAAGTCACTCACCCCTCCCATACCGACTTGGATAACGGGCGCACATGATAGCGTCGCTGTACGCGTCATCGCGCATCCATTAGTACAACAGCTATGTGCGCAGCTGGTATCAATAAAGAACCCTTATGGCTTTCTTGTCTCCACAAGCTGTAACCCTTCAGGCCAGTCGCCTGCGCTAACATTGGCAGAAGCGAAAAGTTATTTTTTAGAGGGTAGCGTCAGTATAAATAATAATAGTCAGCCAACACAGAAGGTTGGCTATCTGCGCGGGGAGACTTTGGGCTATCAATTACCAAGTCAAATCGGTGATGCGCTTAGCGGGCGCATTATCCGTTAAAGTTTTCCCTTCATGAGTATGCAATGAGTCTTAGTTGATAATTATGTCCTACAAAAAGAACGTTTTATCTGCTTATTTCAGTCTTGACAGAAATAAGAGAATAGCGCAGTATGGTTTATAAGTTATTTACTTTCTAAATGATGAACGTTATTAGTTGTTAGTTTTAAATCATTATAAGCATCAAGAAAAAGCAATATAAATAAGTGTGAGGCAATATGAGACTCAATCCCGTCACCGAAAAATTCGTCTTACACTGGGGGGAAATGGGCCCTAAGTGGGGCGTCAATCGGACGATGTCGCAGATACATGCGCTGCTATATATCATCGGTAAGCCATTAAATGCTGAAGAGATTACTGAGACGCTAGGCGTGGCGCGCTCTAATGTCTCAAATAGTCTTAAAGAGTTACAAAACTGGGGTCTGATCCAAAAAGTTTCTATTTTAGGCGATCGCCGGGATCACTTCACTACCAATACTGATGTCTGGGAGCTGGCGCGTATCATCGTCGTTGAGCGTCAAAAGCGTGAGCTTGAACCTACCGTACAGTTTTTACAAGATCTGATGGATAGCCCGGAGTTTGAATATGAAAACAGCGAAGTTAGAGCCCGGATAAGTGACACTCAAGACTTCGTAAATACTTTAACCACTTGGTCTTCCGAGATGCTTAAGCTCCCTACTAGTATGCTAAAAAAGGTGCTAAAACTAGGGGCAAGTATTAAGAAGTTTTTGAGTTAATGATGACTCAGAACGGTATGAGCAATAAGCACACAACAAGGATAAGCAGATGAATATTTTAATCAGCGGTGGTTCAGGATTTTTGGGAAGCACGTTTAGTGAAGAGTTGTCTAAGCGCTATCAGCAGGCAGATAAAGAATTACATATCACTTGGCTTACGCGTGATACCAACCAAGCGCATCCTAACGACATAAATATGATGACCTATGAGGAGCTTGCAACTATTGATAAAAGCTTCGATGTGATTATAAATTTAGCAGGGGCGGGGATTGCCGATTCGCGCTGGAGTGATGAGCGTAAAGAGCAACTGATGGCGAGCCGAGTAAAACCCACAGAGTCGCTACTCGAATTCATTGCTCGCAGTCATGTGAAACCTAAGCTGATGCTAAGTGGTTCAGCTATCGGTTGGTATGGCACTCAAGGCGATAAGCCTTTAACCGAAAGTAGTGCTTATCAGACAGATTTTTCGCACAAATTATGTGACGATTGGGAACAGCTAGCGCTCAAAGCAACTGATTATGGTGTACCAGTCGCTATCGTTCGTACTGGGGTGGTGATTCATCCTGAGGGTGGAATGATCGCCAAGTTATTATTACCGTTTAAGATGGGCGTAGGTGGTCAGTTAGGCGATGGTGAGCAAATTATGAGTTGGATTAGCCGTGAGGATTGGGTAGGGGCGGCGATTTTTATTATTGAAAAGCATCTGACTGAGACAAGCGGTAAACAAGTCACGCCTAATAACGAGCTGAAGACTCATAATGATACGCCAGCGCTAGTGTATAACTTGACAGCGCCAAACCCAGTAACCAACCATACTTTTACTAAAGCTATGGGCGCTTGGCTACATCGTCCCACTATCTTTACTTTGCCAGAGTTCTTACTCAAATTGATGTTCGGTGAGATGTCGACTTTGCTTATCGATGGGCAAAAGGTGCTACCACAAGCTTTGTTAGAAGCAGGCTATGACTTTAAGCATACTGATATTCAACAAGCACTAGAAGAGCAGAGTAAGTGATTCTACAACTAATGTTTCATGTGAAACAAAACGTATTATAGAAGCGATAAGTGGCTTTTAATTCCAGACTAAATATAGTCAGTTCAAAATAAAGTTGTTATAAATTTGAACGCGCTACTGGTATTAACTTTACTTGCGTGCTGTTACCACAGAGGCTGCGTAAAATTTATCCCAGCAGCGCTATGACACTTTTAAAGTAATTCGACTATATTAACTAAGAAAAATTTAAATGATCATAAAGATGATTTATTATTCAAAATAATAACCCATTATTTTGAGTGTGAATTTCAGTTTTGACAGAAAATATATAAATAATATGAGTTTTCCAAAAATAGCGATAATTAGCAGTATACCTGCCTTATTAGTCGTTCTATAAAAGAGTCATATCGGCATCAGCTCAAAATAGGTTATTTGTTAATACTAATTTGCTAACAATAAATCGCCCTAGGAGTTATAAAATGACAATATCGCGTCAGACTAATCAAGATAAAAATCAAAAGGACCAAAGTCAAAACCATGCTGCTATCACTATGTATTATGACGATAGCTGCATATTGTGTAGTACAGAAGCCTATAACTTACGCGCGCGTAACCCTAAAGCTATCACTTTGATTCCAGTAGATGAAGGCTTAGAGGCCTTGCAAGCAGCAGGGTTTAGCCGTAGCGATGCCATGACTTATCTATGTGTACAAGACTGGTATGGTGGCTGGCATACGCATATGGACGCGGTACGATTACTGTATAGAACCAGTGGTATGAAAGGCTCCATGCTGCTGTATCTACCGATTGTCAGGCAGCTTGGCGATTTTGCTTATCCTTATGTGGCACGTAACCGCTACCGGATTCCAAATTGGCTGACTAGACTGGTTTATGGCAAGGCAGTGACGCAGGCCTGCGCAAGCGGCGTCTGTAAAATGCCGCCAAATAAGCGTTAATTAAATCTAAAGGCATACTATTTTATAAAAAGTGACAACCCTTCTCGTTGTTGTAGCTGTGTTATCTACTATGCCGCTTAACCTTCTCAAGTCATCCACTTATTTTAATACTAAAACCCGCTTTAGGATCCTAGATGCGTTATGTCTTTTTTATTATCATTATTGCTTTGTTAGAGCTTTTTAGCCTTGGAGCGGCGCTATCTCTACAGTGGTTGCTACAGCCTTGGCTGACATCAAGCATGACTACAGCTGTTTGGGTCTTAATATTTGTTATTACTAATAGTCTGTTAGCTGTGACTTTTAGCAAGCGCTTTGACAATAGCTATCGCTGGATGAGTGGCTGGCTGCTGGTTATGCATTTTATGCTGCTGACCGCATTAATAGTGAGTCTTTTATACGGAAGTTATGGATTTATTCACTCGTTTGCGGATGTCGCTATCTTGAATACCGTTTCAGTAAGTGCGGCGCTGCGAATACTGGCATTAGTTATTTTTGTCGGACTTTTTATTTATAGTTTGTATTGCGCTTATGTTCCGGTCGTGCGCCGGTTATCTATTACGATCAATAAACCTTTAGCAAGCTCATTGCGTATTGCTATGGCAAGTGACTTGCATTTAGGTCAGCTGTTTGGCAATAAAGCAATAGATAAGCTACATCAGCTTATTGTTGAGAATAAAGCGGATATACTGCTGATGCCAGGCGATATTATGGATGACAATATAAAAGCTTATACCGCTCATAATATGGCCGCCAAATTGACTGAACTTTGTAGCAGCTTACCTTACGGTGTCTATGCCACTTTAGGCAATCATGACTTATATGGCCATGAGCAGCCGATCAGCAAGGCTTTGCAAGAGGCTGGCGTGCAACTATTAAATGATGAGGTATTTAAGCTAGAGTATGCAGGCGAGACAATTTGGCTGATAGGTCGTTTTGATAATCATAAACGCGAGCGCGTAGCAACTACCGATTTGTTGCAGCAAGTTGACGCCAGTAAGTCAGTCATATTACTCGATCACAGACCTAGCGATATTGAGCAGCACAGCGAATTACCGATAGACTTGCAAGTTTCTGGCCATACCCATGACGGACAAATATTCCCCGCTAATTTTATCGTCAGAGCGATTAATCGTTTGGGTTACGGCTATAAAGCCATAGGCAGAGGACACTTTGTCGTCTCCTCCGGCTATGGATTTTGGGGTATTCCTTTTCGTTTAGGTTCGCGCTCTGAGATTTGGCTTATTGAGATGACGGGCCAACCAGTAGTTCAAGCTCTCACTAAGCGACCAATAACGATTCAGCGTTGATGATCTCACCGACGAAACGCGCAAAGTCATTGATAATATACTGGGTTTCTTGCTCTAAGCCGCTATGGACGCTCATCAGATGCATAAAGCCATGAGGGGCACCGAGTACCGTATAAGTCTCAACTGCTATCTCAGCAGCCTTTAATTGACCGGCATAAGCAAACGCCTCATCACGTAGCACGTCAAGCTCAGAGACAACGATATAAGTCGGACACACTTTACTATTATCACCAATCATAGGTGAGATAAGCACATGCTCACGTGGCAGCGGGCTGTTTTGCATAAACGCGGCGTCAAAAATGGCCACATCAGCATGATCTAATAGCAAACCTTCGCCATATAGCTCCCAGCTTGGATAGTCAGTTTCGATATCAGTGACCGGATACAGCGGCATCTGCGCAAGCGGACGAGGTAGTGTTTTAAGTAGTTTATACATATGCTGACCGGCAATCCCTAGATCTGACCAAGCCTCTTCGGTTGGGTGAGTCAGCTGCTGCGCGAGCAACGTCGATAGACCGCCACCAGCGCTATCTCCAGCTAGGACAATACGCGACGGTGAAGCACCAAGGCTATGACTGTTATTGGCTAACCAAGCATAAGCTTTGATCGCATCTTCTAAGGCTGCTGGCGCTGCATGCTCAGGCGCTAAGCGATAGTCCACACTGACCACCGACCAACCTGTCTGCGCGCAGACGCAATGACAAAATTCGTGATGAGTATCGACATCACCAATACAAAAGCCGCCACCATGAAAGAACAACATCACTGTCTCATCAGGGTTGTGGTTGATTTTTGAATGGACACCCGCTTGATAGCAGCGAATAATCATATCGTCATCATCAGCGTTGGCTATAGCTTTATCTTGCCAATTAACAGCCGCATCACTACTTTTATTAATAAGCTTTAGGGTGGCAAGCTTATTACTCGTCGCTTGCTGCCAGACTTTAGGGTCTTGCATAGCGACCGCGTCGGCTGCAAATCTCTCACGTAGCTCTTGCATTTTAGAGAGGTGTAAAGGGGTTTTTAGTCGGCCATTAACCGCAATGATCAATCGCAAATGCGCATTAGCGTTTGGGTATTGTTTGGCTGTTGGACCATCTAGATAGCTTACTAATGCTTCTAACATAGCATCAGGTAAATATCCCAGCCCCTTTAGTACGTAATGTAGAGCATGCTGCTGATAGTCTGTCGCGGGCAGGAAGCTTGCAAGCTTTTCACCGAGTAATCTATATCTATTATCGCTTTCGCTAAGCTGCGCAGTCTCAGCTTGATTTTCATGCGCTTGATAGTATTTTACGCCCTCTAAGGGAGCTAGTTTCGACTTAGTGTTTAAGCTCGCCGCCGCTTTATTTATCAAAGCATTAAGCGAGGTTATAGAAGAGCTTGACATGGCATTCCTCATAAATTAGGTATCGGTCTTTATGACTTTTTATAGCTTTTTATGACCTTGATACTTTTTTATAATTCAGTTTATAGTTCAATATTTTTTATAAATAATAGTTGGTAAGTAGTAAGTGAGGTCATCATAAAACAATCAAAAGTGAAGTTAAGTATCGTTTAGTAATCATTTACGAGCTAAAAGTAAACTATAAAGAATGATTCAGCTTTAAGTGCTGTTTTGGCTGCCATTGTCTGGTTTATAGAAATTAAATCTCAAAATTAAAAAAATCCTCGGCTTTAGGCTTGAAATATGCCCTCACTACCTTTATCAATCAGCTATTGAATATGGTTTGCAGCAAAAGTATTAATGAAGTGCTAAATTCTAGGTATATTACAAAATTATCATAAATAATAAGGAGTTATCATGAGCGAACAAAATCCAAATCAACAAGCTGATGAAAATAGCGCAAAAGCAGCTCACAGTAATCTTGAGCGCAGTGAAAGCGTCCTGCAAGAAACGATGGATGAGTTTGACCCGCAAAACGATTCAGCCGATGAAGCCACTATCGATAACGAAATCGATATCAATGTTTATGAAGCGCGCATCAAAGAGCTTGAAGGCGAAGTCAAACAAGCAAAAGAGACGACTGCCCGTGCTAATGCTGAAACTTATAACGCGCAAAAGCGTATGGAACAAGAAGCCGATAAAAGTAAGAGATTCGCCCTGCAGAAGTTTGCCAAAGAGCTATTAGAAGTGGTTGATAACTTAGAGCGCGCTATCGAAAGTACCACCTCAGACGACCCTGTCACCGAAGGGGTGCGCTTGACGCACAAAGCTTTGCTAGATGTCTTGAATAAAAACGGCGTAGAGGTTGTCGAACCACAAGGCGAGACGTTTAACGCAGACTTGCACGAAGCGGTCGGTATCGATGCTGATGCTGAGCCTGATACGGTCGGTACGGTACTGCAAAAAGGCTATAGCCTAAACGGTCGTCTGCTGCGTCCTGCTATGGTTCGCGTCGGTCAATAAGTTAAACCAGTAAGCTTGGCTAATAAGTGAGATTAGCAAAAAAAACAAGCTAATAATCCTTATTAAAGGTAAGGATATTCACAAAAATTCACACAAAAGCGAATTATTGCGCTGTTATTGACTTGAAAAAATACCAGCGCAAACCGATATAAAGCAACAAGTGACCACATATGGTCTGATAGTTTGATTTTAGCTTGAGTTTTTGGCAGCTCTTTTTTGATAGTTTGGATGCACAAAAACTGCAAGCAACCCAATAGAAATTTAACAACATTTGGAGCAATTAATTATGGGTAAAGTAATAGGTATTGACTTAGGAACCACCAACTCATGTGTAGCGGTAATGGAAGGCGATAGCGTCAAAATTATCGAAAACGCTGAAGGTACGCGTACTACCCCTTCAATCGTCGCTTATAAAGATGATGAAATTTTGGTTGGTCAATCTGCCAAGCGTCAAGCAGTCACCAACCCGAATAAGACCCTGTTCGCTATCAAGCGTCTGATCGGTCGTCGTTTCGATGACAAAGTCGTGCAAAAAGATATCGGCATGGTACCGTACAAAATCGCTAAAGCCGATAACGGTGATGCTTGGGTTGAGATCAACGGTAAAAAACTTGCGCCACCACAGGTCTCTGCTGAAATATTGAAAAAAATGAAAAAGACAGCCGAAGACTATCTTGGTGAGAGCGTTTCTGAAGCCGTTATTACCGTTCCTGCTTACTTTAATGATTCACAGCGTCAAGCAACCAAAGACGCGGGTAAAATCGCCGGTCTTGATGTAAAGCGTATCATCAACGAACCAACTGCAGCAGCACTCGCTTATGGTATGGACAAAAAACAAGGTGATAGCACAGTAGCAGTCTATGACTTAGGTGGTGGTACGTTTGACGTCTCAATCATTGAGATCGCTGATGTCGATGGCGAGCAGCAGTTTGAAGTATTAGCGACTAACGGCGATACTTTCTTAGGCGGAGAAGACTTTGACTCAGCGCTTATCGACTACCTCGTTGATGAGTTCAAAAAAGAGCAAGACTTCAACCTAAAAGGTGACTCTCTTGCAATGCAGCGTCTAAAAGAGGCGGCAGAAAAAGCGAAGATTGAGCTATCAAGTGCTCAAAGCACTGAAGTGAACTTGCCTTATATCACTGCCGATAGCAGTGGTCCTAAACATTTAGTCATTACTATTAGCCGCTCAAAACTTGAGAGCCTAACTGAAGATCTAGTCAAACGTACGATGGGTCCTTGTAAGATTGCTCTTGAAGATGCTGGCCTAAAAGTTGGTGATATCGATGACGTTATCTTAGTCGGTGGTCAGACTCGTATGCCACTAGTACAAAAGCAAGTAGAAGACTTCTTCGGTCAAGAGCCACGTAAAGACGTGAACCCTGATGAAGCAGTAGCGGCCGGTGCAGCGATCCAAGGCGCGGTACTCTCTGGCGACAAAACTGACGTACTATTGCTTGACGTGACGCCATTGACGCTAGGTATCGAAACCATGGGCGGTGTGATGACGCCAGTTATCGAGAAAAACACCATGATTCCTACTAAGAAATCACAAGTGTTCTCAACGGCAGAAGACAACCAGCCTGCAGTTACCATTCAGGTGTATCAAGGTGAGCGTAAAATAGCTAACCAAAATAAACTCTTGGGCCGTTTTGACTTGACCGATATACCACCAGCGCCGCGCGGTCTGCCGCAAATTGAAGTGACTTTCGACATCAACGCTGATGGTATCATGAACATCTCAGCCACTGATAAAGGCACGGGTAAAGCACAAAGTATCCAGATCAAAGCAGACTCTGGTTTGTCGGATGAAGAAGTCGAGCAAATGGTACAAGACGCAGAAGCTAACGCTGCTGAAGATGAGAAGTTTGCAAACTTAGCGCAAGTGCGTAACGAAGCAGACGGCCGTATCCATGCAGTACAAAAAGCCTTAAAAGAAGCAGAAGATAAAGTCACTGAAGAAGAAAAATCATCAGTAGAGACGGCTATCTCTGAGCTTGAAACGGCTACTAAAGAAGACGATCATGACGACATCAAAGCTAAACTTGAAGCGCTAGATAATGCTTTCTTACCGGTTAGCCAAAAGATCTATGCTGATAATAGCGCAGGCGGCGAAGGTATGGATCCAGGTCAGTTCCAGCAAAGCACAGAGTCAGCAGATGCAGCGCAGGATGATGATGTAGTAGATGCAGAGTTCACCGAAGTGGACGAAGACAAAAAGTCATAATTGATACTACTGGCAATACCTTAAAGCTAGTTTTATATAAGTATTAGAAAAACGCACCTGTCGAGGTGCGTTTTTTTATTGGTTAGTCGTTATCACTAATTGAGTCATTATGAGTGCGGATGGACATAAATTTTATAAAAAATCTAGTTATGTAACAAAAGATTTCATATCTCAGTCTTTGTAACTTAGTTACTGATATTTGCTTGCAAATCTTAACCCGTATGCCCTCAAACGTAGACACAGCGTATGACATGTTTTGTTACTATATATTCATCGTTAGCAAACAGGGCGATAAGGCTGAAAAAAGCCTTAATAACTAATTTAAGTACTAACTTGTTTGTCAAAATATGAAACTCAGGAGATAAAGATGAAAACTTTACAGAAAACTCTATTAGCACTAGCCGCTGGTTCTTTAGTAAGTGTAGGCGCACAAGCTGCCGTAACTTATGGTAGTGGCTATGCCGGTCAGCCATATGTTGGTGTTAAAGTTGGTCAATTCGACTTAGACGTTGATAACGCTGATGATCCAACTGCATATGGTATCTACGGTGGTTATAACTTTGACCCTAATTTCGGTCTAGAAGCTGAATACGTAGGATCAGATGATGCTGACTATAGAAACGGTGATTTAGATGCTAAGACTTACGGTGCTTATGGTACTTACCGTTATTCTTTCCCAAATACAGGCTTATATGCTAAAGGTAAGCTTGGGGTAGCAAAAACTAAAGTAGAAGGTGACTATACCGTTGGTCCAGTTAAGGTCTCAAACTCTAGCAGTGATACTGGTATCGCCGGTGGTGTTGGTCTAGGTTATTCAGTTAATCCTGACTTTGGTGTAGAAGCTGAATATTCTATGATGGATAGCGATGTCGATGCCAAGCTTATCACTGTTGGTGCTCATCTAAAATTCTAGTCTGAATTTATAAGCTAAGATTTACTTTTTAGCTCAGCTAGCACGATAAAACGATCACTTCGGTGGTCGTTTTTTTTTGTATAATTTTAGGTCAAAGTCCTTTTAATCTTATGCAGAATCATAACTTTTATATGGTGAATGCTCTTAAGTTATAAATAACAGTATGATATTGATTTTTAAGATAATATTAATAACCGAGATGTGCTACATTAAAAGCTAGAACAATAAAGGGAGTCGCCGCAATGATTGAGACTATTTGGATGCTGGAACCTTGGCATTGGTTGGTACTAGGTTTCTTATTGATGATTGCTGAGATTTTTATTCCCACCTTTGCTAGCCTTTGGTTCGGTGCTGCTGCTGTGATTGTTGCAGCGTTGTCTTGGTTATTGCCTATTCCTGTTGTAGCACAGGTGCTCATATGGCTTGCACTATCTGTGCTATTTATGTTCGCTTGGATCAAGTATATTAAGCCCCTATCGGTAAACCGTACCAAAGCAGGACTAGGTGGCAGCGTGATCGTTGGTGAGACTGGTATGATAGTGCTCAAGCCGCAAGCTGATAAATCTGGCATGGTACGTTTCAATGTTCCAATAGTTGGCGCGGATGAATGGCCTTGCCGTACCGAAGGCAAGGTAGTAGAGGTTGGCGATAGGGTAGTAGTGACAGGTATCATAGGTAATGAGCTCATGGTCGCTCCGACTCAGCGCATCACGGCGGCCACAACTGAAGTACAGCCTAATATTGCGCCTAAAGTAGAGACTCAAGCTCTTAAAGGAAAAACCAAAAGTAGCCGCTTAAACCTAAATAAACCTAACCTAGATAGGGTACGTCTAAAAAATAAATTTACGGATAAGTAGTCCGTATATGCCAATAATATTTTCAAATTAGAGCATGAAGTAGCAAGATAGAAGAGATAAAAGAAATTAGGAAGCTGAAATAAATATGACCTATTGCTGCGTCATTTATGGCAAAGGTTCAAGGAGAGCGTTATGAACAGTATTTTAGGTATCTTAGGTGGTGGCGGTATCGTCATGGTGGTACTAATTGCCTTGATTATCTTTACCGTTTTTAAAGGGGTAAGGATTGTTCCTCAAGGTTACAAGTGGGTGGTTCAGCGCTTAGGTAAATTTAATCAGACGCTTGAGCCTGGTCTGACGCTGATCATTCCTTTTATCGATAGAGTAGCCTATAAAGTCACTACCAAAGATATCGTTTTAGATATTCCCTCACAAGAGGTTATCACTCGCGATAACGTGGTAATCATCGCCAACGCTGTGGCTTATATCAATATCGTACGCCCAGACAAAGCCGTTTATGGTATTGAAGATTATGAATACGGTATTCGTAATTTGGTACAGACTTCCTTGCGCTCAATCATCGGTGAGATGGATTTAGATAACGCTTTGTCTAGTCGTGATGAGATCAAAGCGCTACTCAAAAATGCTATCTCAGAAGATATTGCTGATTGGGGAATTACGCTTAAGACGGTTGAGATTCAAGATATTAATCCCTCACAAACCATGCAAGCGTCGATGGAAGAACAGGCCGCTGCTGAGCGTCTACGCCGTGCTACCGTTACTCGCGCCGATGGGCAAAAGCAAGCGGCTATCTTAGAGGCGGACGGCCGCTTAGAAGCTTCACGCCGTGATGCAGAAGCGCAAGTGGTCCTAGCCAAAGGTTCTGAGGAATCCATTCGCTTGATTACTGCGGCGATGGGCGATGAAGAGATGCCTATTGTGTACCTGTTAGGTGAGCAGTACATTAAGTCGATTCGACAATTGGCTGAATCTGATAATTCAAAAATGGTGGTATTGCCGGCTGATATCTTAAGTACGGTCAAAGGTATGGTTGGCGACAAGCTCAAGGTTTAAACAACGACTTGCTCAAATTTTATTTTTAGCTCTAAAAAGACCTCAATTGAGGTCTTTTCGTTCTCTACTATCTGTTTTTAAAGCTTATTAAATCACTTTAGAAAAGCGATTCTTGTGCTTTTTGTTTAGATACTCATCGAATACCATCGCTACGTTACGTCCTAAAAAACGGCCTTTGGGCATAATACGGATACCCGCCGCGTCCATATCGATAAGCTTATCTTCTTGCATAGCGCCAAGCTGCTCAATCTCATCAATGAAGTAAGTAATTGCATCGATACCGAACTTTTGATTCACATCTTTGAAGTCGATATAGTCATGACAGAGTAGATTCATAATCACATACTCTCGCAGACGATCTTTGATAGAGGTTTTAATGACTTTCGCCGCGGGCATAACGTTAGGGTTGCTGCGTGCTGCGTTAATAGTCTCTTGATAAACCTGCAGGTCAGTATGGTTTTGCATAATATAACGGTTGCTGCTATTGGCAATCTGGCTAATAGCGGAGACCCCAAAGCCTAACAAATCGCAATCACCCATGATGGTATAGCCCTGAAAATTACGGTGCAGTTTGCCCGCACGCTGTGCTATCGCTAACTCATCATCGGGTTTAGCAAAATGGTCAATACCTATGTACTGATAGCCGGCCTCGGTCAGTGTATTTACCGTATCAGCAAGCATCGTTAGCTTGTCGCTTGGACTTGGCAAGTCCTCATCTTTGATCTGCCGCTGTGCTTTAAAGCGTTCTGGCAGATGCGCGTAATTAAATACCGATAACCGATCCGGTGCCATCTCAATAATGCGTTGTACCGTTTTGTGCAAAGTCTCAGGCGTTTGATGCGGCAGACCATAAATTAGATCGAGATTGATCGAATGAAAGCCAAGCGCTCTTGCCTCAGTCAAAATATTAGCAATAAGCTCTGCTGAGTGCACGCGATTTACCGCAATTTGCACCGCTTCTTCTAGATCCTGTACCCCTAAGCTAATTCGGTTAAAGCCAAGATTGCGTAGTGTCTGTAAAGTGTTATCACCCAGTTCACGTGGATCAATCTCAATAGAATAATCGCCTTCATCTTCAGGCAAAAATTCAAACTGAGTTTGCAAAAACTCCCACAACCGTACTAACTCTTCATCACGCAAGAATGTTGGCGTACCCCCGCCTAAGTGCAGCTGCTTAACCAGTGGTTTTTTGCCTTCTTCAACTGCCAATAAACGGCGTTTGTGTTTAATCTCGCTAAATAAGTATTCTAGATAATCGCCTGAGTCGCTGTTCTTTTTAGTAATGATTTTATTACAAGCGCAGTAGTAGCACAGATGACGACAAAAGGGGATATGAAAATATAACGATAATGGCGCGCGTGTTTCACGGCTCTGGAGGATTTTGGTCTCTAAACCATCAGCTATCTCTGAGAACTCTAAAGCGGTCGGGTAAGAGGTGTAGCGTGGTCCTGAGCGATTGTATTTATTAATAAGTGCCTGATCAAAGCTAGGCAACTGTTTATTGCCACTATCGCCGCGTAGGCTAGCGTAAGGGTTTGCAACTTCAACGACAGGACGAGCAGTAGTAGGCTGCTCACCTGCATGATTATAAGGCTGTTGAGAGTGATTTGGATTAGAAGGGGTTGAATACTCTGTCATGCGGCGCTCCTTTCACGTTAGCGGCAATGATAGTCAGCTGAAGATTCAGCTAAAAACAGATAGGCTGTTTAGGACTGTTTTATCAAAAAAATGGCTGAATCAATAGTTTGTATTGTAGCAAATCCTTAGCTCTATTAGGGTAATTCAGTGGTTTTATATGTCTGCTATTTATTTGATTGCCGTTAATGGTTTGCAGATGGATAAAGGTAGACTTAATCAAAAAGGCCTCAGAATTATCTGAGGCCTCTTATACAAAGTGCTTTATAAAAAGTGCTTAAGTTCTACTTACGTTAATTATTTGTCTTCTCTGATTTTTAGCACTCCACCGACTGCTTTTTCAGCGATTTCACTGCGACTAAAAGGTACTTTAATCCAGTCTTTGGCTGAGTAGCGACGCGTCTGATCACGATGATAAGGGCGCGTGCTATCCGCTGATTGCGAGTAAGCTAGTAGCGCTTCTACGACAGGGCCGTTATTATCAAAAGTGACCGACTGCATATAAGTGGGGCCATTATTGATGATGTAGTTACCGGCATCATTAGGTCCAGGTCCTCTTGCGACGTTGAACAGGCCTTCACCGGTACCTAGACCGCCATGCATAGGGATTTTTTCGTTATTATTACCAGCGTCAAAGACATACTGCACGCTACCTAGAGTAGCATCAAGGGCAATGCCTTTATCTTGGAAATACTGAATAGAATCTGCTAGCGCGGTACGAGTTTTAGAGCTAATAATAATATCGCGCGGCGTATTGACCGGATCGTTGACATCGAAGCGTACACTAAATAGATCTTCATTTTCAGTGGTTTCTTCAAAGCCAACGTTTCTCCAGAACTCTCTAAAGACGTGCGCGCCTTCGCTATCGATGTCGTTACGGCGGTCCCAATTACTTAGGACATTACAAGCTTGCGTAGCGTCAATGGTCTCGCCATTAGTCAATGGCATAATAGGATTGGCGCTGCAGTCGGCCAACACGTCATCTAGCACCAGTTCAGCGGCATAACTGCGATTACTGTAGACCACTTCTTGCATGTTGTCTAAGTTAAAGGTAGTACCGCCAAGACCATCATTATTATTCAGACGATCCTGTATCTGTACCAGTCCCATACGTGAGCGCATAAGTAACGGCACACCATCGACAGGGGTAGCACCTAAGAAGGGAGTGAGTTGACGACGGAGCAAGGGCGAGAAATCAGTTAAAGGTTCTTGAGGGTTACTTAACCAATAGCTGTCGTTAGAATTGGCGACATAATCATCACGAATCAAGAACGGCAAGTTTGAGCGTCCAAAGATACCTGCTTGCGGTGAGTCATCATCATTGCCCCATTCACAGGCTGCTGTATCCCCTCGCAGTGCTGGCAAGCCAAAGTTAACAATGGCTTTTAGGAAGAGATTGCCATCAGTACAGCTCTCAAGCTTCTCTTTGGTTACATGCGGTACGGTGGAGATATCAGCGTAGAGCGCTTTACCATAGCGGTCAGTGGCGATAGTGTTGACGAAGCCTAGACCGACCATATCTTGCATTCTGTCGACGAGATCCTCGACGCCAGTAGCTTTGTTCATGCTACGCCATTGATTCAATGAGCGCGCATTTTCTGCAGCGGCATCACGAATGGTAAAGGCGCTGTTATTCTGGCCCCACGCTGGCAGTGCGCCGTTGACGAGATTAACAGCTAACATCGGACCAAAGTGTGAGGAATAAACAGGCTGAGTCAACGTTTCGTTGTTGGGTAATTGAATGGTCACTTCATCCATGCGGATATCGCGCTGCTCGACGACGCCATCCTCATTGGTATAGTTATACTTCATAGGATCGCCATTGACCAGATCAAGCTGATATAGGGTGAAGCGCTTGGCAGTAGAGACGGTATGACTCCAAGCGACATCTTTATTGAAGCCAATATTGATAAACGGCTGACCTTGCTGGGCTGAACCCATGACATCAATCTCACCGGGTATAGTCAGATGAAACTCATAAAAACGCTGTACACCATTCCACGGCTCATGGGGGTTGCCATACATAACCCCTTCGTCTTTACCGGTGACCTCACTACCAAATGCGTAAGCATTACTACCGCCATCCATCGCGTTAATGGTCGACATATCGAAATCGAACCCTGCCGCTAAATCTGCAGCAGATGTCGACGAAACTGAGTTTAAGCTCATCTCTGTAGCGGAGTCTGATTCAATAGAGCGCATTCTACTGCTACCCATAACGACGTTTTCTGCTGGCGGAGCGGCAGCTACAATGGGACTGACAAAGTTAGAGAGCCCGCCGCGCAAATTGGCTTTGCCGTAAAGGGCTAGCAGATCATCAGTACTGATCTCTCGTACCCACTCAGCGCCGGCACAATCAGGATCGATGTTTTCTACGCCTGTATCACGCAGATAGCGACTAACCCCAGCGGCATAACCAGCTACCGCATCGAGCACTTCAGGCTCTTGTGCATTCAAAAACTGAGCACGTTTGGCTGGTGAGTTATACCAAGTATAGAATACATCGCTAGCCACACTACCTTCGTCACCTAGATATAGCATACTCTTACCACTAGAAACCACAATCTCGCGGGCAAGCGAACAAATATTATCTTCGGCAAAAGCGTAGCCGACGCCATAGCCTAAACCGCTATAGTCGTTAGCAGTGATATGCGGAATTCCAAACTCAGTGCGTTGAATATCAGCAGCATATGCAGAGGAGGTAGGAGGTGTGACGACTTGATCGTTGAAGCTACTATCGCTATCCGAACAACTGACCAATCCAAACGAGACGGCCACTGTTAATAGCGCTAATTTCGGCGCGCGCCGATCGCGTGTTATGATTTTCATAAGCTTTACTGTCCTTAGTTAATAATGGCTTAAAGGCATATAAAATAACTACTACAACTACCATCTTCAGCCTTCAATAAATTCCTTTTATTGCTAGTAGTGTACAACTGCACACTTATGATATAACAATACTTAAGAGCTTTCCTAGTTAAATGATAGATTCGTTTAAATAAACAAAGCTTTTGGGTAGCTAATAATTAGCTGACTCAGCTTACAGAAGACGACATTTGCGCACTAATTGATAATACTCTATTATAAAACCTCCCTTCTGTTAGGAAACGCTCATGTCGTTTGCGCAAGTCTATACCCGTTCGGTCGTCGGTCTACATGCGCCAAAAGTGATCATAGAAGTACATTTATCACAAGGCTTGCCTGCGCTTACTATCGTTGGCTTACCAGAAGCGGCGGTACGTGAGAGTAAGGATCGGGTACGCTCCGCTATTCTGAATTCCGGCTTTCAGTTTCCTAATCGGCGCTTAACGATCAATCTTGCACCTGCTGACTTGCCAAAAGATGGCGCGCGTCTTGATCTGCCGATTGCTATCGGTATCTTGGCAGCTAGTGGTCAGCTTGAGCCGGAAGTGTTATCAGGGTTTGAGTTTATCGGCGAGCTGGCGCTCAATGGTGAATTACGGCAAGTAACGGGCAGTTTAGCAGTGGCTCGAGCGATAAGAGCAGAAGCTTTAGCAGCAAAGACTGCAAAAGTCGCGCAAACGCAAATGTCAGCAGACAAGATAGCCGCAAATCCGTCCACGCAATTAGTCGTGCCTATTGAGAATGGCATGGAAGCTAGCCGCGTTGAAGGGGTCGAGGTGCTAGGCGCTACAAGCCTACAGGCGGTATGTAAACACTTACAGTCGTTAGCAGATCCAAACGCAAGCGCTGAGCGTTTAGAGGTCGTCATTCCTAGCATTACGCAAAAGCGAGCAGGTTATAAAGTCGATCTGGCCGATGTCAAAGGCCAACATCATGCTAGGCGAGCGCTTGAGATAGCGGCGGCTGGCGGGCATTCGCTACTATTCACTGGGCCGCCAGGCTCTGGCAAGACTTTGATGGCGTCGCGTCTACCGACTATCCTGCCAGACTTAAGCGCTGAAGATGCGCTAGAAGTGGCTAGTACTTATTCAGTCGCCGATAGCGATTATGATTATGGCACACGCCCCTTTAGGCAAGTGCATCACACCATATCAGCAGTAGCACTCGTTGGCGGCGGTTCTCGTCCAAAACCTGGCGAGATAACATTAGCCAACAAAGGTGTACTTTTTTTGGATGAGTTGCCTGAGTTTGAGCGCAGCGTGCTCGAGGTATTGCGTCAGCCATTAGAAGCTAAGCAAATTACTATCAGCCGTGCTAATTCGCAGATGACCTTTCCGGCCAATTTTCAGCTAGTGGCGGCGATGAATCCATGTCCGTGCGGCTACGATGGTGACGCCTCTAATCGCTGCCGCTGTCGTCCTGAGCAGATTAAGCGCTATCAAGATAAGCTCTCAGGGCCGCTGCTAGATCGTATAGATCTGCATATCACTGTGCCGGCGCTCCCTATAGCTGACTTGCAGAATAGGAGTCGAGGGGAGAGCTCAGAAGCAGTTAGGGAGCGGGTCACGGCTGCCAATAAACGGCAAATCACCAGACAGAATAAAGCGAACAATGAGTTAAGTCCTAGTGAGCTCGATGAATACGTGGAGCTAGGCGAGAGTGAACAGCAGCTATTACAAATGGCGCAGCAGCGCTTGAACCTATCGGCGCGTGGTTATCATCGGGTATTACGAGTGGCGCGTACTATAGCTGATCTGACAGACAGTCACGATATTACTAGCGCCCACGTATCTGAAGCGCTCAGTTATCGAAGCAAATAAATTATTAAAAAAACCTAGTTGACGTAGGTTGCGGCTTTAGCCTAGCTTAAAATCCTGCAAAATTATGGGGCTGGGCTAAAAGCGCCAGCCTACAGAGTCCAAATAAATTTAACATTTTGCTAATCAGTATTTATCAATAGCTATACAGCCTCTAGTATTTAAAACAATCCGGTAATATTACCTGTATCATCAACATCGATACGTTCAGCCGAAGGGTGTTTAGGCAAGCCAGGCATCTTCATAATAGGGCCACAAATCACTACGATAAAGCCGGCGCCGTTAGAGATACTAATATCACGCACCTGAATCCTAAACCCAGTTGGCCTGCCAAGTAGCTTGGCATCGTCACTAAGCGAGTACTGAGTTTTAGCGATACAAATCGGCATTTTATCTAAATTCAATTGTTCTAACTGGCGTATCTTGGACTGCGCAAGGGAGCTGATATCGATATCGGTAGCGCCATAAATACGCTGAGCCACCGTGCGAATTTTATCCACAATACTATTATCGCTATCGTGCAAAAACCGAAACTGGCTGGGTTGCTGTTTTGGAGTCTCGAGCACTTCTAGTAAAGCCTTCGCTAGCACTTCACCGCCAGCGCCGCCTTTTTCCCAGACTTGAGTTGAGGCAACTTTGACGCCTTTTGCTTGGCAAGCTCGTTTGACTAATTCCACCTCAGCATCAGTGTCGCTGACAAAGTGATTGATGGCGACAATGACTGGTAGACCATAGACATTTTGCATATTATCGATATGCTTAAATAAATTAGGCAAGCCTTGCTCAAGTGCTGATAAATTCTCTTGGGTGAGCGCATCTTTTTTGATGCCGCCGTTGTATTTTAGCGCGCGGATAGTGGCGACGATAATCGCCGCATCGGGCGTTAGGCCTGATAGGCGACACTTTATATCGCAGAATTTCTGCGCGCCTAAATCGGCACCAAAGCCAGCTTCGGTAAGCGTATAATCCGCTAGATGCTGCGCCACGCGGGTAGCGATAACTGAGTTGCAGCCATGAGCGATATTGGCAAACGGGCCGCCATGTACAAGGGCTGGCGTGCCTTCTATAGTCTGTACTAAATTAGGCTTGATCGCTTCTTTTAACAACGCTGCCATGGCACCTTGCGCGCCCAAGTCTCGAGCATAGATAGGCTGCTTATCTGTATCAAAAGCGATTAAAATATTGCCTAAACGCTGTTTTAAATCATTCAAATTCGTCGCCAAACAAAAAATAGCCATCACCTCAGAGGCTACAGTAATATCAAAGCCATCTTCCCGGGCAACGCCGTCAGTGCGTTTGCCTAAGCCACCGATAATATTACGTAGTTGCCTGTCGTTCATATCTATGGCACGGCGCCAGAACACCTGCTTAGGATCAATGTTGAGCGCATTGCCTTGATAGATATGATTGTCAATCAGTGCCGCTAATAAGTTATTGGCCGCGCCGATAGCATGAAAGTCGCCAGTAAAGTGCAGATTGATATCTTCCATCGGTAGCACTTGCGCGTAACCGCCGCCAGCCGCACCTCCTTTCATCCCAAATACTGGCCCTAGCGAGGGTTCGCGTAAGGCTACGGTCGTTAATTTGCCATCGTCTTTTTGTCTGTGTAAACGATTAAGCGCGTCGGCTAAGCCAATAGTCACAGTAGTTTTGCCCTCGCCTGCGGGCGTCGGATTGATCGCTGTGACTAGTATTAGTTTGCTGTTTTTAGCTTTAGCTGGGGTGCTCAGTACCTCACCTGCATTTATTTTCGCTTTATAATGACCATAAGGCTCGATGTTATCTATCGATAGGTTTAGCTTTTTGGCGATATCTTTTATAGGATATAAGGTTGCATTTTGGGCGATAGTAATATCACTAGGTACAGTCATATCAAAGCTCTTTTTTGTCTAAAAGGTAGCGAGTCAAAGTCGCAAAGTCATCAAAGGCTTGCGTCGGCTGGAAGTCGCGAATATCTTGACCGTAGTTATAACCATAAGAGAGACCAAGGGTATCTATGCCAGCATTTTGTCCGGCTAAGATATCGTTTTTTGAGTCGCCTATCATAACCGCTTTATCAAGCATAACTCCTAACTTGTCACAAACATGAAATAGTGGCGCCGGATCAGGTTTTTTGGTAGACAAACTATCACCGCCTAATACCTCTACAAACCATTCCTGCCAACCAAATGACTGCAAAATTTTGGGTACAAAACGAATGGGCTTATTAGTCACTAATGCTAAGGTAAACCCTGCATCATGTAGCGCTCTTAGTCCACGATCGACATTCGGGTAAGCAACTGTTTTGCTAACCTTAAGACTACTATAAGCTTCTAAAAACAGCTGCTCAGCATGATCGGCCTCTGCTGCAGTAAGCTCACCCTCCGCAATGTCCGTCTTGCCAACCAATGCTCGCTCTACTAGTAGCCGTGAGCCATTACCGACCCAACCTTTTATAGTTTCAAGTGAGTAGGTGGGCAAGCCTAGCTGCTCAAGCATAATGTTAATCGCTGTCGCCAAATCAGGAACGCTATCGATCAAAGTGCCATCAAAATCAAAAATCAAAAGCTGCTTATTCTGCATAAATTTTTACTCATTATTAGGGCGTATTGTTCATTCAAAGAAGCTAAAAACGGCTTTTAGTGGTGCCACTTTAGCATAACAAAAGTTTAAAAATACTCAGTTAGATATACTTAAGTTACTCAACGTCTTTATAACGCACGCGGTGTTCCTTTTTCATTCTGAGATACTCTTTATTCTCGCGGCACTCGTCCCATTTAGCTTTAAATATCCGCGCCGATTTTGCCTTAACGGGGTCTTCCTCTTGACGTGGGAGCTCTTCGCGACCATGAGCGCCGCTTTGGCCTTTTTTGTCATCGGGCACGGGGCCTTTGTATTTTTTACCGCCTTTATGATTGGCGTAGCGTCTGGCACGAGTGTAGCCCATTTGAATAAATTTACGCGCCATATCAGCGCCAACAAAATCATCGTCCGCTAAGTAGTCTAAAAACATCTGAAAAATAGTCTCGCTACTCTCATGAGCGATATCAGGGGTAGCAAAGCGCCAGTGCGGTAAAATCTCTGATTTGTACGGTTCAACCAATAGTACGCCTTGCTCGCCGCGACCCACGCGGTAGAGCTCGGGGTTTTTTCGTAAATCTAAATTTGCATAATCCAAATCGTAATCAAACTCTCTCATCAGCCTTCCTCTTAGCAACTAGTCAAAGCTAGTATACTAACCACGCCGAGCCAATAAACAGCACAGAAATGTTATGCAAGCGTGATAATAAAGCGTTAACATTAGCCCCAAAGCAAAGATATTTAATTTAACAGTACTCAAAAACCGTATTATTTAACCTAACAGGATGAGCTGTTATGCAAAAACCAACCATTAGCCATCAAGCTTCGCCGCTGTTTTTGACATCATTTTTAGTGATATTACTTAGCACGCTGAGCTTCACGAGTGCTCATGGCGCTTGGTTTGAGCGGTTGATACCTGAAGGCGAAGCTTATACCGTTACCGAGGTAGATCGCGATTTAGCCTTTGTGATCGATGGATTCATCTATGATGCGCGTAAGTTTTGTTATATGGCTGTAGGGGATAATGTGGTGTTTTTTGACGGGCGTCACGGTATCGACTATCGCGCTACCGTTTATAACCTAGACTCTAACGAGCGCTGTGAAGTGTTGCTGCGAGGCAGGCTTTAGATCGCTCAAAATAGCCAAAATATTTTAATATAAGATAGCATCATATAAACAGCCATAAAAAAACCTCAAACGCGAACGTCTGAGGTTTTAGTTGCTTACTTAAAAGCTAGATTTGGTCAACGAAATGGTGGCTCGAGGCAGGATCGAACTGCCGACACACGGATTTTCAATCCGTTGCTCTACCGACTGAGCTATCGAGCCGTCTTCGCTGAGGACGCTATTAAACTAAATATACGCCTTGCTGTCAAGACATTTTTATCTTTTGTGCGCTAAATAATCAAATTCAATTCAAAAGTTAGTCTTTGACCCTGATTAATTCGTACTCGCTCATAATCTGATGGATATCGCTATCGACGGGTACAAACTGGCGCACGCCTTTTTTGACCTCCGCATCATAGACCATCTTAATAAACTTAGCATCGATTGCGCGTCCTTTATTTTGTTCGTGCACCGTCAAGTATTGCAAGCGCCGGCTATCTGTCTGCCCATCATCGAAACAGCCAACCGCCGCGATAGGTTTGTCATTAAACATGCCGACATATAGATATTGCCCACGTTTAAAACCATTCTCGATGATATTTAATACCTCCCCACCGCTAGGCTGGTTATCATCAGCGTCATACATGGCTTGCAAACGCTCTGCTAATTCATTGTCGCGAGCAGGCTTTTTTATCAAAGGTGCATTTAAATCATTAATCGCGATGGCTTCTAAAGGCATGATATGTCCTATTTTCTTATGAGTGCTAACAGTATTAAGTTTAAATAAAACCAATTAAAAAAGCGTCATTAATAAAACTTAAGGCAGTATTTTAACAGATTAGGGCAAATAGCGCCTCGCTTTACCCTGCTACCATAGCCGTCATGAGAGCATTTTGCTATGATAAGCCTATATCTATATTTCCTCAGTATCTATTTACTCCCCATCCCTTATTTATAGAGAGTAGCTATGTCTGCCGATAATAATCAAGCGCAAAATTCCAATCTACACGGCCGCCCAGCGCGCACCGCCACTGTTGAGCGTAACACCGCTGAGACGCAAATCACTTGTACGGTCAACCTTGATGGCACTGGTCAAGGAACCGTCGATACTGGCGTGCCGTTTTTAGATCATATGATCGATCAGATTAAGCGTCACGGTTTGTTTGACTTGGATATCAAATGTGTGGGCGATACCTTTATCGACGATCACCACAGCGTCGAGGATACTGGTATTACGCTTGGGCAAGCGTTTAATAAAGCGCTCGGTGATAAAAAAGGCATCCGTCGTTATGGGCATTTTTATGCGCCACTCGATGAGTCTCTAACCCGCGCGGTAGTTGACTTATCAGGGCGTCCGGGGCTACATATGGATATCCCTTTTACCCGCTCGCATGTGGGTAAATTCGATGTCGATCTATTTAGCGAATTCTTCTACGGTTTCGTTAACCACTCGTGGATGACTGTGCATCTAGATAATCTCAAAGGCAAAAACAGTCATCACCAAATCGAGTCGACCTTTAAAGCCTTTGCTCGTGCCTTACGTATGGCGTGCGAGTATGATGAGCGGGCGCTGAATACGCTGCCATCGACCAAAGAGGCGTTCTAATGACCAAAATTGCACTATTAGATTATGGCATGGGTAACTTGCATTCAGTGAGTAAGGCGCTTGCCAATGTCGGCAGCGATGTATCTATCACAAGCGACCCTAAAGTCGTCGCTAGCGCTGATAAAATCGTCTTCCCTGGTGTCGGTGCCATGCGTGATTGTATGATCGGTATGCATGAGGCTGGCATTGATGATGTGGTGCGAGATGCTATCTTTAATAAGCCCGTCATGGCGATTTGTGTGGGTATGCAAGCGCTATTTGAGCGCTCCGCTGAGAATAGTGGCACCGATTGTTTGGGGATTTTAGACGGCACGGTAGAAGCCTTTGATCCTACGTGGACGGACGAGCAGGGCGCAACCATTAAAGTGCCGCATATGGGCTGGAACACCATTACCGATATGGATTTAGCGCATCCCTTATGGAAGGGCATAGAGAACAATCAGCACTTTTACTTTGTGCACAGCTATTATTGTGATCCTGCTGATGAATCGCAAATCGCCGCCATTTGCGATTACGGACAGCCGTTTTGTGCCAGTATTATCAAAGACAATCTGTTCGCCACTCAGTTTCATCCAGAAAAAAGCCATACCGCAGGTTTGCAACTGCTCAAGAATTTTGTCGAGTGGGATGTATAGCTAGACAAAACAGTGTATAAGTTTGCAAGGTGAGTTGAAGTCAGCGTAGCTCACCTTTTAATTATTGTTTATTATTGGCCTCAGCTATTGCTAGCTATCATACGCGGAAACCTCAGTGGACTTTACGACCTTTAAACTAAACATCATTGAGACAACCGGTCTCGCTAAAGATGCTTTGCACATCTACGTTGGCGTTGGCGTCTATCTGCTTAGCTTGTTTATATTACGTCCTATCATTAAAAGTCAGAATATCAGAGCCTTTTTAGCGTTACTGGTAGTGATTAGCGTGGCATTGCTAGGCGAGTATTTTGACAATCGTCATATTATTTTGCCAAAAGGTATTTGGGCTTTGAAAGGTATAGATATCAAAGCCAGTATTCATGATTTGATAAATACTTGTTTGCTACCTTTCGTGCTATTTGCGTTAAATAAGTGGACAACGATTTTTCATCCCACCGCACCTGCGCCAACCGTTAGATTATTAAAAAAACGATCTTAACTTATCACCATAGAAATAAGGTAAAGTAATGGGGTTGTTTCTCAAACCTAAAAGAGGAGCTATCACCATGTTTGTCTGCAAAAAGCACAATCGCTTTGCTACTAGAGTGCTTTTGATATCAAGCGCTTCACTACTTAGCCTCGGTAGCTATCAGCCAGCAATGGCTGTTCAGAATGTCATTAAATCGACAAACCCCTCCATTAAAAAACCATCAGCCCGCGCAACACCTGTAGCTGTCAAATTACTTGATACTAATGAGTTAAATCGAATAACGCATTTGTCAGTAGGCAAAAAAGATCAATTTTTTCTAGCTGGCAAAGTACTCAATGACTATCTTAAAATTGAATTAATAGATAAAGCCTTTTTTGAGAAAAAACGTCCGCTCGCTGTCGATTATTTATCACATAAAAACGCTATTAAAAAACAAGATAGCGTCATATCCATTCAACTGGTTAAGGACTCTTTGAAACTAGTAGATATCGATAGTGACGATGATGGCGAAACGTATAGATATATCGGCCAAATAGATGCCTTAGATCAGCATCTGGTTGAAGTACTGCGTTGGGAGAGTCAGAACTATCAAATGTTTGATCAAGTTGAAGGGTTCTTAACTCAAGAGTTTTCAGCTTATCCTTATCTCTCACCAAATAAACGCTATATCATCTCAGCTTATGCTAACCCATATGAGGGTCATACCGATCTCGGACTCTATAAAGTTAAAGGCAGAGCGATCATCCCTGTTATGAGTGCAGGCTTTAAAAATTGGATGCCTATCACTGATCCTGCTGATATATTTTGGGCGAGAGATGGCTATCTGTATTTAGCGGTGACTCATAGCGCTAGTGCCATGCAGATCGGCGGTCGCGTCAATGCACAGACGCAGTATATTAGGATAAAAGTTGATTTATAGAGTGGTTAGTTGTTACATAGATAATTCTTGCAACTTAACAACCGACCCCTTACAAAGCTTACTAAACATAAAAACTCTCGTCTACTTAATACATTTTCCTTTTGTTATTTTAGATTTAATATTATTAGCTATCGAATCAATATAAATCATAAAAAAGGAAACATTATGAATATCCAAGACCTACTAGACAAAGCCAAAGACACATTGGGTTTAGAGCCGCAAGAAACTGAGTCAGGCGCTTATATCCCTTCTAAGTCCTCGCTAAAGATAGCCGCACCGAACAAAACCAACTACGATAATACTGAGTATGATAATCGCTATACGGGCAATAAGAAAATTATGATGGTCTGTACCGAGCAGCAGTATATGACCATGGAGAATGGCAATAAGTTTGACACAGGTAATCACCCCGTTGAGATGATGGTGCCGTTATTACACTTTAAACAAGCAGGCTTTGATGTCGATGTATTTACCCCAACAGGGGATTCCGTAAAAGTTGAGCAATGGGCGATGCCAGACAAAGATGAAGACGTCAAAGCTATCTATAGCGAGTATGAGTCCAAGTTGAATAATCCAAAAAGCATCGCTGACTTCGTCAAAAATGATATGGCAGATAGCGATGAATATGTGGCAATCTTTATCCCCGGTGGTCATGGGGCGATGCTAGGCTTACCCGAAGATTATGATCTTGGTGAGTTACTGCGCTGGGGTCATAAAAATGATCTATTCACCTTAGCGATTTGTCATGGGCCTGCGGCTTTATTGGCAGCTAATTTAGAAAGTCCTGATAGCTTCAAGCAAGACGATAACGCTAACAAAGACTTTATTTTCAAAGGCTATAAGATGGTCGCCTTCCCGACGGTTATGGATAAGCAAATGCCAAAAATTGGTTATCTACCGGGACCTATGCCTTGGTACTTTGCAGAAAAGTTAGAAGATTTAGGCGTCACGATTAGCAATAAGCTCGCCTCAGGACAGACCCATCAAGATAGAAAACTGATCTCAGGTGACGGGCCTCTAGCGGCGAATGACTTTGGTAAAATGAGTGCTAAAGCTTTGCTAAAAGAGTTTAGTTAAACCATTTGCATAAGATTAGCGTATAAAAAAACGGACTTTTAGCAGTCCGTTTTTTTATAAAATCAATCTAAGTTGGATAACCTCGAATAGGAGCTATAGGATAAAAAAGAAATAAATGATCCATTTTTCTTCTTCTACATTTATCCAAAAATTCTATTAATAAATATTCATTTTTTAAAAACTCGCTAAGCTGTTCAGAAGAGATTTCATAGTATTCTTCATACTCAATATACCTATGATTTGGCGGACTAACTGGAAAAGATAAGTAATATTTATGGGTAGTGGTTTCTTTACCTAGTGAGTACCTTTTCTCTTTACTGATTTTCAAATTTTCAAATTCGTAACGCATAGAAGCCTCACGCAAAGTCATATTATCAAGCCAACCTACTCACCATCATAAAGCCCCCTTACCACCTCACCAATCACCGCAATCCCTTTCTCTAAAGTGTCTTCATCGGCGGCAATACTCATACGAATGCACTCATGCGCGTGTCTGTAATCGCTAACATCAACACCCGGGAAAAAGTATTCACTCGGTACGATAAGGGTACCTTTTTCTTTTAAGATCTCATACAGCTCAGATGTGCTAATCGGTAAATCTTTAAACCACAACCACAAGAATATCGCGCCCTCAGGCTTATGAATAGACAATGGATAATCGCCCAGCTCGTTTTTAAGTAGCGCAACTGCGGTTTTGGCTTGCTGCTGATAAAAGGGCCTAATATCATTATCAGACAAGTCTTTAATCGCATCGTTGTTAACCAGTGGCGTGGCAATAGAAGCGCCAAAACGCGTTGGCGAGAGATTAACCACCGCATTCATTGCACTGACTGCTTCAATGACCTCAGGCGCGGCAACGATAATCCCGGTACGTACCCCCGGCAAGCCAATTTTAGACAGGCTAAAACAAAGAATGGTATTGTAATCCCAATTAAGGGTGACGTCAGAATAAATAATATTAGGGAAGGGCATACCATAAGCGTTATCGATAATCAGCGGTACCTCATAACGCTTAGCAATCTCCGCCAAATGCGCCATCTCTTCATCGGTCAACACATTGCCCGTTGGATTGGTCGGACGCGAACAGCAAATCGCTCCAATACGTCCCTCTTTAAGCTCTGGCAAGTTTTCTAATGCTTCAAAGTCTACTCGATATTTAAAAAAACCTTCTTCGCCATCATGGGCGACTTCATCGATATGCGGCAACACCGCCATAAAATGCTGACCCTCAACATGCACATCACTATAGCCGATATACTCAGGCGCAAGCGGTAACAAAATCGACTTATCTACCGATTGACTGTCTTTATCTTGACTGGACTCATCAAGCGCATCATCAACGAACGCGCCACCAAATAAGTTAAACAAATAGAAAAACGCATTTTGCGAGCCATTGGTCAGCGCGATATTCTCACTCGTCAAATTCCAGTCATAATGACGATTAAAAAACCCTACCAAAGCATCAATAAAAGCGGCATCGCCTTGCGGATTGGAGTAATTCGCCATGCTACTCGTTGCCGTACTATTGATCTCATTATGAAAGCTACCATCGTTACCCAGCGCTTGATAGGTCTCTAAAAACAGCTCATTCACCGCGTCAATCCGCGCCGGATTACCGCCGCCCAGCATATTGACTGGCTCATCGCTTTTTAGCGCATCGCCCAAATCATCCATCAATTGCGAGATGCCCGTAGGCTGAATAAACTTTTGACCAAACTTAGAGAATTTCATAGGATTACCGTGCGCTTGTCAGTATCTGACTGTATGATTAGGTGAGTGTGCGGGTTCGCGTGGCGCTAGTATAACAAATGCCAGCTTTGATGTGCGCGGTGTCAAGCGCTGATCGCCGTTTATCTTTCGTATATTTAACCCACGAATAAACCAAAAACGCCCTCTATATCAATAGTGAGCGTTTTGGTTTACGGAGTTTGGAGCTAATCCTGCTTTACGTTTGTAGTTGGCAGTCTGTGGCGCACAGCACCTAGGCACAGTAGCGTTCCAACGTCCGAGCGACCTGAGGCGGGATAAAGCAAAGCACTGCTTTGCCCCAACGCAAGAGAAAATCTGTGATTTTCTGGTTAGCAAGGTGCTGTAAGCGCCACAGCCTACCAAGCTACCGCTGCAATCAGGGCTAAACCGCGCCACAAGGCGACTATTTAATAGTATGATGAATAGGAATTATATAATGAAAACTAAGCTTTATCAGGTGGATTATAAACCTAATAGTTAATCTTTATTAAATTTACAATGATTTCCTAAATGAACTTTTTGAACAAAATCTCTCAAATCTCCTAAGTCTCCATCTTCCATATTTTTTTCGGTCAATAATTTAGTCACGAACTTTGGACCATGACCACCTAGCTCTCTACAAAAGTTTTCAATTTCTCCAACCCCGATTATATATATTCCGGTTTCTTCGAGTTTATCTATCATATTTTTATAATTAGTTAAAACTTCACCTCCAGGTATGCTTCTTTCACCATAGCTTTTGACTTCATGCCAAGGTTTTATTTGTTTTAAAGCTTTACTAATTTCTGTACTAGGTAGATCTTCTTCTAAAGATTTAGAAATAATATCTATAATTTCTTCTTTTATAATTTTATGAGGCTTAGCAGGATTTTTGCTTAATATAGCTTGATTTACTCTATTCCACAAAACTTTAATGTCTTCCCAGTTGCCACCAAAAGCTAATACAGTCTCTTTAACTAGCCTTTCTTCTGATAAGAAGTCAATATCAAAGACAGCCTTAGTTGGAACTCCTATTTCTTTTAAAATTTTAGCGATTTTAGGAATGGCATGTTTTCCACCTGCGGGGACGTAAGCTGTATCCTCCCAATGGTCTGACGAACTTAGAGAAAGATAGTCTGCTACTGAATTAATAAGCCTACAATCGCTATCGTCTTCGCAAATAATAGTTTGTTCATGGAATATGCCTTCAAGAGCATTTGAATATCTTAGAACCGGTTTCTCCCACAGTTCTTTAATAGCACTTTCATCGGCTTCCATAACTATATTTTTATCTTTGACTCTATTAATTCTAAGGATTCTTACATTCCCTTGAGTGCCTTCTAAAAAACCCCTTAATATATCGCTACTATGAGTCGCTACAAATAATTGTCCGTTAACTTCTTTAGCAAGTGTCTCTCCTAATTTTTTCATTTGAGGAGGATGTAGAAAAGCTTCAGGCTCATCTATAAGAGTAATACTATAGTCAGTAACAATACTTTCGAATAAAATACCAGCATAGCTTTTCATACCATCTCCCTGCTTATCAAGGAGTGGCAGTTCTTTAACAGCATCAACATATTTATTTAGTATTTGTAGAGCATTATTAGTATTTTCTTGACTATCCATTGTTTCTGGTAAATTTCCTACATGGATAGGCAGCTTGCTACCTCCACGCAAGTTGAAATATAGCCTTTTACCAAATGCCACTTCAAAAATATTACTAATTTTTTCCATCAACTGTGAGTTGTCATACAGTATATGTTGTGGTTTAGTTTTCTGTTGCTCAGGACTAACACTATTCTGTTGTTCACATATAGATAAACGATCATTAGCTGTAATGTTTTTTACATATGCATCAAGTATACCGCCAAATAAGTAATTATTATCCCAAAAACTCAAATGCATATTATCAATACGCCATGTTCCATAGTTATATGAGTCTCCTATAATCTGCGCATTACTATTCAAAAAACCTCTGAGCTGTTCTACTGTACCTTGCTTATTTAACTCTAAACCTGTAACTACTATACAATTACTAGATGACTCTGAACCCGACCTTTCAACAATCTCTCTTAAGGTTTTAGATTTACCACTATTATTAGGCCCTACTAATATTATTATTTCATCTTCTTGGAGTTCAAAACTATTACCACCTGAAAAAGTTAATTTAGAGATACTAACTTTGGGCATTGTTGGTATAGATGTCATTGTTGAAATCCTTTGTAAGTTTTAGGAGATAAGATATAACGCCTATACTATGTTATTGTAAGTTCACAATTGTTCAAACCCAAGTATGCCTTTCAATTAGAAGATTCACAATATACTGAGAGTTTTAAGCGTCAAATAGTGTCGTAGTGGAGTTAAGATAATATTAGCGTATGTTTAACCTAGCTCACCCTCAAACCATCGCCCGAACTCTTGCCATAATCCCACGCCCAATCACCAATCTCACATAAATAATCGCAATACCCAGCAGTAAGGCAAGGAGCAATCCGCCACCAATAGCTAAGTTCGCCCACGGGACGCTAAAGCGTAAATCAAACCACTGGGTAATCGCAAACCACGAGCCAGCGCTGGCAATCGTCATCGCAAACACCGCCGCGCTAACCCCAAGTACACCAATCTCCAAGATATTAAGCAGGTATAAATCCCGCTTTTGCATGCCGAGCAGGCGAAACGAGGCGCTCTCTTGCATGCGGTCTTGCGAGGTGGACAGTAGCGAGCTAATCAGCACCATAATCCCTGTAAGCAGAGCCAGTAAGGTGAAGACATAGACCAAGCGGCTCATCTGCTGTACCAGTCCTTGGATTTGCTCAGCGATAGCCGTTCCGTCAACCGTAGTGACGGCAGGAAATTCGCGTACCAGCTGACCTTGTACCTCAGCGATACTGTCCTCAGGGATGTGCGCGGTGGCAAATTGGATTTGCGGGGCGGCGGCCAACAGCTCAGGTTCAAATAAGAAGTAAAAGAAGGGGCTGGGGCCACGTTCAAAGCGCGAGCGGATACTGGTAATCTCTCCAGTTATCTCAATACCTTGGATATTAAACACCACTTCATCACCCATACCGACATTTAACATCTCAGCCGCACCATCTAAAATAGATAACGGCTGTACTTGTTGTAATGGCGATTTGTCAAGGTCTTGACCATCGATAGGGCTATACAGCTCGTCATTGGTGACCGCATCGACGATGTATTCGGTGTCCATAATCGTGTCGGCGTAGCTTAAGTTAAACACCCGCGTCGGCTCATCGAAGTCGTCATCGGCGTCGATATCTTCTGCCGCCACGCCGCCAGCGGTGACGATACGCGCGCGAATAACGGGGTAATAGCTGACCGGTGCGCCAATGATGTTATTAATCTCTTCGTGTTGTTCGCTTTGCACATCAAGCAAAAATATATTGGGCGCATCTTCAGGGTAGGCGTTGACGAACTGGGCATTGATACTGTGATTTAAAGTGGTAATCAAGGTCAATACCGCGACTGATAGCGCTAGCGTGACGAAGAATAGCGCCGATTGATTGCCTTTACGCGCCAGATTATGAATAGCAATGCGCTGCATCCAGCTGACGTTTTTATTTTTCGCTAGGCGTGATAATAGCCATAGCCAACTACGCGCCAGCGCCCAAAATATAGCGACAAAGCCAATCAAACCGATAAGCAATTGCGCTGATAGGCGCCAAGAGCCGACTTCATAAGTGAAGAATAAATACAGACCGATAAACATCAGCCCGTACCAGAGTAGGGGTAAGCGTTTGTACCCTTTATAC
This sequence comes from Psychrobacter sp. 1Y11, assembly GCF_052259045.1. Taxonomy (NCBI): domain Bacteria; kingdom Pseudomonadati; phylum Pseudomonadota; class Gammaproteobacteria; order Moraxellales; family Moraxellaceae; genus Psychrobacter; species Psychrobacter sp. 1Y11. Next base: position 69,314 of record NZ_JBQQER010000011.1, read on the forward strand.
CATGGCAGTCGTTTACCTGATTGCTGGCTCGCGCCTTGGTTGAGCAGGGTGGCAGGGGTAGTGGTGCCAAGCGGATTGAGACCACGTTGGGTAATGACCAAGGTCAATATAATAGCGATAATCAGCGTTTTAATGATACTAAGCGGACTAATCGCTAAACCAAGGTCTTCAGGCAAAATAGCGGTGAGATAAGGCTGGCCTATTTTTAATAATCCGAGGCTAAGCACGACAGCGGCAACACTGGCAATGATGGAGGTGTCCAATAACAGCCGATAGTAGCTGGCTTTGATTTGACGGGCCGGTTCGCCCATCGCCATACGGATGGCGTTGTTGGCTTGCTGTTTGGTGACAAAGGCGGTAATAACCCCATACATAGCGACGGCGGATAGTAGCAATACCGCGATGACCAGTAATTTTAAAAACATGAGCACATTATCAGAGATGCGCGAGACTTGCGTGTCCTCGCTATCGATATCGGAGAGCCTGATGTTAGGATAGCTGGTTAAGGTTTGCTCTAATTGCTCATTTAACGCGGCTATGGTTTCCTCGTCGCCTGCTATCTCAATACGATAACGTACACGGCTACGCTGACCGAGTAGATTGGTCGCCGCCAGCGCGTCCTCTTGCATCAATACATGCCCGCCAAAATCAAAAGCGCTCAAGGGGCGGTCTGGCTCTTTGGTCAGCACATCGCTGATAGTAAATTGCCCATCGCCAATGGTAACCGTATCGCCAACATCGGCATTTAACCCTTGTAACACCTCTGGCGCGATGACGATAGTGTCTGGCCTTAGCTGTTGCCATAAGGGTTTACCGGAGGCGGTTTGTGCCTCGCCATATAAAGGATAGGCAGGAGTGACGCCTTTGATGCGCACTAGCAAAGTTTGCTTTTCGGTCACCGCCATGGAGCTAAACTGGTGGTCATAGACGACTTGGCTCTTAGGCAAACTGCGTACTTGCTCTAATACTTGCGCCGGCCACTCTTGATTGCTCTCGAGCACCAAATCACCACCAACCAGCGCGCGCTGATTGTCCGTGATATAGGTATTCACTGCTTGCTGAATCGAATCCAAAGTCAGGTAAGTGGCAAGCGATAGGGTTAAAGTGATTAAGAATAAAACGGGATACACCCAGCGCCGCCACCAGCTACGAGTGAGGGCTTTAGTGCCTAGTGTGGAAGCGAAAAGCTGGCTTATTATGCTATTAGCGCCGTTTGTGTCATCGCTGACACGATGACGAGTTTGATTGTTTTTTGCGAGCTTATCCATTGGCGTAAGTTCCGTCTATCACCCCATCATGCATAATAATCACTCTATCCGCCATCTCAGCAAGCGCTGGGTCATGAGTCACGACCACCAGCGCTGAACCGGTCTGTTGCCGTAAATCTAACAATAATTGCATGACTTGGTCAGCGTTTTGTTCGTCTAAATTACCCGTTGGCTCATCAGCAAAGACGATTTTGGGACGTGATACCAAAGCGCGGGCGACAGCGGTACGCTGCTGTTCACCGCCAGATAATTGATTGGGTAAACTATCACGCCGATGCCCAAGTCCGACCGCATCGATGAGTTCATCGACCCGCGCATTATCGGGACGCCGCGCAATATCGAGCGGAAAAGCAATATTTTCTGCCACCGTCAATGTCGGCAATAGATGAAAGGACTGAAACACAAAGCCCATATCACGCTGACGAATAGCCGCCAGTGCATCTTCATCAAGACTACTTAAGGTTTGCTCGCCTAATTTAACCGAGCCGCTATCTGGATAATCTAACGCTGCTAATAATCCTAGCAAGGTAGATTTACCTGAGCCGGACTTGCCCATAATCACCACAAACTCGCCGGCATCGACATGGATACTGACGTCTTTGATAATCGCTAGCGATTGCTCACCGACGTGGACGGTTTTATTGAGGTTTGCGGCGGTGAGTAGGGCATTGTTGGTAAGTGTAGCGGTCATTGGACAGTCTCGATTAATATATGTATCGCTATAAGTGTTTGGCAAGAAAATAACTACGTTTAAGTGCTTCTGGGGTAAATTTTGCGCAGCATCGAAACGGCGTAGGCACAGCAAGCAAGGAAAATTTATACCAGAAGCGCTGTGTTTCTTGAAGTTGACTAATTTAATTACGCGCGCTTACTACCATATTCTCAAGCTCAGGCTTAAGCACAGGCAAGATGTTATTATTAACGATTATCGTATAGCCTTCCTTTGTAGGATGAATAGCATCCGCTTGATTTAACTCGCTAACACCGCCCACGCCCTCTAAGAAAAACGGAATCATCGGCACATTCATATCTTCAGCGATACGCGGATAAATATCTGAAAACGACTGCACGTATGCGTTGCCCAAGTTATCATAAATTTGCATACCGCCTAAGATCACTTCGCTACCATTATCTTGTAGATGTTTAACTGCCGTGCGAATGTTATCTTCAATCGTTGCTACATCGAGTCCGCGTATCGCATCATTAGCACCAATAGTGAGTATGGTGATGTCAGGCTCGGTTTGGGTCACCCAGTCCAAGCGATTCACCAATCCGGTGCTGGTTTCGCCGCTTAAGCCTGAGTTGACCACATCGACGTTAACGTAGCCCATTTCTTTTAATTTGGCTTCTAACTGCGCGGGGTAATTACCATCACGCTCGACGCCTAAGCCTTCGGTTAGTGAATCACCTAGCGCTAGGATAGTGATGGGTTGTGATATCACTTGTTGCTCAGCAGTACTGATACTGCTCGTACCTTCAGCTTGTACAGGTGCATTCGTTGTTGTTTTAGTCGCTTGGGGTTCGTTAGTTTCTGGTTTGTCTTGGCAGCCACTTATCAGCAGGCCTGCGCTGACCATAGTGATAATCAAGCTATAAGTAGATATGTTAACTAAGCTGAGCGTTTTGCTTTTCATAACAGTATTATCCTTGAATCAATCAAACCAGTTTAGCAGTACCAACGAGTAATCAATATAAGGGTAAAGTTACGGCAAGCAAGCTAATTCTATCTTAAGCCTTCTTGCCATCGACCATAACCGGACGACTGACCAACCATGCAAGCCCGACGTTGATAACCATTAATATCAGTATCAATAATAATGGCAAATCCCAACTGTCTGTTGCTTCATGGAGCCAACCGGTACCTAAAGGCCCAAAAAACGCCAGTAGATAACCGACAAACTGCGCCATACCCGACAGCTCGCTCGATTGGTTAGTAGTATAAGTGCGCATGGAAAAAAGCATCATACTCAAAGTGAAAATAGCAGAACAGCCGGCACCCATGAGACCTGACCACAGCCATGCCAAATCTGGCGTCAAATAACTGACCCCTAAGACGCCGATGACATTGAGAACCGATGCAGATATCGCTAGCGCTTGAATCGGACGTCCACGATTGACTAGCCACGTTAAGCTTAAAATAGCGAAAGGTGCCATAAATTGAAACACCGAGCCCATCTGCCCAGCCGCGACCGGACTCAATCCTTTACTGACCCAAATAGAAGGCAAAAAACTGGCCACGGTATAAAATAGTAGCGATTGCAGCCCCATAAATACCGCAATTTGCCAAGCGAACGGCGCGCGCCACATGGAGACCTCTGAGGATCCCGAAGAGGGTAAAATAGCAGCTTGATGGTTAGAAGAGCCCAAACGTAGACGCAAAAACACCCAAGCCACTAAGGCAAACAAGCCCAATAATGACCAACCACCAAGCGACCATTGCCAACCGATACTCTCAGATAAAGGTAAAACCACACCTGCGACAATACCAGCAGAGACGGTCATTGTCAGGCTGAACAGACCGGTAATCAGCGGAATATGCTTAGGTGTGCGCTGTTTGATGACTGGAGCTGCTAAGGTATTGGCAAAACCGATCGCTAGAGTCAGCAGTAAAGTCCCGCTCAAAAAGCCGAGCCAAGTGGGCACCACAGAACGAAGCACCATCCCAAAGGTGAGCAGTGCTACCATAGCAATCAGCGTATTTTCAAGGCCAAAACGTTTGCCGATAGCAGGCGCAATCAAAGCCCCAATCGCAAAAGTCAGCATCGGCACCGCGCCAAGCCAACCGATCTCGGTCTCAGAGATACCCAGCGCTTCTTGCACCACCGGCGCGATAGAACCAAGCGCCACAATAGGCGCGCGCATATTGGTCGCCAGTAGTATCATAGCAATCAGTACCAACCAAAAAGTAAACTTGGCTGAGGGTAGGTGATTGGGTTTTAGAGTATCTGAGCGAGAATTAGTGTTAGCAGGAGTAGACATAGCGGCACGACTATAAAATTGGAAAAAAGGAAAGGTTATGGCCTAAAGGCTGACAAAAGAGCACTTTTAGAATAACCCAAAAAAAATTCCACCAAGACGGTGGTTAATATAAAGCGTCAAAAACCAATACAGTAAACAGTAAAGTTCGATATAAAACTTAGACTAATCGGAATAGGCAAACCGTACACAATAAAAAAGTGTTAAGCATCTTAAAAATACTTAACACTAGTATAAGAGTGGAGAGGACGAAGTACTACCAGCGTATGGTAACCAAAGCCTAGCTAAGACAAAACTGCAATCTCACAAATAGCTTAAAACCAGACATAACTAAAACTAAAAGAGCTTAAACCGATTTACCCAATTGAGCGGCTTTTAAAGCAGTGTCTTGCTGCTCTGCTACGACTGAATCACACTTATTGGGATCATCACCACAAAACGAGCATCTCTCATCACCCATCAAGTTCGCAACACCGCCACACGAGCCTTTGAGTGGCTGCTTTTTGAACATATAACCAATACCCATGAGTAAAAAGAACAGTACAAAGACGGTAAAAGTAATGGCAAGCATTGGCAGGAGTTGGCTAAGCATAGCGTGACCTCACATTTATATTTTATTAGTTAATATTATAGCAGGTTTTGGTCTTGCTCGCTGGCACAAGTGTTTTATTATCAATACTTTACTACCATAGCAGATAAGGCCGATTAAGAGGGTTTATCCGCTCTTAACGCTTGCATAGCAGAGGTTTCTACGATCTGCCAGTCCTCTAAACGATCGGCGTCAATATCAGTATTATCGACTAATATCACGAACAGCGCTGCTATATTATGCTGTTCGGCACTCGCCAGTGCTTGCTCATACGGCATAGCGGTGAGCGCGGTTGCCCAAGCATCGGCAAGTCCCACCGAGTCAGCTGCCACCGTCACAGAAGGGGCGCCGCCTATGATAGGCTCACCAGTAGTCGGATCGATAGTATGGCTATAGCGTTTATCGTCAAAAATTATCGAATTTCGATAGTTACCAGAAGTTGCCAGATACATCTTATTGCCCAAAGATTTGGGTTGGCGAATAGCGGCAATAGTTTGACGCTCGGTGACCGTACTGCCTTCAATGGGCGCGTCAATAGCGATTTGCCAAGGCTGGGTTTGTGAGTTCACTCCAGAGGAAGCCACCTCTCCGCCAATCTCGACCATATAATTGCGAATCTGATAGTCTTGTCTTAGCACCTCAGCGATGGCATCGACGCCGTAGCCTTTTGCTACAGCTGAGAAGTCTAAACCTACGCCATCTTTAGTTTTATAAAGACTATCGCCCTCTTGTACTATACTGTCAAAGTCGACTAAGGCTTTGGCCTCAGCAATTTCAACCTGACTTGGCGGGCTTTGTAAGCGCTCGACCGTCATAGTACTGCCAAAGCCCCAAGTCTCGATCAATGGCATCACCGTCGGATCAAAAGCGCCACCTGATTGCTCATAAACTTGTCTTGAAACGTCTAACACATGGCTAAAGTCCGCATCGATAGTGATAGGCGTATTAGCGGCTAAGCGGTTGAATTTAGAAATAGTCGAGTCGTCTATATAGGTCGACATGCTGTCATTAATGTGCTGCAGCCTTTCGTCGATGGAAGCTTGAATAGCTGTTTCATCAGTACCGTCTGGGAGCTGATAGCTGATATGGTAGCTAGTGCCCATAGTCTCACCGCTCAAGGTATTAAAGTCTGCGGTAGGTTGCTGGCAAGCACTCAGACTTAATAGGGTAGCCGTACCGATAGTAGTAAGACGCATAGTAGCAAGACAGCTTTTATTCATGGTTTTAGAAGTGTTTTGTGGCAATAAATTTATCATAGGGATGGTTTTAATAAGTATAAAAATTAGGGGTATAAATAGGTTTTGCCTATTGTACACCTCTAACTTTTTTTAATCACAGCAATAAGCCGAAATCTGGCTAATCTTATAAAAGCGTTCTAGATAAAGCTATCTGACTTGTGACTTACGGATCAGCTTATAGAGCTTAGGCGGCGATAAGCGATTGACTCTAGTGGCCATTCTCTCTTGGCGGCCGCCAACGATGATATATTCTTCACCTTTGCTGAGTGCCTTGACCACTTGCTTAGCAAATTCGGACGCAGTGAGTCCTTTGCTCGTCGCATCATCCATCGTACCTTGTGCGCTACCATCTCCTGTCAAAGCATTAATCGAGACATTGGTTTGGATAAAGCCTGGGAATATCGTAGCCACCTCAATACCTTGATCGTAGAGCTCAGCGCGCAGGCTATTGGCCCATAGATGAATAGCGGCTTTGGCTGCACTATAAGCGCCGCGATACTGCGTACCTATAAGTCCTGCGATACTAGATATCATCACGATCTTACCGCCGCCTTGCGCGAGCATGGCTGGCAGTACCAGACGCGTCAGACGCGTTTGCGCAAAGTAATCGAGCTCCATAATTTGGCGCTCAACGTCCTCAGAGGTTTCCATGATCAATGAGCGCTGAGAGACGCCCGCATTATTAATGAGCCAGTCAATTTTGCCGGCTTTATTTATAGCGGTCTCATAAGCGGCTTTGGTCTGCTCGCTATCGCTGATATCAAAAGAGACGATATGATGGTTTTTGGACTTTTTGCACTGTTTTTTGACTTGTTCTAGTTTGTCCTCATTACGGCCGCTTAATATAATAGTCGCGCCTTTTTTGGCAAAGGCAATCGACAACGCTTCACCTAAGCCGCTCGAAGCACCAGTTATCCAAATCGTTAGGTCTTTAAATTTCGTTTTCATAAGCATCCTTACTCAGTAAAAATCTATCAATGTAAAAAACATCAATAGTGGTTACCAATACTATAAAAAATTAACCCTTAGATTGCTACTCGAATTTGTAAAATGAAAAAGAGAGTGTCTTCAAGTTTTAGCCAAAAAAAAGAGCCTCGATTGAGACTCTTTTTTATTCATATTTCTAAGCTTACTTTGTTTACTTAACCACCAAAGTCATCAAGCATGATATTTTCATCTTCTACGCCGAGGCTATGCAGCATATCGATGACAGCAGCGTTCATCATCGGTGGCCCGCACATATAGTATTCGCAGTCTTCAGGGTTTGGATGGTCTTTGAGGTATTCTTCTAGCAATACATTGTGAATGAAGCCAGTATAGCCATCCCAGTTATCTTCTGGTAATGGATCAGACAGCGCCACATGCCACTCAAAGTTAGCGAACTCTTCTTCGAGCTGATCATAATCCTCAACATAGAACATCTCACGGATCGAGCGCGCGCCGTACCAAAAGCTAATCTTGCGATCAGAATTGAGACGCTTGAGCTGATCAAAGATGTGCGAGCGCATCGGCGCCATACCCGCACCACCACCGACGAAGATCATCTCAGCTTCAGTATCTTTGGCAAAGAATTCACCATAAGGGCCTGATACGGTGACCTTGTCGCCAGGTTTTAGGTTGAATGTCCAAGAGGACATCTGACCGGGTGGAATACCGGCAGGACCACGCGGCGGCGGACTGGCGATACGGATGTTAAATTTGATGATGCCTTTTTCTTCAGGGTAATTGGCCATCGAATAAGCACGAATTACTGGCTCATCGACTTTTGAGACATAATCAAAGATGCCGAACTTTTCCCAATCTTCTCTATACTCTTCAGCGATATCGAAGTCTTTATAGTGTACTTCGTGCGGCGGCGCTTCTAACTGCACATAGCCACCGGCGCGGAAGTTCACCGCTTCGCCTTCTGGAATCTTAAGTACCAGCTCTTTAATAAAGGTAGCAACGTTGTCATTAGAGACAACTTCACATTCCCACTTTTGCACATCAAAGAATTCGGGATCAATCTCGATTTCCATATCTTGCTTGACGGCGACCTGACAGGCTAAGCGCATATGGTTGCGAATCTCACCTTGAGTGAAGTACCCCTCTTCGGTCGGCAGAATAGAGCCGCCGCCTTCAATCACACGGCAGCGACACTGAGCGCAAGTACCACCACCGCCGCAAGCTGATGATAAAAATATACCTTCGCTGGCAAGCGTTTGTAGCAGTTTGCCACCGGCAGGGGTGACAACATCATTATCAGGATTTTCATTAATGCGAATGGTAACGTCCCCTGAGCTGACCAGTCGTGAACGCGCCGCTAAAATAATAGCGACAAGGCTCATGATGATCACAGTGAACATAGCAACGCCACCAATCGCCGTAGCATAATCCATGGTAGGTATCCTTAATTTATGGGGTAGGGGTCAAGAGCTGACTGTAGTGACTCTCGAACCCCTTCCAAATAAATGAGTTAAATGGTTCAATAAGCTAATAGTTCAATAAGCTAATTATTCATTAAGCTAATAATACTCAGTGCCTAAATTGACATACCGCCGAACGACATAAAGCCAAGTGACATCAAACCTACGGTAATAAAGGTGATGCCCAAGCCTTGTAGCGGTCCTGGAATGTCTGAATATTTGAGCTTTTCACGGATACCCGCCAAAGCAACAATAGCGACTGCCCAACCAAAACCAGCACCAACGCCGTACACGACAGATTCGCTAAAATTATAATCACGCTCAACCATGAATAGTACGCCGCCGAGGATAGCGCAGTTAACGGTAATCAGCGGTAAGAATACCCCTAGAGCGTTATAAAGCGCAGGCACGAACTTATCCAAGAACATCTCTAGAATCTGAACCGTTGCTGCGATTAAGCCGATATAACTGAGCAGACCTAAGAAGCTTAAATTGATATCAGGAAAGCCCGCCCAAGCCAAAGCGCCACTTTTTAGGATGAACTGAAAGAGCAAATTATTAAGCGGTACGGTAATCGCCATAACGACGATAACGGCAACCCCAAGGCCGATAGCGGTTGAGACCTTCTTTGATACTGCTAAGAAAGTACACATGCCTAAGAAGTAGGCTAGCGCCATATTCTCAATAAAGACTGAGGTTATAAATAAGCTAACATAATGTCCCATTAGTGACCGCCTCCATGTGCCATGCCTTTAGACTGCGGCTTCATTACAAAGTCAGCTTCTTCGATTTGTTCTGGCTTCCAAAGACGCACAATGGCGATAAATAAGCCGATAATAAAGAAGGCTGATGGGGGTAGTAATAATAGACCGTTAGGTAAGTACCAACCGCCGTCAGTCACTGGCTGTAATATAGTGATACCGAACCAAGTACCTGAGCCTAATAGCTCACGGATTGTAGCGACGAACAGGAGTACTGCTGAGTAGCCAAGACCATTACCGATACCATCCAAAAAGCTAGGAATCGGCGGGTTGCTCATGGCAAACGCTTCGGCGCGGCCCATGACGATACAGTTGGTGATAATCAAACCAACGAATACCGATAAGCCTTTACTGACGTCATAAGCGACTGCTTTTAGTACCTGATCGACTAAAATAACCAAGGAGGCGATAATAGTCATCTGCACGATGATACGAATACTAGACGGAATTTTTTTGCGAATAATCGAGATGAAAAAGCTCGAAAATGCAGTCACTAAAGTCAGCGCTACACACATGACCATCGCATTGGACATGCTAGTCGTCACAGCTAGTGCCGAACAGATACCTAATATTTGCAAACCGATAGGGTTATTGTCAAAAATAGGCGTAGTTAAGATGCTTTTGGTATCAGCCATGTTATGCCTCCTTGCCGTTTGCTAGTGGTAGAGCTGCTGCCAGTTCAGTGGTCTGTTTGGCTTGCTCAAGGTCTGCTTGGCTAGCTTGTGCTTCAGCATTATCGATTGTAGCACCGCTCTCTTTACGCAGTGCGTCTAGATAAGGCTTATAGCCTTGCTCGCCAAGCCAAAACTGAATCATGTTACTAACGCCGCGACCCGTTAATGTCGCACCACTAATACCATCTACCCAGTTTTCTTTTGGGTTACCTGCTTTGGTGACACCAGTCGCGACTTCGCCGTTTTCATCATAAGAGTGAATACCACTCCATTTCGCGCGCCACTCAGGCTCTTCAATACGAGCGCCGAGTCCCGGAGTTTCTTTATGCTCATAAAAGCTGATACCTTTGATGGTATTCATATCGCTCTCAAGCGTTAAGAAGCCATAAATTGTGCCCCATAGACCGTAGCCTTGGATCGGCAGTACCACCATTTCAGGATTACCGGCGTCGTCATTTTTGACGTAGACTTTGGCGTACTTAGGTACCCGGCCGATACCGGCAGGATCATTAGCGCCTAAATCATTACTTAATGCTTGATTTTTGGTCGCTTGGCTAGCGTCATAGTCGTTACGGTCAGGGATACCGACATCGACGAGCTGATCGTCATCTAGATAGTTACCAGCTTGCAGATCAACGATTTCGACATCGAAGTCTTTAAAGCGATTAGCGACATCATCAGCGGTATCTTGCTCAGCGTCATACATGCCCGCCGCGACTAAGATGTTTTTATTACGATCTAGGCGCGCATTTTCGATTTGAGCAGGTTTGAGCCCGACCGCTACTGCTGACACTAAGACTGAGCAGACTAAGCATAGCGTTAACGCAACGCTAACGGTTTTTGCATTATTACTTTTGGGCTTGGACATAACGAACCCTCCGTGCTGTTTGGCGCTTGATGTTGGCTTGCGTGACAAAGTAGTCAAACAGAGGCGCAAATAAGTTAGCAAATAAGATGGCAAGCATGATGCCTTCTGGGAAGGCTGGGTTGATGACACGAATCAAGATGGTCATAAAGCCAATCAAAATACCATAAGCCCAGCGGCCTTTGTTGGTATGTGCTGCTGAGACCGGATCGGTTGCCATAAACACCGCACCGAAAGCGAAGCCACCAATGACCAGATGCCAATAAAAAGGCATGTTCATCATTAGGTTGTCTTCAGAGCCAATCAGATTAAAGACTAAGGAGGTGGCGATAAGACCAACCACACAGCCCGCCATAATACGCCATGAGGCGATACGCGCCCACAGTAGCACCACGGCACCTAGCAAAATAGCTAAGGTTGAGACTTCACCGACACTACCTTGGATATTACCAAAGAATGCATCGCTCCAAGTAATGGCGCGGCCATAGACATCAACGAACTGATCGGGCGTGACACCAAGAGCAGCTAAGCCTAGTGGCGTTGCGCCAGAGAAACCGTCAACTGCTGTCCATACCGAATCGCCTGACATATAAGCGGGATAAGCAAAGTATAAGAAAGCACGGCCTGATAACGCTGGGTTTAAGAAGTTCTTACCAGTACCACCGAAGACTTCTTTCGCCACGACGACACCGAAGATAATACCTAAGGCCACTTGCCATAAAGGAATATCGGGCGGCATGATGAGCGCGTACAGTACTGAGGTGACAAAGAAGCCTTCGTTGACCTCGTGTCCACGGATTACCGCAAACAGTATCTCGCAAGCAATACCAACCGCGAAGGTGACGATATAGATGGGCAAGAACTGCATAGCCCCGTACACGAAGCTGGCCCAAATACTATTGGGATCATAGCCTGCCATATTGGTAATAATAGTACGCCAGCCATCAGGCTCAAGTCCGAGCTGTGCGATAGCAGTGAGCGCTTGGTGGCCAACGTTATACATTCCAAAGAACATCGCTGGGAAGGTGCATAGCCAAACAGTAATCATAATACGCTTTAGATCGATACCATCACGCACGTGCGAGGAGGTAAAGGTCGTTGTGCCAGGCTGACGCAAAAACGTATCGAACATCTCAAAGATGGCGTAATATTTCTCGTGTTTACCACCCTTAGTGAAGGACGGCTCCATACGATCGAACATATTGTGTAAAAATTTCATCGTGGTTAGCCCTCCAGCTCAATGCGAGTCAAATTATCACGCAAGATATCGCTGTATTCATATTTACCAGGAGAGACGAAGGTGCATAGTGCCACATCCTCTTCGTCCAGTTCGAGTACACCCAAATCAACTGCAGTGATAATGTCTTCGATAATCAAAGCGCGCAGTAATTGCGTAGGTAGATAGTCTTGGGGCATGACCTCTTCATAGATACCGATCGGCACCATCGCTCGCGGTGAGCCATTCGTAGAAGTGGTAAAGTTAAACTTCTTCTTAAAGAACTGCGAGATATAAATCGGCAGCTTTGAGAAGCGGTTTGCACCTGGGCTAAAGAAGTGAAAAGCAGGGCGCTCATAGCCTTCAGGCAAAGAGCTGACTTGATCGTGGAAGCGGCCAAGATAAGCAACATTCGCAAATAACTTGCGGCCAGAGAGCACTGAACCTGAGATAATACGGTTATCCCCTGCAGTCAGTTGCCCTTTAGTCAACGCCATCAGATCTGCGCCGCGTTCGGTTGCGACAAGATGTGGATTGGTTACTGCTGGACCTGCCAAACTCACTATACGGCGCGTATATAAGCGACCTGTGGTAAATAACTTACCAAGCGCTATGACGTCTTGATAACCGATGGTCCAGACGCTAACACCGCGCATGATAGGATGCAAAAAGTGAATGTGCGTGCCAGCCAAACCTGCCGGATGCTTACCTGCAAAGCTATGATACTCAGTGACGTTATCATTAGCGGTTTTAGCAACTTTGGGTAAGTTTGCCTCGGCATGATGACAAACAAAGGTCTTAGGACTCAAAGTTGACAGTACCGCTAAGCCATCGTTAAAGGCTTGCAGCTCCTCGTTGATCAGCAGCATAGGATCAAAAGCTAAAGGATTGGTGTCCATTGCAGTGACAAAAATGGCATGCGGACGCGCGCCAAGCTCAGGCGCACGGCTGTAAGGGCGAGTACGAAAAGCAGTCCATTCACCAGAAGCAAATAGCTGCTTTTCAACGATTTCGGAGTCAAGATCGGCCAGTTGTTGAGAGTCGTAACGGTCAAACTCTACTTCCTCACCATTAGGGTCAACGGCAATCACCAGACTTTCAAACACCCGGCGTTCACCGCGGTTAACGGCGATAACTTTACCAGCAGCAGGAGCAGTATAAATGACGCCAACGCGTTTTTTGTCTTCAAAAACGGGCTGACCTTTAGCGACAATGTCACCTTCTTTGACGTTCATAGTAGGCTTCATGCCCACATAATCGTAGCCAATCAGTGCCACATGTGCAGGTCTGTGCTCAGTTATCTCGCGAGAGGGTTCGCCGGTGATGGGCAAATCCAAACCTTTTTTGATGGTAATCATAAGCGAAAACTTAGTCCATAGTCTAAAACGATACCAGACGTCCTGTATGGTATAACGGTAGTATAAACAAGCGTCACTCAGCAAAGCGTCCCTTCACCAACGTTATGGCAAAAACGGATAAATGCTTTGTGAGTTATGCTCGGTTATCCCTACTATCAAGAGTATTAACGCTGACCTTAGACTCCTTAACAACACGTCAATATCTTATTCGACTTACCAAAATGGCGACTGGCTACCAAGATGCATGCTAAGAGTATTCGGTTCAATCAGCCTGTATAAAACAGGGATTGAAAAAATAGTCTTCTCATACCTTTTATTAAAATCTTAAAACGAGTAATGCCCGTATTATGTTATTCAATAACTGCCTAATATAACTTACCAATCAAATAATCGACTTAGTAAACGCTTTGTTGACTAAGTTTGCAAAATTATAGGTAGGGGATATACGTAGGATGATTTTGAATAGAAACAAATACAAATATACCTAGGATTATACGCTAAATTGACCTAAAATTGCCAGTTAGTAATTGAATTTACTTAATATTGTGAGTGCTTTGAGACTAGGAAACTTCTAGTTATCAGTTACTTACTTCATAGTCAGTTTTACTACCCTAAGAGTAGTTGAGCCCTTCTTTAAGCCTTTATACTTTTGGTTAGATAAAAGCGACCTTTATAAGCTAGACTTTGTAGCCTTGTTTAATTTTTATATTAGGAGTGTTTTATGTGTGCTGCGCCAGTAATTATTCCCGCTATTGATCTCAAAGATGGCAAATGTGTACGCCTAAAACAGGGCCGTATGGAAGACGATACGGTTTTTTCTGACGATCCTGTTGCTATGGCCACACGCTGGGTAGAAGAAGGCGCTCGCCGCTTACACTTAGTCGATTTAAATGGTGCTTTCGATGGCGTTCCTGTGCACAAGCGCGTGGTTGAAGATATCGCTAAAGCCTATCCAAAGCTGCCGATACAGTTAGGCGGCGGCGTACGTACCCTAAATACGATTGAGCAATATATCAGCGCCGGTCTGACTTATATTATTATCGGTACTAAGGCAGTCGAAGATCCAAGCTTTGTCACTGAGGCTTGCCGCGAGTTTCCTGGTCATATCATCGTCGGCATCGATGCCAAAGACGGCATGGTTGCTACTCATGGCTGGGCGAATGTCACTGATACCAAGGCTACTGAGCTTGCCAAGCGCTTCGCTGACGTCGGTGTCTCCTCGATTGTCTATACCGATATCGCCCGTGATGGCATGATGCAAGGCGTCAATGTCGAGCAGACGGTCAATCTAGCTCGTGAAGGTGGTATTCCTGTTATTGCTTCTGGCGGCGTCACCGATATGAAAGATATCGAGCTACTCAAGCCCTATGGCGATTGCTTAGAAGGTATCATTACCGGACGCGCGATTTATGAAGGCTCGCTAGATTTTGGCGAAGCTCAGCGTTATTTGGACCAGTAAGGATGCATTAGAGCTTAAAGCTAATAAAACTTAAAATTTCTTAAGGATAGTTATGATCATAGATGATAAGCATTTATTAGCAGATAAGCTCAAAGGTGGCTTACAACTATTACTATTAGTATGCGTTATGGCATTTGGTGTCTCAGCCTATGCAGCTGAAGCTGAGCTTGCTGAGGTGGCGACAGCCTTAGGGGGTAGTAGCGAGGCCGAAGCGAGTGAATCTAGCGATGGTAGCACTACGGATACCCAGAGTAAGCCGCCTGTTATCATGGGCGAGAGTACCAATAACGCTGAGATTGAGACTAAGCCTACTCCCAAAAAAGACAACGACATTCGTCAACGCATTCAAGGTATTTTTTCTGAGATTGATGGTCTGCAAGCGGTCAGTATCAGCGTTACTCAAGGAGTGGTAACGCTCACAGGTGAAACGGCCAACGAAAAAAAAGCCCAACAAGCGATTAATCTGACCAATCGTATTACTGATGTCGTCACTGTTGAAGATAAGATAGAGCGTACGCTTGATGTGCAGGATAATGTCAGTACGGTCTATCAAGGTCTTAAAAATCAGCTCAGAAATCTAGTCAAAGCCTTACCGCTACTTTTAGTGGGTGTTGTTATTTTTGCCATCGTCGCTTGGTTCGGCAGTTGGCTATCTAACCGCACAAATATGTGGCAGCGAGTCACCCCTAATCCCTTCGTAGCAGAGTTACTATCGCAGACCATAAAAGTGATATTTATTATTTTTGGTCTGATATTGGCACTGAGTTTAATCGGCGCTGAGACTATCCTAGGCACGCTACTTGGTGGGGCAGGGGTCATTGGTATTGCGGTAGGTTTTGCGGTCAAAGATACCATCGAGAATTATATTGCCTCCTTGATGCTTAGTGTTCGCCAACCTTTTCGCGCGCGCGATCAGGTGGTGATTAATGACTTAGAAGGTATCGTCGTGCGCTTGACCTCACGGGCGACGATTTTGATGACTCTGGATGGCAATCAGCTACGTATCCCAAACGCGGAAGTGTTTAAGGGAGTGATTCTCAATTACACCAAAAACCCCGAGCGGCGTTTTACCTTTGAGCTGGGCGTGGATGCCAATGATGATCCACTAGCAGCAATAAAGGTCGGTTTAGATGCTATCAGTAAGCTGACGTTTGTACTAGATGAACCAAAAGCTATTGCGGTTATCAATAATGTTGGCGATTCTAATATCATTCTTGAATTTCAGGTTTGGGTCAATCAATCCGAGACAGATTTCGCCAAAGCTCGCAGTATTGCCATTCGCGAAACGAAGCATGCGCTTGAAAACGAAGGCTTTAGTTTACCTGAGCCTATCTATCGTCTACGCTTCAATGACAAGCTAGAGCAGGCGTTTGAATATATACCAAAAACCAAAAGCACAAAAGAGCAAGAGGGCGCTACTGATCTGACGATAACTCCAACTACTGCTGAAGAGCCTACAAAACAGATCGATGCCGACAGCAAGGAAGCAAGATCCCTCGACGACGAAGAGAAAAAACGTGCAAAAGCGCGGGCTAAATATATCCTACAAGGCCGTAATGCGGATGAGGTGCTCGACGCAAGACCCGATGCCAAACTAATGGAAAAGGTCGAGCAAGAAATCGCTGAAAATGCTGATGAAACTGATCTATTAAATAGTAACAGTCCGCAAGAGTAGGGCGTAAGTACAGTTTTATGACAGAGTTTCTTATATTTTTTATTATGACCTAAAATACACGAGACATTAGTTATGCAAGCCAAACATTTGATTATCTTTGCATTAGTAGGCATCGCCGCATTAATCGGTTTTAATATTGTTAATAGCAGCAATCATCAGCCAGGCTTAGCGGAGACCGACGTTGCCAACACAACAAATGAGCCTGTAATAGCCGCAAGCTATGGCGAGAATACTGTGAACACGAGTACTGCCGAGACTGATAAGCCAGTAGATATTGCTAACCAACCTTTAGGTCAACAGCCAAAAGCCATCATCGATAAAGTGACAACTGATATCGAACAAGCGCAGCAGATAGACAAAGAACGGCTTGAGTCAAACTTAGAACGCGCACAATAATACCATTAGCGTTAATAAAAGTAGCGCGCCCTAGACTTATTTTGCGACATGGTACGACATAAAAAAAGGCTAACTCCGAGTTAGCCTTTTTACTTGTATCTAAGTTTATCAATTCTAAAAGCAGATTAGCTTTTTTTGCTATTACCTTTGCTCTTACTGTTGCTACGGCCATTAGTCTTTTTAGCAGAGCTCTTTTTAGTAGCGTCTTTCTTAGTTTGGTTCATCTGACTCGATTTTAATTTTTCTATCAGGTCAAAATCAATCTGTAATAAGTCCATGTTGACACCAGCGACTTTTATTTTCACAGAGTCGCCCAGACCAAATACCGTACCTTTGTCCTTACCGATAAGCTGTTGTTGCTGCTCGTCGTAGACAAAGAAGTCATCGCCAACATTAGAGATATGCACTAAACCATCAATATACAAATCAGACAAAGTCACAAACAGACCAAAGTTTGTGACACTAGTCACCACACCATCGAAATCTTCACCGACATGATCTTTCATATAATGACACTTGAGCCACGACTCGACATAACGCGAAGCCTTTTCAGCACGGCGTTCGGTATCTGAGGTTTGCGTGCCTGCTCCATCTAAAGAAAAGTCCATGACCGGCTGCTGAGTCTTAGTTACTTTGGCTTTGATTGCGCGATGTAGCATTAGATCAGGATAGCGACGAATCGGCGAAGTAAAGTGGCTGTATTCATCATACGCCAGTCCAAAGTGACCAATGTTATCAGGCGCGTAATTGGCCTGCATCATTGAGCGCAGTAACATGCTATGAATGCTAACCGCGTCAGGACGATCTTTGGTCGCTTCAATCAGGCGCTGATAATCAGCTTGCGTTGGGCTCTCTTCTGGAAAGGAGAGGCCAAAATTTTTGGCGTATTCGTGGATACGCATGGATTTTTCTTGATCCGGCTTATCATGATTACGGTACAGTACCGGTAGCTCATGCTTTAAGGCGAAGTTTGCCGCGCAGGTATTTGCCAGTAGCATACACTCTTCGATCAATTTGTGTGCATCGCCGCGCGTACGCGGTACGATAGCTTTAATACCGCCTTTCTCATTGAACTTAATATAAGTCTCAACGGTCTCAAACTCCATGGCATGACGCTCTTCACGCTTTTTAAGCAGTAAGTCATAGAGCTGATGCAAAGTATCGACGGATTTTTTAACCGCTTTATTACCCGTTAGTGTCTTAGGAACACTATCATCTTTAGGGTTAGCGAAATAATCGTTGACTTGGTTATAAGTCAGACGTGCTTGCGAATTCATCACCGCTGGATAAAACTCATAACCCGTCACGTTACCGGCACGCGAGACCTTGATATCTGCGACCATGCATAAGCGGTCAACATTAGGGTTCAATGAACATAGACCGTTTGAGAGTACCTCAGGTAGCATCGGAATCACGCGATGCGGGAAGTACACGGAGGTTCCGCGCTCATAAGCCTCGAGGTCTAATGGTGAGTTTGGTGTCACATAATGGCTGACATCAGCAATAGCGACCAGCACCCGATAGTTGCCGCCAGGGCGCTTTTCAGCGAATACTGCATCATCAAAGTCGCGAGCATCTTCACCATCAATAGTCACTAAGGGCAAATCACGTAAGTCAGTCCGACCTTTAGTATCTTTTTCAGTCGGCTCTTTATAGTCGTTTGCTTGCTGAAGAGTGGCTTCGCTAAACTCATGAGGAATATCATAATTGAGTAAAGTGGTTTCAATAATAAGCTCACGATCGTTGTCATCATTGAGCACTTCAGTGATTTTGCCCGTAGCAAATTCATGCTGGTTTGGCCAATCAATGATATCGACTTTGACCGGATCGCCTTGCTTAACATCCAAAGCATCAACGTGGTCATCTGCTAAAGTAATAGGTTGATGATTGTTCGGACTACCTAATTCTACGCAGTAGCCGTCTTCATCTTTTGCAAGCGTTCCGATGAATTGATTTTGTTGACGCTCTACGACATCAACAATACGCCCTTCGGTACGACCGCGATTATCAGTAGAAGTACCTACCGCCTCGACAGTATCGCCATTAAAGACCCAGCGCATCTGCTTTTCATGCAAGAAAAGATCTGGCATGTCGTCGAGCACCACAAAACCAAATCCTTTAGCGTGTGCTGAGACCGTACCGGTGACAATATCATGCTGAGTCACGGGACGATAACGATAAGGACGACCTTCGCGATTCACTTGTCCATCACGTGCCATCGCTTTGAGACGATTACCTAGGGCATCGAACTGGTCAGGATCTTCGATACCGAAGATTTTAGCTAATGCTTTGTGCGTAATATCGCTATTATCACTAATCGTGCTGAGAATCAGCTCGCGACTGGGAATAGGGTTGTCATAGCGTTGTGCCTCACTTGAGGCGTTTGGATCATTCCAACTCATAAATTACCGTATCTATTTTTAAAATTATTAATAGGGGCTATCTTAACACGAACCAGCAGACAATATCTTACGTCAATTGTTTGTGTTAAGTGTGATAGCTATAGGGATATGCTCAATTAATAAGCGTATCAAGAGTTTTCGACAGTAAAGATTTGAGCAGTGACTGAGATTATGCATTTTTAGATATCGATACCAGATTCATCGGTTATCTTTTTACTATCCAGCTCTTTTGATACTTCTAATACTGTCGTTTGATTCGATTTGTCGAGATATTTTTGCGCTTTATCGACTTCACTGGTTAAAGTATTGACCGTTTGCTTCATATTCTCAAGCGCCTCAACCTTATAATTACTAATCATATCCATCGTATCATAGACATTATTGAAGGCGTTTTGTAATTTATCAAGCTCAATAGTGCTACTAGTTGCCTGCTCATGAATCTCACCAGATTGACGCTTGAGCATCTCTGAGGTCGACTCGATAAGACTACTAGTGGTTTTATTGAGCGCGGTGATTTGATCGAGTACCAGTTTTTGATTAGTCATCGCTTGCGCTACGACGACTGCGGTACGTAGTGCTGACACTGTCGTCGTCGTTGCACGATCGACGCCTTTGATTAGCTCCAAGTTATTCTTACGAATGGTATCGAGCGCTAGATACCCTTGTACGTTGACCGCTAACTGGGTCAAAAAATCAGTATTTTTTTGACGCACATAGAACAGCATCTCTTCTTTAATGATACGTGCCTTTTCAGGGTCAGTCGCTTCTATCGCATGAATTTTTTGTTCTAGCTGCTCATCGATTTTTTTGCCGACATAGATATACTGACGTATCGACTGCATCAGCTCCCACATATTGACTTTTTCTTGCTCAATCGTGGCGTTGTCTTTGAGCAGCTCATCTTTACCATTATAAAGGCTTGTAACGACGGCGTTAATATGCGACTGCGCGGACTCATATTGGCGAAAATAGTCTTGTACTTTATTACCGAATGGAATGATACCAAATAGCTTACGCGAGCTGGTCAATTGTTTTTTGCTCGGGTCTAAATCCTCCACAATTCCGCGTAGTTCAGTGAGTGATTTGGCAATAGGGGAGTTATCAAATAAGCCATCATTGAGACTCTTAGCCGGCAAGTCAAGCATACGATTGGAGACTTGCGCGGACTCACGAATCTCTTTGGAGCCTAGATTATGAATAGATTGTACGTTTTGCTGAAACTCAGGACTATTAGTAGAGTTAGTGAGCACATGATCGACAAAAGCATCGACTTTAGCGTCAAGCTCTGGGATTTGACTCTCGTCAAGGGTGACCATTTGGTCCGCTTCACTTTTTTGCACTTCTCTGACGGGCTCAGGCGGCGTCAAAGAGATACTTGGCGTATTGGTGTTTTCAGGTGGGGTAAGTGGTTGCATAAAATATCCTATAATGTCTAAAGCGAATATCGATTTTAATTTTATTCTAAATTTGTTTTAGTGATTATTTATCTTACACTTAAGGTCTCAGGTTTGCTTATTATTTCGGTTATAGTTTAATAAAAACTATTACTAAGATAAGCCCTTAAAGCAAAAAACCACCAATACACGTACGCATATTGATGGTCAAAAAATACAAAAACGTTATAAAATGAGGGGCGCTATCGGCTTATTTTTTTCTAGTAGGCCCTAGTAGCATACCCATCTGACGACCTTCCATTTTTGGATGCTGCTCGACATTAGAGATCTCAGCAGTGTCTTCAATGATACGCTCAAGCTGTGCACGTCCAAGCTCTTGGTGTGCCATTTCACGACCACGGAAGCGGATACTGACTTTAACTTTATCCTGATCTTCTAAGAAGCTAACGATTTTACGCAGTTTGACCTGATAATCGGCTTCATCAGTACTCGGACGCAGTTTCATCTCTTTCAATTGAGTCTGCTTTTGGTTCTTCTTTGCCTCTTTTGCCTTTTGTTTTTGATCATAGAGGTAGTGCTTATAATCCATAATCTTACATACGGGCGGCTTGGCATCTGGGACCAATTCGACTAAGTCTAAATTATCTTCACGCGCCGCATTTAGCGCAGTTTCGATATCAACAACGCCCATCTGCTCGCCATCTTCTTTCACGAGACGGACTTCTTTGACGTTAATATCTTCGTTAATATTTAAACGGTTGGACTGTTTAATAGGTATTACTCCTCATCTGTTTTTGGGGTCTGTCTGCCTTTTTTGCTGACAGCGGTCTGTACTAATGCTATAAAATCATCAACACTCATCACGCCAAGATTCTCACCTTCACGTGTTCGGACATTGACACTGCCCGATTCAACTTCTTTGTCCCCTAATACTAGCATATAGGGAATACGTTCTAATGTTTTCTCTCGTATCTTAAAACCAATCTTTTCGTTACGCAAGTCACTAACAGCACGAATACCTGCGTTTTTAAGTGCTTTTACCACATTTTCGCAAGCATTGGCTTGTTTATCGGTGATGTTCATCACTGCTACTTGCTGAGGGGCGAGCCATACCGGCATCCAACCCGCGTAGTTTTCGATCAAAATACCGATAAAGCGCTCAAACGAGCCAAGAATGGCACGGTGCAGCATAATAGGGGTTTCGCGCTCGTTTTGCTCATTGACAAATTCGGCATCTAAGCGCTCAGGCATATTCGGATCGACCTGAATGGTACCGCATTGCCAAACTCGGCCAAGTGAGTCTTTTAGACTGAACTCAATTTTCGGACCATAAAAAGCACCTTCGCCCGGCAGATATTCCCAGTCGAGACCTGAACTATCAAGCGCATCGGACAGCGCTTTTTCAGCAAAGTCCCAAGATTCATCATTACCAACACGTTTCTCAGGACGAGTCGAGAGCTTCATAATAATATTATCGAAACCAAAGTCTTCATAGACGGCAAGAGTGAGCTTGATAAAATCAGCAACTTCCTGTTGAATCTGCGCCTGCGTACAGAAAATATGCGCGTCATCTTGGGTAAAGCCGCGTACGCGCATCAAGCCATGTAGTGACCCCGACGGCTCATTACGGTGACAGGAGCCAAACTCCGCCATACGTAGTGGTAAGTCACGATAAGACTTTAACCCTTGATTGAATACTTGTACGTGGCACGGGCAGTTCATCGGTTTCACCGCATAATCACGGTTCTCACTCGCAGTGGTAAACATATTGGTCGCGTAATTACCCCAGTGTCCAGAGCGCTCCCACAAGCTACGATCAACGATTTGCGGCGTTTTGATCTCTTCATAACCATTATCGTATTGTACTTTACGCATGTACTGCTCAAGTACTTGGTAAATCGTCCAGCCATTGGCATGCCAAAAGACCATGCCCGGCGCTTGCTCTTGCATATGGAACAAATCAAGTGCTTTACCTATCTTACGATGGTCACGTTTTTCTGCTTCTTCAATACGCTGAATATAAGCCTTTAAATCTTTTTTATCTGCCCACGCCGTGCCATAAATACGCTGCAGTTGTTCATTCTTAGCATCACCGCGCCAATAGGCGCCAGACATTTTGGTTAATTTAAATACCTTTAAGAAACGCGTGTTCGGCACGTGCGGACCACGGCACATATCGACGTATTCTTGATGATGATACAGACCAAAAGCTTCTTCGCCTGGCATATCATTAATTAGTTTAAGCTTATAGTCCTCACCACGCTCTTCAAATATTTTGATCACTTCATCGCGCGGGGTTATCTTCTTTATGACGTCATAGTCTTGTTTTATCAACTGCATCATGCGCTTTTCTATCGCCTCCATGTGCTCAGGCGTGAAAGGCGTCTCACTATAAATGTCATAATAAAAGCCATCTTCGATCACAGGGCCAATGACCATCTTCACATCAGGATAAAGCTGCTTGACTGCATGACCTAATAGATGCGCGGCCGAGTGACGAATAATATCGACACCATCAGCGTCTCTTGGCGTCACAATCTCGACTTTGGCGTCATGGGTGATAGGATCGGATGCGTCTACCAAATGACCATCTACTCGTCCAGCAACGGTGGCTTTGGCAAGACCGGCGCCAATACTTTGCGCCACTTCCATAACCGTGGTGTTGCCTTCAAACTCTTTTACGCTACCATCGGGTAAAGTAATCGCTACCATAATCTATTCACCTTTTTAAGTCCTTTAGCAGTGATGATTGCAACCATCAATCATATGACCGTCAGACCGCATCAATTGTACTCACATGTTGTGAGCTATCGTTGTTGTTTATTGGTTAGGCATCACTTAATACGCTTATTGATTTAGCTTCTTATATAGGTATAGCTATTATAAGGTCAATGACAAGGGGTCATTTCTCAGTAAACGTCGCAAACTAGCCTTTAAATACGGTTAAAGACTAAAGCAAGCATGCCATGCTATAAAAGCGCTTACTATAGCAAAAACTAGCTATAAACACTAGATAGTAAGGGATAGCGTGCTAAGTTATGCTTTATAGACTATATATCAATATCAGCTAACTATATAAAAACGACATAATAAAAGCGACATAACAACGACTTCATAACCATAACCTCCATCAATAAGCAGGTAGCAACAACGAAAGCTAATGATGCAAATTGCGGTGCTAATAAGGAGCATCAGAGATATAAAATAAGAAGTTCCACCCCAACCCATTGAAAGTTATACAAAAGCTTATACCTTAGCAAACTAAATCAAAATATATCTAAAACAAAGCTTGACCCCGAATCGAAAGCGCGTATAATGCCACCCAGTCGAGAGGGAAGGCGGATGAAACAAGTAGCTTACTACTTTGATCCAAACCATCCCACTA
>NZ_JBQQER010000012.1:0-84438 GCF_052259045.1 Psychrobacter sp. 1Y11
ACTTGAGCCAAGCACGCCGATCAAACCTAGCGAACCATTAACGCCACTTGAGCCAAGCACGCCGATCAAACCTAGCGAACCATTAACGCCACTTGAGCCAAGCACGCCGATCAAACCTAGCGTGCCTTTAACACCACTTGAACCTAGTACGCCTATCAAACCTAGTGTTCCTTTAACGCCGCTTGAACCAAGTACGCCAATCAAACCTAGCGTACCATTAACACCGCTTGAACCAAGTACACCCATTAAGCCTAGTATTCCTTTAACCCCGCTAGAACCTAGCACACCAATCAAATACCCAGAACCACAAAAAGACCGTGCTGATTACTATCTATTAGGTTTCTTTGACTATAACGGTGCAGGTGAGACGCGCGATATCCGTTCTGACTTACTAGGCTCTTTCCAAGCCATGATTCAATTTGGGCAGAATCATACGGTAGATCCTCACGGCAACGAAGCAAAAAACATGCCGCGCCTAACCGCAGAAAAAGAGGCGTTATTACTGGTTACGCCTACACTTGAGATGGGTGCGATCAATGAGCTGGTTGCTGAGATTTACCAAGATGGCCTGCTATTACGCAGGGTCAATTTAGACGACCCGACCCAAATCCCAAACTCTGATCAAAACAACAGCGATGATAGACCACGTGTCGCCTATAGTAAGCGGGCTTGGTCAACCAAACTCAACTGGGAAGAGGTACAAAGCGGCCTCAAAGTTCGCATCGTCGATGCGCAAAATCGTAGCGGCGAATTGTCAGAAGATAAGATAGATTTTGCTGCTCCAGGCGAATTGATATTGACCAATATTCGTCTTGGTCTTTTGAGCGCAGTGACTGTAAATAACAATGGTCATTATATGCTGCTACAACCAGAAAAGGCGGGCGCAGATTATTTCCAGACCATTCCAGCAGCACAAATGACTATCGCTAAATACGATGACGTCGTGCTTGATCGGGTGATGGTAGCGAACGGTACTATTTATGATACGGCTTCAGGTAGTAGCTCTGAGGGCGGCGTATATAGTGGCGACATGCGCGAAAATACCGCAAAATCAACTTTTGGTGTTGGTATTAACCTCGCCAATTGGGGTGTCACTAGTGCTTCTATGCAAAGCCAAGAACAGCCGCAGCTCACCCAAAACGTCAATGCGCATCACGCTCGTGGCAAATACGCGAACGGTATCTTCAACCATGGCTTAAGCGGTGGTAATGGCATGCTGACTTTGATCGATTCGGTCGGCAATGAATTTAGTCACGAAATTGGCCATCATTATGGATTGGGGCATTACCCAGGTAAAGTTGGCGATAAAAAATTCTGGTCAGAGCACCATGCCGATAGTGGTTGGGGGTTCATGCCGCTTAGAAATAGAATGCGGGGTAACTTTGAATGGTGGCGTAAAGATGTCGGTCCCGGTACTGAAGACTCACCTACTTTCTTAGGTCAATATGGCTATGGTCGTGACGCCATGTCGGGTGGCTCTAATAACAGTGACATCTCGCGCTACACCCATTACACCGGCTATAGTACGAAAACCAAAATTCAGCCAGCCTTCGATCGTTACATGTTTGCCAGTGACTCAGTGACGGGCTATAAAAAATGGAATGCTGAGCGTCAAAGAATGCAGATCGTACAACCTAAAGTGCCAAGATCTAATAATGTTTGGTACAACAGCGCCGATGGCAACTATTTAAGACCGCGTTTGCAGGGCGTGCCTGTCTATACTATTTTAGGCGGTTATGACCCTGTTGAGCAAAAGGGTATTATTTATCCGGCAGCGCGTGGTAACTGGGGTAACGTCTTTGATTTACCGGCGGCGAGTAGTTCAGCTGACGTCGCTAGCTGCTGGCTGACCGTTACTTATAGTAATAATATGGTTAATAACATTGCCCTTGCCCCTCATCGTATGAATGGCAATGCCAATAAATTTCATGTCAATTTAGCAATCTCTGAAAATCCTAGCAAAGTCAATTTGTATTGTAAAAAAACCAACGAAGCACAGGTATTATTATCTTCAACGACTATTGGTCCATATAGCGACCCCATCAAGCCAGCCGTTACCTTTGGTAAAGAGCATGGCTTTAGCGCCTTAAGAAAAATCGAATTACCACTATTAGAGCAACAACTTATCACCCAAGCGGCCAACCCGACTATCAATTTGGACGCCGAGGGTGAGCTGATATATCACTCTTATAAAGATGATCGTGATGCGCTCAGTCAAGCGCTCAGCCCGCTTGCCTTTCAGGTACTCGAGCGTTATGAGCAGCAACAACAGACCATGTATCGCTTAAATCGTTGGGTCAATGTGTATCGTGATGATTTAGTCGAGGGCGGGCCGGAGGTCATCACTGCCTTTCAGAAGTTTATTGCAGAGTTAAATCTACGGGATGACCAACCTTTAGCAGATGTCAGTTCACTGCTTAATGGCAATAACTGCCTAAAAGTTGAGACATTAGAAGATGGTAAGCTCAATGCTTTTATCAGCGGACCAAGTGCTTGCACAGGAGATGACTCTGAGCAATGGATTCAAGACAGCAAAGGTCGTATCCATAATAAAATGGCGATAGATCAGTGCCTCATGCCGCAAGGTGGCAATGTCATTAACCTAGCCCCTTGTGATGATCAAGCAAGCTCGCAAGTTTGGCAAATGGATGTATCCGCCAACGCCATCAAGCAAGGCAATCAATGCTTTGACTTAGAAAATGGCTATTTAAATAATAATCGAGCCCGCTTAATTCGTTATGGTTGTAATAATGGCGGTAATCAAAAATGGACGATGCTCACACAAAACTCAAGCGTGATATTATCTAGCGCTGGTAAAAACCTACCATTAATTGTAGATATTATGCAAAAACAAAAGATTATGGCAAGTAATAGACAAATTCAATTAGCAACTGTAGATACTGTAGAAGAGCCGTCAATGCTAAAGAAATTGAGCACGACGATAAGTACTTGGTTTTACAGTCTAATCATATAGTAAATAATTGTACAGAAATTCTTACTTACTCATGTACCTCTGGTGTTTAGCAGAAATGAACTAGGATAAAAGAAGCGCCAAGCCTCATTCTCACCTTGACCAATAAATAAGCTCTTATATCGTATAGGGGCTTGTTTATCGTCGCTTATTTTATAATATATAGTTACTCATTATATATTTTATAGTAAGGTAGTTTACTCTTAAGACTTTTCATTTAAAAAGGCTCGCTTAGTTATTTTTGATGAGTAAGACTTAACACTATTTTTGGAGTCTGCAGCAGTGAGCGAACATACTAATAATAAGAAAAATTTACCGCATCGCTTAGTAGCCATGATTTTGCGTAGCTTTGAGCAGTTCGCAGGCCTTCTATCGATGCAAACCTTAACCAACCTCCCTGACCGTCTAAAAAACTTATGGCAAGTGCTACGCAGCTCTTATTGGTTTATTCCTACTACTTGCGTGCTAGCGGGTATCTTATTAGCGCCACTGCTGATCAGCATTGATCAGCAGTTTGATCGTGCTGCAGTGAGCGAAATCAGTTTTGCGTTTACTGGCAGTGATGAGGCGGCGCGGGCGATCATGACGGCGATTGCAGGTGCAGTATTGGGCGTCGCTGGTACGACCTTTTCGATTACCATTGCCGTACTATCTATGGCCTCATCACAGTTTGGCCCGCGGCTATTACGTAACTTTTTAACCGATACGCCCAATCAGTTTGTGCTTGGCGCTTTTATTGGTACCTTTAGTTATAGCCTACTGGTACTTAAGTCTATTCATAAGCAAGACGTTGATTTTGGCGTTCCTGAGTTTGCGGTGACCTTTGCTATCGTTATGGCGATCATTTGTGCCTTGCTATTGGTGTATTTTGTGCAGCATATGGTACATGCTATTCAGGCTTCACATGTGATTCAAGGCGCTAGCTATGATGTCATTAATAGCGTCGAATACTGGTATCCTGATCATTGTGACATTGAGCATCAGCGCCATGTGGCGCGCGGCGATGTCGATGCCTATCAGACGTGGTCTGCTACGGTTATGTATGCGCCAAGCTCAGGCTATTTGCAGCAAATTTATATCGAATCGCTTATTGTGCTTGCGCAGGACTATGGCGGCGTCATCCAGCTGTGTAGCAATTTAGGCGATTTCGTCACTGATCAAAACGTGATAGGCTACTTTTATCAGCGTCCGCCTCATCATAGCAGCGATGTGCAAAAGTCTAAAACACCTGATTTAGTGGTATTACCGCGTACTCCTGATGGCGACTTTTGGCGTCGCTTTGCCGCCAACCTTCACATCGAGCGTCGTCCTTCACACTTAAACGATATCTCCTATAAATTAGGACAAATAACTGAGATTGCCATACGCGCCCTCTCCCCTGGTATCAATGACCCACGCACCGCTGTTAATTGCGTACAGTCGTTGACGGTGTGTTTGAGTACCATGATGCGCCGCCAGCAGCCAAGTCCTTATCATTTTTATATACCGCCGCTTGATGGAGATAGCGATGACGTGGCTGTCAATCAGTCCGATAAGGCGATACTGTCACTGGTCACAAAAACGCTTGAGGTATCAGACTTTCTTGACACCTCACTGGGGGAAATTCGCCGCTACGCGATCGCTGACTTAATGGTACTAAAGGCGCTGTGCCGCGCTATGACCGACCTCAACTGTGCTCGTGTCAATAACGCTCAGCGACAAATGCTGATGCATGAGCTAACTTTGATTGAGCGTGCTGGCCGTGCGAACCTAGCTCACAGCGAGCTGGTTGATGATCTGAGTGCCATGTGCGAGCAAGCGAGGCAGTTTATTCAAGGTGATGATGCACAGCGTCAGCACTTTACTTATACTAGTACCTTTGCAAGCCATATCAATAAAGCGTTAGCAAGCCAATCTAGGTAATTTAACACTATAAATTTTGCGTTTTACTCTGCCCTTATATTTACCTTTACCTGAGACAACTTTATGGCATCTACCTCCGGCCTAAGCATCCTTGAGATCAGTGCTATCTTCCTATCGATAACCGCGCTGCTAAGCTACGTCAATCACCGCTTTATCGGCTTACCAACCACTATCGGAGTGATGGTGATCTCCATTTTGCTCTCGATCTTTGCTATATTTTTGGGATTTTTGGGCTTCGATCAGCTGATCGATTACGAGATCAGCTTATTAGATCAGCTTGATTTTACTGAAGTCTTGCTAGATGGCATGCTCTCTATGTTGCTGTTTGCTGGTGCTCTGCATGTCAACATCAGTGATTTGCGCCGCTATAAGCTTCCTATCGGTATATTGGCCTGTATTGGCACTATCATCTCAGCGGTTCTTATTGCTACCGCGATTTATTTGATGCTACCGCTGCTAGGTTTTGGCCTACCTTTTATTTGGTGCTTGTTGTTCGGCGCTTTAATCTCACCGACAGATCCTATCGCAGTGATGGGTATCTTGGCCTCTGCGGGCGCGCCCAAAAGCTTAGAAACCGTTATCGCAGGCGAGTCGTTATTCAATGATGGTATCGGCGTTGTTATCTTTGTCATTTTGCTCGGGATTCTGACTAGTGGTGATATCCCAACCGCTAATTATGTGGCGCATACTTTAGCAGTTGAAGCTGGCGGCGGTATTGTTTTTGGCTTAGTGTTAGGCGCGATTTTGTATTATATGCTCAAAAGCATTGATAGCTATCAAGAAGAGGTGCTCTTGACTTTGGCAGGTGTCATTGGCGGTTATGCGCTCGCTAGCTATTGGCACTTGTCAGGGCCACTAGCGATGGTGATGATGGGCTTAATGGTCGGGAATCGCGGACGCGCCTTGGCGATGAGTGATAAGACGCGTCACTATATTGACCTGTTTTGGGAGCTCATCGATGAGATTCTAAACGCTATTTTATTTGTCTTAATCGGTCTTGAGATTGTGATAATTGCTTACTCTAGCAACCTATTTATCGCTGGTGGCCTGACCATTATTATCGCTTTACTAGCGCGCTTTATTGTCGTGGGTATGACTACAAAAACTTTTAGTCGACAGCTTGACTTGCCCGATGGTGCTTGGAAAGTATTAACTTGGGGTGGTTTGCGCGGTGGTATATCCGTCGCCTTGGTATTACAGTTACCCATAGGCGCTGAGCGCGATATTTTATTGGCCTTGACCTATGCCGTGGTTATATTTTCAATCTTAGTACAAGGCTTGAGTGTCGGCAGGGTCGCAAAGAGCATTCGTCATGACGAGCCTCCAGCAAAAGCGATTCTATAAGCTTTAGTAGTTCTTATCTAAAACCTAGCCGGCAGCACTGTTATATCAAACCTTTACGTTTCATATTGCGATAAACCACAATGACAATGATAACGTTCAATATGAGGATGAATAATTTAAACCAGTCAAAAGGGCTAGCAAACAGATAATACAATTCAACCGGAATAAATATACCGTAGCCAAGCACGCTGAACCAATAAGCCCAAGTCCTATCTTGCCATAAGCCATAAGCCTCGATAAAACGAATACTCGCGTAAATACAGATAAAGAGTAAAAATAACGGCCAATTCTCACTGGCTCGCTGCGCAATCGCGACGCTGCTCTCAACCTGCGGAGCTAATAGCTGTCCAAAGTACTGCTGCCAAGACACCGTCGCTGTCATCAGCCATTGCTGAAGGTCGCTGTGCCATAGCCATAGTGCTCCTGCCCCTAACAGCGCGCCCACGCCTTTGACAATCTCGTAAAGGGCAACCGCTTTTATCGATTCGCTAGCCGCGCTTTTATTTGGCCTAGCCGTGTTAGACAAAGAAAGTCTCCACAACTCGGCCCTGCAGCTGCTGCGCAAAGAACGGCGTATTTTTGCCATTAGAAAGCATCGTCTCGCTCGTCACTTGCCATTCCACATTCGGATCTACCAAGATTGCGCCACCTGTGTTTTCATACTGAGCGCTGATACCGGCAATTTTTGCTGGATTAAGGCATATCTTATCGACCAACTGATTTAAGGTTAAAATCTTATCACGTACCAGCTGACAAGCAAGCGCCATAAAAGTATCGAAGTTAGAAATGCCTGGGGTGCTCTCAGCAAAAGGCGCTTTTTTGGCGGTCGCATTAAGAGGTTCGTGATGACTACAGATCGCATCTATCGTGCCGTCCTGTAGACCACGGCGCAGCGCTTGCTGATCAGTGTTACTACGTAGCGGCGGCAACACATAAGCTTGGGCATTAAACCCTTCCAAATTGTCATCGGTGAGATACAATTGATGCATAGCCACGTCACAAGTCACCGGCAAGCCTTTATCTTTCGCCCAGCGCATCAGCTCAACTGAGGATTTGCAAGACAACTGACTAAAGTGCGCGGCAATACCAGTCTCCTCCACCATCAATAACTGCGTAGATAAGGCCACGGTCTCAGCGATCCAAGGAATACCTTGGAGACCATGATATGAGGCAATGTAGCCTTCATGCGCGACCCCTTCACCAGAGAGACTTGGCTCATCAGGATAAAAAAAGACTTTTAAACCAAAAGTGGCCGCATACTCTAAAGTGCGCAATAACACTAGATCATTAGCGAAAGGCTGACGTGCATTTGAAACAGCAATACAGCCGCCTTTTTTTAGGCCGGCAATGTTAGAGGGATTATCGCCTTTTAAGCCTTCGGTCAAGGCACCAAGGATATGCAAATAAATACCGCCATCTTCAAGCGCGCGCTCACGCAGGCCCTTGAGCAGCGAGCCATTTTCTAAAATGGGGTTGGTATCCGGCGGAATCACCACATGCAAAAAGCCATTAGCCCGAGCAGCACGTCCTTCTGAGATTAGCGTACCATGCTGCTGTTGCCCCGGTTCGCGCAGACGCGCGCATAGATCAACTAGTGGCGGTAATACCCACATCTCGCGATCAGTTGCTGATGTTGCTAACTGTGCCGTCGCCGTGTCTGGCAGTGATTTTTTGAAGGCTTCTGGGAGTAAGTTGTGCATCTGAATATCAGAATTTGTGTAAGTTGTCATGAGCGTTATTACCGTGTCAATAAGGAGTATAAATAAGAGTAAAATAGCGTAGCGGGATATTAGGGTCTGTTTGACCTTGCCTCTCTGTCACTGACAAATCTTAGCTACGGGCCGCTTGATGCGCGCGCTGTCCTTCCATCGCCAAAGCCAACACCGCCATACGAATAGCCACCCCATTACTGACCTGCTTTAAGATTACCGACTGTACGCCATCTGCCACACTAGAGGCAATCTCAATGCCGCGGTTCATCGGCCCTGGATGCATAATGAGTGCATCAGGCTTGGCTAGTGCGACACGCTCAGGGGTGATGCCGTAATGTTTGTAGTACTCACTTGATGAGGCAAGCAGCGGCGAGCCAATCCGTTCGTTCTGTATTCTAAGCCCCATAATGACATCGCAATCGGTGACACATTCATTCATATCTTCATAGACATTTACACCAAAGCGCTCGATACCTTTAGGTAAAAGCGTTCGCGGCGCAATCACTCGGATATCTTTAACCCCTAACGTTTGTAGCGCACTAATATCTGAGCGTGCTACGCGTGAATGCTTAATATCGCCAATAATCGCCACCGATAGCTCCTCAAACGGTCGCCGCGCTTCACGGTGGATCGTGAGCATATCGAGCATGCCTTGGGTTGGATGCGCGTGCCAGCCATCACCGCCGTTGATGATGGCAATATCTGGGGTGACCTCTGTGGCCATGAAGTGCGCCGCTCCTGAAGCCGAGTGACGCACCACAAAAATATCCGCGGTCATCGCTTGCAAGTTCCATAGCGTGTCGCGTAAACTCTCCCCTTTTTTGGTACTTGAGCGCGCAATATCGATATTGAGCACATTAGCGCCCAGACGCTTTTCTGCTACTTCAAAGGTCGTGCGTGTCCGCGTTGAGGGCTCAAAGAACAAATTCATTACCGTACAACCCTCAAGCTCAGGCCGATTCAGTAACTGCCCTTTTTCATCAATAAAAGTCTCGGCCTTGGCGATGATGCTTTGAAGTTGCGCCTTATTAAGTCCTTCTACCCCTAAAAAATGGCGGATTCTGCCATCGTCGTTGAGCTGCGGGCGACTAAGAGAGATATCGAGCTGCTTGTGGATAGCTCTAGGATCGACCTTAGCGTAGTCCGTGGGCGAGGTATTAGCGGTTGAACGGGTATCATTAGAAGTTGTCATAGTCGCGAATCTTTATTATTAATTTAGAAGAAAGATTTTATAAAATGGGTTTTATATAGATCTAGAGGCTCTAAGCTGTAAAATTATGAGCTAACAGCAAGCCTATAATCACAGACAAAAAGACTTTATAGCACTTATTTGCTACACTTTACGTGACTGCACTGCTGTCGTCGATAAGATAATAACAAATCAGTAGCAAAGTCAGTAATAAGGATAGTGTAGCTGATTTTAGTAGTCGCACAAAGGCACCGTGTTGTCTATTTATCGCGCTTATTTATCGCGCTTATTTATCACGCTAAGGCATTATTGCCTGTTTAATAATTTTTGCAAGCACAGATAGCACTAGAATAGCCCTAGATAAGCGATGAGAATAAAATAGTAATTACTCATATTGTATCGAATATTATCGGATAACTATTGAACAAATAGAGCGCTTTGAACTTCCGTTGCCCAATACTTTTAACCTCTACCTTTATACCTCTTAGGAAACCCTATGATTACTTTGGCACAATATTTAAATGAACACTCCACAAACCCCGCGGTCACTAAACTTATTACGACGGTTACTGAGGTGGGTAAAACCATCTCAAAGTTATTACAAAAAGGCGCTTTAGCGGACATCTTAGGAGAAGCGGGTAATCAAAACGTCCAAGGCGAAGAGCAAAAGAAGCTCGATGTATTAGCCAATGACTTATTGTTAGAGGCTTTAGCGAACAATAAACATTGTGCAGGGGTGGCCTCAGAAGAGCTCGATCATGCGACGCCTGCTAATAAGGACGGTAGTCTACTTATATTGTTTGACCCCCTTGATGGCTCATCGAATATCGATATCAATATGGCAGTGGGTACTATTTTTTCTATCTTGCCGTATCAGAGTCAGGGGCAAGTCAGTGCAGATAAGGACTTTTTGCAAGCCGGCAATAAACAATTAGCCGCTGGTTATTTGTTATATGGTACGTCTACCGTATTAGCACTCACCATTGCCGATAGCGTTGTTATGTTCAGTCTAGACCCAGACACTGGTGATTATCTTCTGATAGCAGACCAGGTGCAAATCGATGCGGATACTAGCGAGTATGCTATCAACGCCTCTAACTATCGCTACTGGCAGCCGCCTATGCAGCAGTATATTGACGAGCTGATCGCTGGCAAGACTGGCGAACGCGGCCGCGATTTTAATACTCGCTGGGTGGCAGCAATGGTCGGCGATGTGCACCGGATCTTATGCCGCGGTGGTCTGTTTACCTATCCATTCGATAGTAAAGATCCTAACAAGGCCGGTAAATTGCGCTTAATGTATGAAGCCAATCCGATGAGCTTACTCATAGAGCGAGCGGGCGGTATGGCAACAGATGCCGTTACACGTATCTTAGATATTGAACCCACCGATATTCATCAGCGCGTACCGGTGGTGCTCGGTAGCAAAAACGAAGTGGATTACGTAAAACAGCTACACTCAGCGCAAGATAATCAATAAGGTCAGCTAGCTTAGTTGCAGCTTTTGCTTTGCCGTCTTTCGTCTTTATTTAAATTGTTCCCTTAACTTAAGTTATTGATTATGACCCTCAGACCTATCGAGCGCATTACCTCGGATAAGAACCAAGCGGTAAAGCTAGCAAAGGCGCTACTTACTCAAGCTCGCCAGCGCAAAAAACAGCGTCAGACTGTCATCGAAGGCGTACATTTGCTAGATGCGGTATTACGTAGTGATTATCCGCTAGTACAAGTGTTATTAGCAGAGTCCATGCAACAGCACCCAGAAGTTCAGCAAGTGCTCAGACGTTTGCCCACTTATACCAGCATTGCCGTTTTATCCGACTCTTTATACGCCAGCATCCGTAGTTTAGGCGCGGGTATCGATATTATGGCCATTATTGATATACCTAGCCCTGAGCTGTCGTCTGTTACTGAGGATTGTTTGATACTAAACGATGTACAAGATAGCGGCAATGTCGGGACTTTGCTACGTACCGCAGCGGCTGTGGGTATTAATACTGTGCTCTGCACTACCGCTACTGCCCAAGCTTGGTCCCCTAAGACCTTACGAGCTGGCATGGGGGCTCAGTTCGCACTTGATATTTTTGAGGGTTTGAGTATTGAGAATATTCTAGAAAAAGTCAAAGTGCCGCTGTTAGCCACTAGCTCCCATACCAATACTCTTATCTATCAGCATGATTTGCGCAAGCCTCTTGCTTGGATTATGGGTCACGAAGGTCAAGGGGTTAGCGATGAGCTGATGCAGTGCGCGACCTCTATCGCGCTACCGCAGCCCAACGGTCAAGAGAGCTTGAATGTGGCTATCGCAGGGTCGCTATGCCTATACGAGACTTTGCGGCAAAGACAGTATAGCTAAAATCCCTAACCTCTTATGGTTTCAAGCGATAACTAGCTGACATATGGGTTCGCTCGTAGCCATTTAGTGGCTAAAAACTTCGTGCCTTTACTCACCGGCATGCCAGCGTGTAGGCTCAAAGGTTCAATACTACCGTCAAACTTGGTATTAGCAAAATATAATGCCATTCCTTTTTTGGGTCTGACTTCTAAATTTATCTTAGGAAAGTTAGTACCGCCGCCAGCCTCTACATCCGATAGATACATCAGCAAAGTACCTACGCGTTGGCCGCCTTTACCGATATTTTTTTGATAATTTTCATTTTTAGGATCAAAAAAATCATAATGTGGGCGATACTCTTGGCCCTTACTATATTGTAAAACCTGTAACCCTTCACCATGAACCACTGGCCAATGTAATAAGGCTTCTATCCTATTTTCTATCGTCGTTATCAATGGCGTAGCGCCGCGTTGAAAGCCGTAGCTTTTACTGGTTCTAGCATCGTGCTCTGCAAAAGTACCATCGACAGGGCTTACAACTCGAGAGTCTCGCATTTTCCCTTCAGTACTGCTTATCAGTTGATCACATTCTTTATGACTTAAGAAGCTCTCAATAACAGCGACAAAGGGAGGGTAAAAAGTCGATGCCAGTCTAACAGTCTTATCCGGCAGAACTATCGAGTTATGACTCATATCCATATAAGGGAGATTGATAGTACCTGATTGCTGCGACATCAGCTCATAAGCTGCGCCATAAAAACCTCTTTCAAAAAGCGTGTTAATGATTTTATGATAGGCAACGCCGCGATCTATATTATTTGCGATCCACTGCTGCCAAGTGGGTTCTAATTGTAAAATTGCATTCATACTTACTCTTTCTCCTCTCGTCCATGAAAATTATCTTAATAGCATTATAGAGTCATATATTAGACTAAACAAAGCCTGTATCCAATAACCCTGCCCTAACCAATAACACTTAGGTTTAGGGCGTGTTTTTATAAACTATCAACTTATCTCACAATAAAAACTCAGCCTAATAAAAAGCCCCGCTATATCATAGCAGGGCTCGTGTAATGCAAATTAAGTATATTGATAGTATGAGGGTTTAAGCCTTATACTTTGCTAGTCAATTCAGGTAAAGCTTCGAATAGATCCGCTTCTAAGAAGTAATCAGCAACGCTAGCAATAGGCGCTTCTGGATCATTATTGATCGCCACGATAACTTTAGAGTCTTTCATACCTGCTAAATGCTGAATTGCACCAGAGATACCAGCGGCGATATACAGTTGCGGCGCAACGATCTTACCTGTTTGACCGACCTGCATATCGTTTGGAACATAGCCTGCGTCTACAGCGGCACGTGATGCACCGATAGCAGCGCCCAGTTTATCCGCTAGAGGCTCAATGTATTTAGTGAAGTTTTCACCATTTGCCAAGGCACGACCACCAGATATGACGATACCTGCTGAAGTCAACTCTGGACGATCTGAGGCGGCCATTTCTTCATTAACAAAGCTTGACTTACCTGCATCTTGTACATTATCGATAGTTTCAACGGTAGCTGAACCACCTTCACTTGCTACTGGATCAAAAGCAGTCGTACGTACAGTTAAGACTACTTTTTCTTCAGAGGTTTTCACCGTTGCAGTCGCGTTACCGGCATAGATAGGACGCTCAAAGGTTTGTGCATCTACTACTGCTGAGATCTCAGACAGCATGCTAACGTCAAGTAGCGCTGCAACGCGAGGCATGAAGTTCTTACCGGTTGTGGTAGCAGCGGCAACGATATGGCTGTAATCGCCAGCGATATCCGCTACCAATAGCGCAACGTTTGCTGCTAGTTGATGCTCGTAAGCGGCATTATCCGCTAACAAGACTTTGCTGACGCCTTCAGCTTTTGCCGCTTCATCAGCAGCTGCTTGTGCGCTACTGCCAGCAACTAGTACATGAACGTCATCACCTATCTGTTTCGCAGCGGCAATAGTATTTAAGGTTGCCTTTTTTAGACTGGCATTGTCATGTTCTGCATATACCAAAATGGCCATTGTTCTTATCCTTTATATATTCGCGTAATCGTTTATGTGCTTTAATATCTATGATGGCAGCTTCTGTGATACGTCTTATTCTCTAGTCTCTGTCTTATAAGAAAACTTATAAGAAGTTATATTTTGAGAGAATTCATGCCTATCACTCTGCCAAATCTATAGTTTAAATTAGATTACTTTAGCTTCATTTTTTAGCTTATCAACCAACTCATCTACAGACTTCACAGTGATACCGGCTTTGCGTTCTGCTGGCGGCTCAACTTTAGTGATCTGCTGCTTAGAGGCCATGTCTACGCCAAAATCAGCTGGCGTTTTTTCGTCAAGTGGCTTCTTCTTCGCTTTCATAATGTTTGGTAGCTTAGCGTAGCGTGGCTCGTTTAGACGCAAGTCAGTAGTAATAATAGCAGGTAGATCTAAAGCAACCGTTTGCAGACCGCCATCAATCTCACGAGTGACGTTTACTTTGTCGCCTTCTACTTTGACCTCTGAAGCGAAAGTACCTTGACCCACGCCCATTAGCGCCGCTAACATCTGGCCCGTTTGGTTGTTGTCGTCATCAATTGCTTGCTTACCTAACAAGATGATATCTGTACTCTCGCTTTCAGCGATATTCTTTAGGATTTTGGCCACTTGTAATGGGTATGGCTTCTCGTCAGTTTGAACAAGTACACCACGATCAGCACCTAGTGCTAGAGCTGCACGGATCTGCTCTTGTGACTCTTTTGGTCCGATTGAAGCGACGATGATCTCATCAATGACGCCTGCTTCTTTTAGGCGTACCGCCTCTTCTACAGCGATTTCATCAAATGGGTTGATAGACATTTTAGTGTTTGATAAGTCTACACCTGAATTATCGGCTTTGACACGAACTTTTACGTTATAATCAATGACACGCTTGACCGCGACTAATGCTTTCATACGTTCCTCGTTTATGAATATTATGAATTAAAGCCATTCATTGATGGCTATTATGAATCTTACTTTTATTAATCTTACCTTTGACACAAAGTTCACTATAGTAAGTAAGCTGAACTGTGATGAATGTTTACACTTAGCTTATAAGACCCGACTATCTTGCGTGAGCAAGGCTTTTAGGTCAAGATGACGCCGTGAATAATGGGTCATAAATTTATAAGCATTTGGATAAATACTATAATTGAAATTATAATGGACTTACTACTTTTTCTAAAGCCTTGTTATTAGTACCCTTTATAGCATCAGTCACCAACGAATTGCTTAACTTTTTGTTATTATTTCGAAAATATCTCAACCCTACCTTTCTGCTCAATGCCGTTATCGTAGGCTGTTACCAAGATTTTATTATCCCGAATATCATCAAATAGTGACCAGTCAGGACTTGTATCACTGGTTTTTATGACGCTTATATCAGCTGTTGTTTCCATAATTACTGCAAAAACTTCCGTTTTAGATTTTATACCATTTTTACGAAGAATTTGCTTGATATCATTCTCGCTTAATTTTGCTTGTTTTAAATTATTATAAAGATACTCTCCATTCGCCATCAAAATAATAGGCTGATTATCTATAAGCGCTTTAAAGGATTTGAACTTTCGTCTAACAATAGAAAGTAGCGCTTGCAACGTGAACAGCATACCAATGGCGAACACGCCTTGAAGTAGCGAAGTCGATTTTGACAATACGGTAGAAGCCAAAATACTACCAATACCAATAGTCATAGCTAGATCATAGCTCGATAACTTTGAGAAACTCCGTAAGCCGACAATGCGAGTAAATAATATCAGAAAGAAATAAAACCCCATGACTGACAGCGCTATGCCGACAACTTGTTGCCAATCAATCGAAAACCAAGTTTGCCAGTCCATATTCTTATCCAAGTAGTTTTGACTTTATAGATGACACTCATTGTAAGATATCAATCGAGTTTTCCTTGTTACTTTCTTTTTATTATGTCTCTTAAGCTGTTGAACATTGGTAAGTAACGATGTTTCTTAAAGACGATGTTTCTTCAAAAAAGCGTTTAGCTATTTATCAACAATCGCTTATAGAACTCATCCAAAATTTAGACAAAAAAAAGCAACCTTATCAGAGGTTGCTTTTGCTATACAGTCTAAACAATAGGGTTGTTGTTATCACAACATAGTAATCTGTGCGTGTAAATTTACAAGTAAGATTGACTGAGTCTCAGTCGTTACTTACAGGAAATACACTTAAAGTGCTTCGATTTGCTCAGCTTGGGGACCTTTTTGGCCTTCACCTAAAACAAATGATACTTTTTGGCCTTCAGCTAGAGTTTTGAAACCACTACCTTGGATAGCGCTGTAATGAGCGAATACATCTTGTCCACCATTATCTTGTGCGATGAAACCAAAGCCTTTAGCTTCATTAAACCACTTTACGGTGCCTTCAACTTTATCAGACATAATTTTTCCTAACTCTTAAACGATTGGTGAGACATAGGTCATCACCGATTAATTGATAAATACTCATCTACCTTCGGAGGAAAACCTTTAACCAAACACCGTAATTTATCTTAGCGATTGCTTACAGTTATTGGCTTACAGCCTACGAGTATTCTTTGATTATAGCAGCTTTTATTAGTAGTAACAGGTTAAATTAGAAATTTTTGTAAACTTTTACTTGCCAATGAGTCAGTCTTATGTCCATAAATAATAAAGGAGATTTAATTTGCTATAGGTAGCCAAGGAGAAGCTAATACCAGTAAGCACAAAGCAAAGAATATCAGCGCAAAAGATTGGCTATAGGCTATATATTTAACCGGTACGACCAAATCTGAGGGTGAGTCTGGAATGCCTTTACGCTTAAGCAGTCGGGTGCCATATATCCAGCCAAAGACGGTATAGATG
Source organism: Psychrobacter sp. 1Y11 (assembly GCF_052259045.1). NCBI lineage: Bacteria > Pseudomonadati > Pseudomonadota > Gammaproteobacteria > Moraxellales > Moraxellaceae > Psychrobacter > Psychrobacter sp. 1Y11. Next base: position 16,344 of record NZ_JBQQER010000012.1, read on the forward strand.
CCATAAGCGGCTGGCACAGCCACAGCAAGTGGCGCTAAATCTATGGCGTATAAGGCGATTGTTGAGACAAAAAACCAGGCGGTATCTGCAAATGAGCTGAACTTAAAGAGCGCTGACTTAGGGAGCTTACCGTCACTACGCTTGAGCATTGAGCACTCGATCCAAATCAGAACAGCGACTACGGCGCTAAGAGTAATATATGCGAACTGCGGCGTTAGCCAGTCTAGATTTGATAATTGCACAACACAACCTATAATTTGGGAATGAGATTTAATTTTGGCTTATTTTACGCTTAGTCTAGAGAGACGCGCTTAGGTCAACAGTTACGAGGTATACAGTAACCCTTTATATAATATATCGTGCTTTATAAAAAACAGGTTCAAAGACTAAGGTGAGTGTTTATATGAGGCAATCCCAATTAGTTTTCAAGCTCATTGCTAGATTAGACACCTCTTTTGCTCGCCTATAAACCTTCTATTTATAAAAAACCCATGCTATCAAGCTGATAACATGGGTTAATGTTTTTAATAAAACTAAAATCTCAAAAATCAGACTTTAAAACTACAGAGATAACTCATTGAATTGAGTTTTAGTTTTTATCTTTGTCGATAATTTTATTACCACCGATCCAAGGCATCATACCGCGCAATTTAGCGCCAGTAATCTCGATTTGATGCTCAGCGTTGTTACGACGACGGGCAGTCATTGACGGATAGTTCGTCGCGCCCTCAGAGATAAACATTTTCGCATACTCGCCTGACTGGATGCGTTTTAGCGCATTACGCATCGCTTCGCGTGATTGCTCATTGATGACTTCGGTGCCCGTTACATACTCGCCGTACTCAGCGTTGTTACTGATAGAGTAGTTCATATCAGCGATACCGCCTTCATACATCAGATCAACGATAAGCTTGAGCTCATGTAAGCACTCAAAATAAGCCATCTCTGGCGCATAACCGGCTTCAGTAAGCGTCTCAAAGCCCATTTTTACTAGCTCTACTGCGCCACCGCAAAGGACTGCTTGCTCACCGAATAGATCCGTTTCAGTTTCATCTTTGAATGTGGTCTCGATGATGCCTGAACGACCACCACCTACGCCTGCAGCGTAAGATAGGGCCAACTGCTTGGCTTGACCTGAAGCATCTTGATAGATAGCGATGAGATCAGGAATACCGCCGCCTTTAGTGAACTCGTTACGCACCGTATGACCAGGCGCTTTTGGCGCGACCATAATGACATCAAGATCACTGCGTGGCTCCACTTGATTATAGTGAATCGCAAAACCGTGAGCGAACGCTAATGTTGCGCCTTCTTTGATATTCGGCTCGATCTCATTATTATAGAGCTCTTTTTGGAACTCATCAGGCGTCAGAATCATTACTACATCAGCGGCCTTTACCGCTTCAGCTACTTCTGCAACTTTTAGCCCAGCGTTTTCAGCTTTTTTTCTGGAGCTAGAGTTGGCACGTAGACCAACTGTGACGTCTACGCCTGAATCTTGCAAGTTTAACGCGTGAGCATGGCCTTGTGAGCCGTAACCGATAATGGCGACTTTTTTACCTTGGATGATAGATAAATCACAGTCTTTATCATAAAAAACGTTCATACAGAGTCCTTTTCCTTAATCATGGAGAGCCATGGCTAGTAAATGCTTATAGCATCGCCAATCTTTTTAATAATTGTACGCTATAAGCTTATTGTGAATATTGAGTTATCACCTTTTAAATAGTAATAACTGACAGTGTTAGTTTAGACAGCAAAACTTAATAGTTTTTATACACTTAGCGTTTTTTCGCCGCGGGCAATGCCTATTACGCCAGAGCGGACGACTTCAAGCACGCGCTCACGACCAATAGTGTCGATGAAACCGTCAAGCTTGGCTTTATCACCAACGATTTGAATAGTGTATAAGCTAGCATTGACATCAACGATCTGCGCGCGAAAGATATCGGCGCTACGCTTAATCTCTTCACGGACATTGCCGGTCGCGCGTACTTTAATTAGCATCAGCTCACGCTCAACGTGAACCGTTTCTGATAGGTTAAGCACTTTAACGACTTCAATGAGCTTATGCAACTGCTTAGTAATTTGCTCTATTTTTTCTGGAGAAGTAATCGTCGTTAGCGTCAAACGCGAGATAGTGGAATCATCGGTTGGGGCGACGTTCAAGGTTTCGATATTATAGCCGCGCTGCGAAAATAAGCCGACCAATCGCGACAACGACCCTGCTTCGTTTTCCATTAATACCGAGATCAGATGTGGTTGTTGCATTAAGTACGCTCTCCTTTGGTTAGCCACATATCACGCATTGTCTGTCCGGCAACTTGCATCGGATAGACGTGTTCATTACGATCAACATAGACGTCGATAAATACTAGCTTATCAGTCATCGCCATAGCTTCTGCTATTTGTGCTTCCATGGTTTCAGGATCGGTAATCTTTATACCGACATGCCCGTAGCTCTCAGCGAGTTTTATAAAATCGGGTAAAGAATTCATATAAGACTGAGCATGACGACCTTCATATAGCATGTCCTGCCACTGCTTAACCATGCCAAGCTGCGCATTATTGATATTCAAGATTTTGACGGGCAGATTGTACTGTAAGCAAGTCGATAGCTCTTGGATATTCATCTGAATAGAGCCTTCGCCGGTGATACACACCACGTCGCGATCTGGACAAGCCAGCTTAGCTGCCATAGCATAAGGCAGACCCACACCCATTGTGCCAAGGCCACCTGAGTTTAGCCATTGACGCGGCTCTCTATAGGTATAATAAAGGGCAGCAAACATCTGATGCTGACCGACATCGCTTGTGATAATAGCGTTGCTATTGGTTACTTTATCTAAAGCTTGTACCACGCTTTGCGGCTTAATACCGTTTTCAGTGCTCGTGTCATAACGTAGGCCATGACGCTTACGCCACTCATTTATCTGTGACCACCAATCAGTTAATGCAGGCTGATCAAGCTCCTTATCATTCCCTACGCTCTCAAGCATATCAGTCAAGACGGATTTGACATCACCAACGATAGGAATATGAGCGAAGATAGTCTTTGAGATAGAAGCCGGATCGATATCGATATGAATAATCGTCGCATTCGGGCAGAATTTTTTGACATTGTTGGTAACACGATCGTCGAAACGTGCGCCTACTGCGAGGATAACGTCAGCGTGATGCATACTCATATTGGCTTCATAAGTACCATGCATACCGAGCATCCCTAGAAACTGCTCGTCAGTACCATCAAAAGCACCCAAGCCCATCAGTGTATTGGTTACGGGTAGATTCAGACGATGCGCAAGATCGCGAAGCTCCTCATAGGCGTTACTCCAAATTACGCCACCCCCTGAGTAGACTACTGGGCGCTTCGCAGCTAATAAAGTCTCAACCGCTCGTTTGATCTGACCGCCATGACCTTTTTGTGAAGGCTGATAAGAGCGCATTGATACCGATTCTGGGTACTCATAAACGTATTTTTCGCTTGGCGCTGTCATGTCTTTTGGCACATCGATAACGACAGGACCCGGACGACCTGAGCTTGCGATATGGAAGGCTTTTTTGACGATGGTTGGGATTTCGCTAGCATGACGCACTTGGAAGCTATGTTTGACGATTGGACGCGAGACGCCAACCATGTCAGTCTCTTGGAATGCGTCTTCACCGATTAGGCTACTAGGTACCTGCCCTGAGATCACTACCATCGGCACTGAGTCCATAAAGGCCGTAGCAATAGCCGTTACTGTATTGGTCGCGCCTGGGCCTGAAGTTGCAAGTACAACACCCGTATTACCCGTCACTCGCGAGTAGGCATCGGCCATATGGCCGGCCGCTTGCTCATGACGCACTAAGATGTGCTCAATAGCTTCCTGTTGGAACAGGGCATCATAGATATGTAGGACCGCGCCACCGGGATAACCGAAGATATACTTGACGCCTTCATCAGTTAGCGCTTGTATCAGCATCTCAGCACCAGAGAGCATGACAGGCTCATGCTCAGCAAGCTGCTGCTGCTTTTCTTCAAAATGTTTGGCGGCGTTAGCCGTTTGCGTGTGTCCGGTCATATTCGGACTTTGCGTAGTTTGCGTCACTATCATCACCTTTATTTACAGCGCAGATGCAGCTTTTATGAGTATAGATCAGGGCATAAGAACTTATATGCTTTAATCTACTACCCAAGATTGTGCTTATCTTTGTCCATAGAAGAGTATCTACTCACTATGCAAAAACAGCTCGGCTTTATAAAAAGCATAAAGCAGCTTGCTACTTGAACACAGCCATTTTAAGGTCAGTTTTGTGAGGAGGTATATCGATATATGATGACTAGATGCGAGTGCATCTATAAAAGAGGCTTTCTATTATTCAAGTACTAACCAAATACCAATAAAGCGTTACTACAATAAAGGCTAATAGGTCACTTAATCACCAAAGATAAAAGAGTTTAAACTCACTAATAATCATTATTACGATTGCGTCTTAGTGTCTTTGCGTAAGCTATCTAGCTTTAAATTTTGCAGCATCAAAATCAGTTTGTAACATTCATACGCCATTATTTATGGCAACAAACCGATGCGTCGGTAAAGGTGTAAAAATAATAAAGTTATCTTAGTCATTGTAGACCGATAAGTCCGGAGACAAATAGCACAAACAACAATAGGCCAATAGATGACCGCTATCCTTGCTTTGCTATTGTCACAAAGAAAACAAAACTATTAAGCCGCCGATAAGCATCCTAATAGACTTTATTTTCAAGTGCTACGGCAAAATTATAAATGCCGCTCACTGACCAACTGTTATTATAGTCACTGTTTTAGTTATTATTGTCAAGAGAAACTTATGAAGCCCGAGCCCAACTATAAGTTTTAAAATAGCCTTTGAAACAAAATCTTTGGTATTATGTTTTGAAGGTTTTTATTAAATTGAGCTAAGTTTTTTTAATTATGTATAATGTGGCTAGGCTTTGATACTCATATAGATATCGATAGATAAACACTCCCTGTTTTTTCATTGGCAAAAAGGATTCTGATAATGGCTTACGTCCCCTTGACAACTATCGCTTCTAAGCTTGTTTTTGGCTTGCTGACTTGCAGTATTTTATTATTATCTATGAATGCCAGTCATGCGATTCAGGTTTATAAGTCGATTGGAGCGCATGGGGAGATCAAATATAGCCAACATCCTCCGCAAAATGGCAAAAATATCGAGATGATTGAGTTTCGCAGTGATGGTCGCCAAACCGATGCTGGTCAAATGGCTAATAGAACAAGTGACAGTCCAGATACTATTCCTAAAGACGCTGAAGCACAGCGAGTTGAGCAGCTTGAGGCTCGTATTAAAGCTCAAGAAGCCAATGCCAATGCTCAGCGCTGCCAATCGCTACGTAATAACCTAACCAATCTCAATGTGGGTGGACGCATCTATGAGATGGACGCTAGTGGTAAGCGCGAATACTTAGATAGCCGTGAGATTGAGCTTAAGCGCGAGCGAGTACAACAAGCGATTAACCAGTATTGTGGCTAAATCGTTTTATACGCTCACAATTAGGCCACGCTGCCGCAGTCTAAACGGCTAAGCCCTGGATCACATGACGAACGGCGGCTGGCATATCTTGTGCTTGCATGCCGCGCTGCCCTATCAACAGTGATGAGCGACAATTATCATTCATACCTAGTTTCAATAAGGTATCTCCTGCTAAGCCATGAATGACCACTGCCTGTCTGAGACTTCGCGCTTCATCAGCTAAATCCAACTGTGCTATCAGTCCTGCACATACTCCTGATAGCACATCACCCATACCCGCCGTTGCCATTCCGGCATTGCCAGTAGCGCAAACATAAACTTTCGATTTAGCTTTACTATGTTTATCGTTTAGATTCTGCTCTAATATCAGCGTCCCTGCCCCTTTTAGTACCCAATCACCGCCATACTTGTCAGCGCCGTGCTTAATGGCGGTTAAGCGATCTTCTTCTATTTCGCTAATCTTTTTATCTAACAGTCTCGCCGCCTCACCACTATGCGGTGTTAAGTACACTTTATGCCGATTGCTGTGCGCCTTTAACTTTTTAATTAAGTTATGCTTCTCCCTCTGCAAAGTCGCCAAATGGTATAAGCCATCCGCATCGATGACCATAGCTTTATCTGCTTCAATGCTAGCGGTAACATAAACGACAAATAAGTCTTTGGCTTTATCATCTCGGCCAAGTCCCATGCCTATAGCGATAACGCTAGCATCTTTAATCAAGGTTTTGACACCCTTAACATCGTGCAGATCGATAGTCATTGCATCAGGTAATGACGTCAGTAACGCCCCATGAAAAGCGTCATGGCAGGCTACTGTTATTTTGCCAGCTCCAGTTGCCATCGCACTAGAAGCGGATAAAATTGCCGCACCGCCCATGCCTTGCGAGCCGTCTATACGGTTGCCACCTATCACTAGAACGTGACCATAACTGCCTTTATAGCTGTTTTGCTGGCGCGGCGCTAAGGCGTAAGCGGTCTTCAATAAAGTAGCTACAGGCGTTATGGAGCTGATAGGTATGAGCGGGATATCCAAAACTTCACCAGTATAATCTTTACCATCTTTGGTATGTAAGCCTAGCTTGCGCGCGACAAGGCATAAAGTAATATCAGCGCGTATTGCCAAATGATCAAATACTTGCCCTGTTGAGGCCACAAGACCACTAGGAATATCTACCGCCACCACCAAAGCACGGTCACACTCAGTCAGTTGATTAAAAGTGGTAATCGCTTGCTGATAAATACCTGTTGGTGCGCGATCCAGACCGATACCGAAGATAGCATCGATATAGACATCAGCTCTGGATAAGTTACCTTCACCAAACTCCTGATCTTCAAACCCCTGGTCTTCAAAACATAGATAAGAGCAACCACTGGTTAATGCCAAGCGTTGGGCTTTAAGGGCATCACTGATCTGCTCTGTCTCCTTCTCGCTATTTTTAGCGTTATAATTATCGCCCTTGTCGATAGCTGTCATGCCAACAGTCATGACTTTGACTTGCCAGCCCGCTTGCTGCAAATATAAAGCAATCAGCCAACCATCACCGCCATTATTACCTCGTCCCACCCAAATAATGGCGCGTTTACCTCTATTGTACTGCTGAGTAGCGAGGTGAACATTATCATAACTCAGCCAGCGGTTTTTTTTACTTTGCATGCTATCTTCGATGTTTATAATACGCTGCGTCATCTGCCAAGCCGCCTGCTGCATCAGAGCAAAACTGCTATAGCCTTTGGCAAACCATTCTTGCTCCATAGCATAGACTTGCTGGCTGTTATACAAAGCGATGGGCATCGTTGCGGAACTCGAAAGCAACTCTTTAGTGGTAGACATAAATAATCCTTATATGGTTTAGAGTACAAAGAGATGCTAATAAGGGTAGCAAATGCCGGCGACGGCTTCTGTATGGATATCATCAGTATTGTGCTATCTTTTTTGGGTTAGCTCGCTTGTCATGGCATAATAGCTTTCTAGAACTCGTTCACTCATCCCTCTATCTCAGCCAATTATCTTAGCCTATGAAATCATCTCCCACCCTGATACCTAGCACTGACCAACCTACCTTTACCTCACCTAAAGAGATAAAGCAGTGGATTAAAGCGCAAGCGCAGGATTTAGGGTTCGCAGATTGCGGATTTATATCCGTACAGCATCCTTTGTTTGCGCAGCAGCTTGAACAGTTGCAGCTTTGGCTCGCCAAAGGTTATGAAGGGCAGTTGCAGTTTATGCATGGCAACCATCATCTACGCGCTCATCCTGAACAGTTAGTAGAAGGCGCTAAGACTATTATTAGTGTGCGTATGAACTACTTGACTGATGCCCCTAAACCGCGCACCGTTGAAGATGAGGATCGCCCAAATCAGGGTATTATCGCGCGCTATGCTCGCGGGCGCGACTATCACAAGACCATGCGTAGTCGCCTCAAACAGTTGGCTCTGAGAATAGAAGCGATGCTGCCGGAATGGAGGCATTTAGCGATTGGAGCTGATATCGGTGCAGATAACGACTTCGTCTTTCGGCCTTTTAGTGATTCTGCGCCTATTTTTGAGAGACCCATCGCCGATGCAGCTGGACTGGGCTGGACCGGTAAGCATACGTTACTGCTCAATAAACAAGCCGGTTCTTTTTTTGTATTAGGCGAGCTGTTCATTAGTCTAGAGCTGCCTGATGATCAGCCGATTACAGCGCATTGCGGTAGCTGCCAGGCTTGTATTGATATCTGCCCTACTAAGGCAATCGTAGCTCCGCATGAGCTTAATGCAGCAGCTTGTATCTCTTATTTGACCATTGAGCATGACGGTGTTATCGATGTTAAATATCGCCGTGCTATTGGTAACCGCGTGTTTGGCTGCGATGATTGTCAGCTAATATGCCCGTGGAATCGTTACGCCAAGATTACGACCGTTGAGGACTTTGCTCCAAGGCACAAACTCGATAGCAGTAGTCTGCTTGAGCTGTGGCAGTGGAGCGAAGCCGATTTTTTACAATACACGCAAGGCAGTCCGCTTAGGCGTACAGGCTACGTGAACTTCCTACGTAATATCGCTATCGGCCTAGGCAATGCTAACGCTAGAAAAAATAATATCGAGCAATTAAAATCCAAGCTTGGTGTGCACAATGACATATTGGACGAGCATATACACTGGGCTATAGAAGAGCAAGTTATTAGATTAGCAAACTAGCCGATAGTAACCGTTCTACTTCAAAACAAACGTAAGAAAAAACGCCTCTTACTATGTAAAAGGCGTCTTTGTACTATCTATCGTTAACTATTATATTAGCTAAATTCTAACTAAAAACATTATTATGGCTTAGGGATGCGTAGTACTTGACCGGGATATATTTTATCTGGATCAGATAACATAGGCTTATTGGCTTCAAATATTTTCATATAATCACTCGATGAGCCATAAACGTCTTGTGCGATTTTAGATAAGCTGTCCCCTGATTTAACCGTATACATCGTCGATTCTGGTGCATCTTCTTCGATATCGATATTGTCAATAACTTTGGCCACGTTTTGTACGTTACCGATAGCGATAATGGCTTTTTCGCGATCCGCTTGAGTCTTTGCATTACCACTGATCTCAGCGGTATCAGTAGAACCATTATATTTGACTTTCAGATTGCTGATTTGCAAATTCTGCTGCTGAATACGGCGCAGTAAAATATTGGCCACCGATTGAGCCGATGGTTCGCTATCTTTTACTGGGGTATTGGCATCTGCTTTTGTTTCTTTTTTTGCATCGTGCTTGTCATCATCACGATTAAAAATTTTATCACCAATATCTTTTGCGAAACTGAACATTCCCATCTAATTACTCCTTAAATATTATTGTTTGTTGTGTACTTAATGAGTATAACAAAGACAATAGCTTTGGGTAGTAGCGGTATGTTGAGTAATGTTAAGCTTATGAAAACTTATGTCATTTAGAAGATAAGCTAAACATGCTACCAGTTTACGATAGCAAACATAAAACAAAAAAAAACCGCTTATCTATTAAGATAAACGGCGTAACAATTAGCTAATGACAGGTTAAAAAAACCTAATTATAGCTGAGCTTGTACATAATCAATGGCTTTTTGCACTGTAGTCAACTCTGCTGAGTCTTCATCAGGGATAGTGATACCAAAATCACTTTCAAAAGACATGACTAGCTCAACTAAATCTAAAGAATCAGCGCCTAAGTCTTCCATGAAAGAAGCTTCATTTTTGATATCTTCAACATTCATACCTAACTGCTCTGCTACGGCAGATTTTATTCTTAGCTCAATATCATTATTGCTCATGTAGAGTACTCCTTGGTGTCTATCAATTTGAGAATTATAGCAATTATCTAAGGTGTTAAGGACTCGGTTGGACTACGATAGTGAGGGCTGGTACAGATAACCCAATATCGTTGTCAGTCTTAGCCCGAGTAACCAATTGCTATAATACAGGGGTTTGGCCTAAAAGTGTCCGTTATTATAACAGCATTTATTAGAGTTTACACTCGTTCACACAATTTTTTATAGTGCTAATGTAATCTTTTAGTATTTAGCTTTTTTGTGCTGTTTATTACATGTACATGCCGCCATTGACTGGAATGACCGCTCCTGTGATATAGCTGGCCTCATCACCTGCTAAAAACAGTACGGCAGCGGCGATATCTTCTGGTTGACCTAAGCGGCCAATAGGTACAGCATCTAACATAGAGTTGAGTAGCCGCTCGTCAAGCTCATCGGTCATATCTGTTTCGATCAGACCAGGCGCCACACAATTGATAGTGACTTGTCGTGAGCCAATCTCGCGCGCTAAAGTACGACTAAAACCTTCCAGACCTGCTTTAGTCGCTGCATAGTTGGATTGTCCAGCATTACCCATCTTGGCGACCACTGAGCTAATATTAATAATACGGCCACGGCGCGCTTTCATCATACCGCGAATCGCACGTTTACTCATACGGTATACGGAGGTGAGGTTAGTATCAATAACACTTTCCCAATCCTCATCTTTCATGCGCATCAGTAAGCCATCTTTGGTAATACCTGCGTTATTGACCAATACTTGTACGGCGCCATAAACACTCTCGATCTCTTCAAACAGCTTATCAATCTGCTCAGGATCGCGGACATCTAACACACGGCCTATACCGCCAGAGTCATGCAAATAATCATCAATAAGGGCGGCCCCTTTCTCAGTCGTTGCGGTACCAATGACAAAGTGACCTTCTTTTGCAAAGCGTTTGGCAACAGCCTTGCCTATGCCTCGGCTAGCACCAGAAACTAAAGTAATCGTGCGACTCATGATAATGCCTCCACTAATTTATCAAGGCGGGCAGGCTTATCCGTTGGATAGCTCGTAATAGGCTGCGCTTGACGCTTGGCCAAATTACTCAGTACGTTACCGCTGCCACATTCAATTAGAATATTGATTTGTTTATCCGCGAGCTCTTGCATAGTCTTTGACCATAACACTGCTTCACTGAGCTGCTCAGTCAAAGCTTGCTTAATGCCGGGTGAACTGGTTTCAACCCGTGCATGACGGTTTTGAATAACCGGAATCGTCGCTTGATCAAAATTAATAGCTGCCAAAGCTTCAGCTAGCGCTTGGCTAGCCGGTTCCATTAAAGCGCAATGCGAAGGCACGCTTACTTTAAGAGGAATAGCTTTTTTGCCCGTATTTTGTACTTTGTCGATGACAGCAGCAACGCCAAGAGCATTGCCTGAGATTACCACTTGCCCCGGACTATTGAAGTTTGCAGCGTTGACGATAGCGTCGTCCACATGCTCAGTCGCTTGCTCACATAAGGTTTTAACGCGGCTATCTTCGAGACCCAATACCGCCGCCATAGCGGTATCGATACCGGCGACTGCTTCTTGCATTAACTGACCACGTGTATGTACTAGCTGTATTGCATCAGCGAAACTAAGCACTCCAGAAGCACACAATGCGCTGTACTCTCCAAGAGAATGCCCTGCTAAGTAGCAAGGAGCAATATTCGCTTCAGTCAGCTTTTCTTGTAAGATACGCCAAATGGCGATACTCGCAGCTAATAGAGCTGGCTGAGTATATTGCGTCTGGTTTAGCTTTTCTTCATCCTGACAAATCGCCCACAAGTCCTCTCCCAGCGCGGTGCTGGCCTCAGCGAAAGTATCACGAATCTGCGGATAAATCTCGCTGAGCTCTGCGGTCATACCGACTGCTTGCGCACCTTGCCCAGGAAAGACAATTGCAATACGGGGTTTTGTTGTTATCGTATCAGGCGTTAATGCCATAGCCAATATTCCTTAGTGATTAAAAGCGCTTTTAACAATAAGCAAATATAATAAACATTCTAGTTATCATAACTGATTTTAGCCGCTCATCGTCTGTATTAATAACTTGTTTATTCGTGATTCAAAATAACCATGAGCAAACTATACACTGCTCAGCTTCATTATCATAGTTAACAACTGTACTCAGAGCATTATAACTATGATGAATTGCATCGATTAAAGACAAGCTATTAAGATAGACTTAACCAGTTAATAATTTATCAAATTTCAGATAACAAAAAGCCAAGCCACCGCGCTATACAATGTAGGATAGCAAGATAACTTGGCTTTTTTATAATCTTCTGGTTCAACAGTAAATATCATTATTAATAGCAGCTATCATCATTATAGCTAGCTACTATATTTAATGTGTTTACTTATTAAACAATAGATTATGCGTCTTGAGCAACTTTGAACAACTGACGACCGCGATAGAACCCGTCTTTAGTCATATGATGACGACGATGTTTTTCACCAGTAGTAGCATCTACGCTAAGCTCAGCCACTTCCATACGGTGGTGTGAACGGCGCATGTCACGACGAGAACGGCTTTTACGACTTTTTTGAACAGCCATGATATAGCTCCTATACTTAAAAAAAGGTAAGCTTAAAATTCAGCTTTAATCGATACTGACTTAAGCTTATGATCTATCAAACATCAACCACGAAAACTTAACACAGTACTAAATTAATGAGTTTGCTATCTATATTACTTGCCGATTGAGTCTAACTAAACCTTAGATTACGATAGGGTTAGCGGCCAACAGCGACTTACTAGAATGCAATAAACGGGATATTATACGCGGGTTTGTCAAATTAATAAAGCCCTGTGACAAACTCTTCTATCCCTATGCCTAAAAAAGACTACAGCTTGCCTTTGAGCGCTGATAAAGCAGCAAAAGGGTTTTCGCTCTCTTCTTCTTCTGGAATTTCTCCAAACTGCTCAACACTCATTTCACAATCATCATGTTTTGGTGCTAAAGGCATCTTGAGCAGCAGCTCATCTTCAATAAGCTTCTTAAGCGGTAGTAGGCGCTCAGGGGTCTGGTTGTCAACTATTTCCTCAAGGAGCAAATAGTCTTGCTCTTCATCCATTGAGCTTGCCTGACTCTCATCATCTAACAGCGCAATATCATAATCATCGGTCAGAGCCGTAGCTACGGGCTGCAAACAGCGTTGACAAGGCAGCCATACCTCGCCTTTTGTCTCAAAGGATAAATGTAAAACATTATTACGACGATATAGATGCGTGTGCAGTGGCAAATTAGCTTGTTGATGCTCATCCGTCAATGAGGTGGCTAAGCGCTCAAAGGAGGTAGGATCAACCTCACCTTGCCATTCAAAGCCAGTATCTTCCCATTTAGTTAAAGAAATATATTCAGGTATACGCGCAAGAGATGGCGCTTGATTATCATTAGTAGCAGCCTTTGATACAGAGTTAGTTTGAGAAGGTGACATAAGCGGCCTCGCTGATCAAAATGGGGTATAATATTGCTTGCCATACTAACCGAAAGCGCGCTAGGACACTAGAGCTAGTATGTTACTGTTTTTGCAGCGTAAAAACTGCGATTCATTAGCCCTGACAGCTATTCTTTTGCCCGTTATGTTTAGTCTTTTAGCACTAATTTTACGATTTATTTTTCTATATAATTATTTTTATGACATTACAAATTCCTACAACTGATACTCAACCTGAATTTTCTACTCTGTTGACTGATGATGACGCAGATACACTATTAGCGGCGCTCAATGGCTTAGCTATGGATGAAGGTCGTTTGCCTAGCTTGAGTAACAACAGTCTTGAGACCAATCTCAATGGCTTTGACGCTAATGATCTAAAGCGACTGGAAGACGATGATAAAGCCACTACAGCTTTAATGCAGCTATTTAATCAGCTATTTATCGATCAGCAAGTACAACTGGTACGCGGTGGTCATGAGCCTGAATACTTTCCAGCGCATAACGGCGAGTTGGCTCGTATTGAATTCGCACATGGATTTTTTAATAGTGCTTTGCATGAGATCAGCCACTGGTGTATCGCAGGCAAGGCTCGTCGGCAACTTAGCGACTTTGGTTACTGGTACGCCCCTGACGGTCGTAGTGAAGCTCAGCAGCACGCGTTTGAGCGCTTAGAGATCAAACCGCAAGCTTTAGAGTGCTTATTTACCTTAGCCTGTCAGCGGCCTTTTCAAGTCTCCCAAGATAATCTATTCGCTGATTTTGATAGCAGTCACAGCACTTTTGCCAGTGACGTCTATCGGCAAGCGCAAAGCTATATTGCTCAGCCGCAAAGCTTACCTAGAGATGCTCAAACCTTACTAAAAACACTTTTGGGCCTATTTATGAATAAAGACAGTCATTTGACTTATTAATAACAATAGTCATTTAACGATTTACCATCATTTGTAACGTCTCGCTACTACTATCTAAAACCTTTTTGATTTTATACTGTGTATTGAATAACCATTTATTTAATGTAAATGAGAAAAACAATAAACGAGGAGCCATTATGCAAACGCTGTATGTTCATCCGGAAAATCCGCAACCTCGGCTTATTGAACAAGCCGCTGCTATGCTGCGTGATGATAAGCTCATCATCTATCCAACCGATACGAGCTATGCATTTGGCTGTCGTTTGGGAGCGAAAGACGCGCTAGAAAAACTGAAACATATACGCGCTCTTGACGATAAGCATCAATTCACTTTATTATGCCGTGACCTAAGCGAGATTGCCACTTACGCCACGGTTGATAATATCCAATTCAAACAGCTCAAGGCACACACCCCTGCTCCTATCACCTTCATTTTAAATGCCACCAAAGACGTTCCTAAGAAATTGGCACACGCGAAGAAAAAGACCATTGGTATTCGCGTACCGAGCAACCCTATCGCGCAAGCATTACTGGAAGCGATGGATGAGCCTATCTTGACTAGCTCACTTATTTTACCTGACCGTGATGACATCTTAGATGACCCTTTCGATATCGAAGAGCTGTTAGATAATCAAGTCGATGGCCTAATTAATGCCGGCATTAAAACCACGAAGCTGACCACTATCGTTGACATGACCAACAGTCAACCTGATATTATCAGACAAGGCGCGGCTGACGTGAGTGATTTGCTCCTTTAAATCATACAAGCTCAAAACGATTAAACACAAAAAAGCGCCAATCAATTGGCGCTTTTTTATATAACATTCAGATTGCTTATAGATTAGTCACGATCAACTAACTCTACATAAGCCATTGGCGCATTATCACCATCACGGTGACCGCATTTAACGATACGTAGATAACCACCTGGGCGCGCTTGATAACGAGGACCTAGCGTGCTAAATAGTTTGCCTACCATAGCTTTGCTACGCATACGGCTAAATGCCAAACGGCGATTAGCAACGCTATCTTCTTTTGCTAAAGTAATTAATGGCTCGGCAACGCGGCGCAATTCTTTAGCTTTAGGTAAAGTTGTTTTGATCAGTTCATGCTCAAATAATGAGTTAGTCATGTTCTGGAACATTGCTTTACGATGACTGCCGGTACGACCCAGCTTGACTCCACTCTTACGATGGCGCATAGTCAAATATCCTTAATGTTTAACGGCTGCGATAAGAGAAGCGATCATCAACCCGCAGGTCAGCTGGTGGCCAGTTATCTAGGCGCATCCCAAGCTCTAAATCTTTAGACGCAAGAACGTCTTTGATTTCGGTTAATGACTTCTTACCAAGATTTGGGGTTTTTAGAAGTTCAGTCTCTGAACGTTGTACCAAATCACCGATATAGTAAATGTTTTCAGCTTTTAAGCAGTTGGCTGAGCGAACCGTTAGTTCAAGATCGTCCACAGGGCGCAATAGCACAGGATCGACCTCTTCTTTTTCTTTCACAGGCTCAGGCGCTTCTTCAGCTTCTAAATCAACAAAGATAGAAATCTGTTGTTGTAAAATAGTGGCCGCTTTACGAATTGCTTCTTCTGGATCTATAGTGCCATTAGTTTCAAGCTCAATGATGAGACGATCAAGGTCAGTACGCTGTTCAACACGAGCGTTCTCTACTTGATAGGCAACACGAAGCACAGGGCTAAAGCTTGCATCAAGCTTTAAGCGACCAATTGCTTTGGTATCACCATCTTCACGGCGCTGATTTGCTGGCTCATATCCACGACCCATTACTACACGCAAACGCATCTTAAGATGACCGCGCTCACTCAATGTACCCAATACTAAATCTGGGTTAATAATGTCTACATTGTGCGGCAAGTCAATATCTGCAGCAGTAATGGTGCCTGGACCTTGTTTATCCAAGGTCAAGAATACTTCATTTTGGTCATGAAGCGTCAATGCCAAGCCTTTTAAATTCAAAAGCAAGTCAAGCACGTCTTCCTGCAGACCCTCTAAAGTTGAGTATTCATGGTCAACACCATCAATCTCAGCTTCAATGACTGCAGCACCAGGTAATGAAGATAACAAGATGCGACGCAGGGCATTCCCTAAGGTATGACCAAAGCCGCGTTCTAACGGTTCGAGCGTGACTTTCGCAATCGTCTCGTTAACCGTATCCACGTTAATGGCATTCGGCGTTAGAAACTCAGTTGCATTTAGCATCATGATGTCACCTCGATTTGTTTATCTGGATTAATTAACGTTAATGGCTCAATGCTATAGACATAACATTGAGCAGTACGTTACTTACTTAGAGTATAGCTCAACGATCAAGCTTTCGTTAATTTCAGCAGGTAGATCAATACGATCTGGAGCATGCTTAAACGTGCCCTGTAGTTTGCTGTTATCAACATCAAGCCATTCTGGAATGCCACGTTGTGACGCTAGTTCAATAGCGTTTTTGATACGTAGCTGTTCGCGAGACTTCTCTTGAATAGCAATGACATCACCATCTTGCAACTGGATCGATGGAATGTTCACACGAACAAACTCATCACGACCAGCTCTTTTTACCATAACGGTGCGATGGCTGACTAGCTGACGTGCTTCAGCGCGAGTTGAGCCAAAGCCCATGCGGTATACCACGTTATCCAAACGACTCTCAAGCATAGCTAGTAGGTTTTCACCCGTAGCACCGCGCTTACGCGCCGCTTCTTTATAGTAGTTTGCAAACTGACGCTCTAGTACACCATAGATACGCTTAACTTTTTGTTTTTCGCGTAGCTGTAGAGAATACTCTGAGCTTTTGTTACGGCTAACGCCGTGCTGACCAGGTGGACGACCAGCTTTCTTTGTTTTAACATCATACGGCTTAACACCAGACTTAAGGCCTAAGTCAGTACCTTCGCGACGTGATAATTTGAGTTTTGGTCCAATATAACGGGCCATTGTTCTGTCTCCTTTAAGCTCTTATTATTAAAAGCTTCGTCTCTAATATTAGACGCGGCGCTTTTTCGGCGCACGGCAACCATTGTGTGGGATTGGGGTTACATCAGAGATGCTGTTAATTTTATAACCCAATGCACCTAGTGCTCTTACCGCAGACTCACGACCCGGTCCTGGTCCTTTGACCAAAACATCGACATTCTTAACACCATATTCTTGCGCCGCTTTACCAGCAACTTCAGCTGCAACCTGAGCTGCAAATGGTGTAGATTTACGTGAACCACGGAAGCCTTGTCCACCTGAAGTGGCCCAAGCCAATGCATTACCTTGACGATCGGTAATCGTTACAATGGTGTTATTAAAAGACGCATGGATATGGGCAACGCCCTCCGATACTGAACGACGAGTCACCTTTTTGCGACTACGAGTGTCTTTAGCCATCTTTTAGCTTCCTAAGTTAATTATCTTTTGAGAGGGCGTGTCGGACCCTTACGAGTACGAGCGTTGTTTTTGGTATTTTGACCACGAACAGGTAAGTTACGACGATGACGGATGCCACGGTAACAACCTAGATCAACCAAACGCTTGATATTCATTGACACTTCACGACGAAGATCACCTTCAGTCATGTATTCTGCAACTTGTGCACGGATAGCATCTAACTGTGTATCATCTAACTGACTGACTTTAGTAGTAGGGGCAATGCCAACTGCTTCTAAGATTTTCTGAGCAGTGGTACGACCTACACCGAAGATGTAAGTTAGTGAAATAACAGCATGCTTATTATCCGGAATGTTTACGCCGGCAATACGAGCCATTGATTTCTCTCCATTAAAGAAAAATATGCATTATTCATCATAAATAGCGCATTTTTTCAGATTTGTTGCTGTTAATACCGAACTGCTATTTTTTCTGCTTTAAAACTTTTATTGGCATTAACAAACAATAAAAATAGCATTAAAGCAAAAGCAATAAAAGTTTCTGGTATGAACTACGGCAAGTGGCGGATGATATCGCATCCGCCACTTTTTTTCAAGTATTAATTTAATAAACTGCTTAGGCTTAGAGCCATGACAAGTTATCAATTAACCTTGGCGTTGCTTGTGGCGCGGTTCTGCTGTGCAGATAACATGTACACGACCTTTACGGCGTACAATTTTGCAGCTACCACAAATCTTTTTTACTGAGGCTTGAACTTTCATGGAATGCTCCTTGAATAACCACCGCACTCTTCTATGACTGAGTGGGCGATTGAATTAACGTCTGATCATGGTATTGATGGGTCATCAAATGCGCTTGAATTTGCGAAATGAAGTCCATTACCACAACCACCATAATCAGTAGCGACGTACCACCAAGTTGGAACGGCACACCAAATGAGGATTGAACGACCATCGGCATCAAACAAATAACCGTCATGTACATCGCGCCTATGAAGGTCAGTCGATTTAAGACATGGTCAAGATAACGCTGAGTTTGTTGTCCGGGGCGAATACCTGGAATATACGCACCACTACGTTTAAGGTTTTCAGCAACCTCGCGTGGACTAAAAACTAATGCCGTATAAAAATAGCAGAAGAAGATAATCATCGCGCCGAACAGTACCAAATACAGCGGCTGTCCAGGAGACAACACTAACGCTATATTTTGTAATATCTTTTGGGTAAAAGTAGGATCAGCAGATTGACCAACCCATTGTCCTAAACTCGCTGGAAACAATAACAAGGAGCTGGCAAAAATAGCAGGAATAACCCCTGCCATATTTAATTTCAGCGGCAAATGCGACTGCTGCTGAGCATAAATTTTGCGACCTTGTTGCTGCTTTTGCGCATAGTTTACGGGGACACGGCGCTGAGCACGTTCGATATAAACGATACCCGCGGTCACCGCGATGCCTAATACCACAAAGATAAAAAGTACAATCAAGTTCATCTGCCCTTGATTGACCTGTTCAATAGATTGAGAAATCATACCTGGCGTACCGGCAACAATGCTCGCAAAAATCAACATTGAAATACCGTTACCTACGCCGCGCTCTGTAATCTGCTCACCAAGCCACATTAAGAACATAGCGCCTGCAACCAGTGAGGTCACAGCAGGAATATAAAAAGTCAAACCGCTAGATAAAGTCAGATTTTGACTGATCAAACCGGCACACATCCCTAATGACTGCACTAGCGCTAAAGCAAGCGTCCCTTGACGGGTATACTTGTTCAGCGTGCGTCGACCTGCCTCCCCCTCTTTTTTGAGGGCTTCAAGCGAAGGTACAACTGCGGACATCATCTGTACAATAATTGACGCTGAAATGTAAGGCATGATACCTAGTGCCATAATCGACATACGTTCAAGCGCTCCACCTGAGAACATATTGAACATGCTCAAAATAGTGTTTTCGTTACGCGAGAACAGATCTGCCAAATTAACCGGGTTAATACCCGGTACCGGAATGTGCGACCCTAAACGATAAACAATCAATGCGCCGATCAAAAATAACAAACGCGTCCAAAGCTCATCATACTTACGTATAAAAGCAAAAGGATTGAGCGGAATACCACTTGAGGTCATTGATTGTTTTGACACGTTACTACTCCTCGATGCTACCACCAGCAGCTTCGATTGCTTGCTTAGCGCCTTTCGTTACTTTGATACCTTTAAAGGTATAAGCTTTAGTAACTTCACCTGATAGCATAACACGGGCACGTTTCATGTCGTGACGGATAAGATTAGCTGCTTTTAGAGTTTCTAAGCTAACCACATCGCCTTCAACTTTATTCAGCTCAGACAAACGTACCTCAGCGGTAGTCATTGCCATTTTACTGGTAAAGCCAAATTTAGGTAGACGGCGATATAAAGGCATTTGGCCACCTTCAAATCCTGAACGAATGCTAGAACCTGAACGTGATTTTTGACCTTTAACACCGCGGCCACCTGTCTTACCAAGACCTGAACCGATACCACGACCACGACGCTGGGCGGTTTTTTTCGCGCCAACACCTGGTGATAATTCGTTTAATCTAAGTCCCATTACGCTTCCTCCACTTTTACCATGTAGTTGACGCGATTGACCATACCACGGGTTGAAGGAGTATCTTCAACTTCTACAGTATGATTAATACGGCGTAAACCCAATCCTTTCAAGCTCGCTTTGTGGCTCTTGAGGCGATGGGCACCTGATTTAAATTGAGTGACTTTCATTTTTTTCATCGTAACTCACCTAGTCTAAGTTAACCCAAGATTTCGTCTACAGATTTACCACGTTTCGCTGCCATCTTTTCTGGAGTTGACATATCACGTAAACCGTTAAATGTCGCGCGAACGACGTTGGCGGTATTGGTAGAACCATAACATTTAGTCAAAACATCTTTGACACCAGCAACTTCTAATACCGCACGCATTGCGCCACCAGCGATAACGCCAGTACCTTCAGATGCAGGCTGCATAAAGACTTTACTCGCACCATGACGTGCTTTGATCGGATGATATAAGGTAGCTTCGTTTAGCTCAACCGTAATCATATTGCGTTTTGCTGCTTCTAAAGCTTTTTGAATAGCAGCAGGCACTTCGCGGGCTTTACCACGACCGAAACCAACGCGACCATTACCATCACCCACTACTGTCAAAGCAGTGAAAGAGAAGATACGACCACCTTTAACCACTTTTGCAACGCGATCAACGGTAACTAGGCGTTCTACTAAACCATCGCTTTGTTCATTTTTATCATTTCTATCGTTTCTAGCCATGATTAAAACTCCAATCCATTTTCGCGAGCAGCTTCAGCTAAAGCTTTTACTCGACCATGATATTTAAAACCACTACGGTCAAAGGCAACTTTAGTAATGCCAGCTGCTTTTGCGCGTTCTGCGATCATTTGTCCTACAGACGTCGCTGCATCAGCGTTACCAGTCGCGCCTGAGCGCAAGCTGCTGTCTAAGGTAGATGCCTGAGCGATCACTTCACCACCGTTTGGAGAGATAATCTGGGCATAGATGTGCTTTGGCGTGCGGTTTAACGTTAGACGATTAACGCCTAAATGACGGATATGTGCACGGGTTTTCTTAGCTCGACGCAGACGAGCTGCTTTTTTATCAAACATGTCCTCTCACCTTATTTTTTCTTGGCTTCTTTGCGAATCACCTTCTCGTCACTATAACGAATACCTTTACCTTTGTAAGGCTCTGGTGGACGGAAACCACGGATATTAGCCGCTGCTTGACCAAGCTGCTGTTTATTGTTTGATTTCAAAACAATCTCAGTTTGCGTTGGTGTTTCAGCTGACACGCTTTCAGGCAATGTATATTCTACTGGATGCGAATAACCTACGTTTAAGGTTACTTTATCGCCAGCAGCTTGTGCGCGATAACCAACACCGATGAGTTGAAGGCGTTTTTCGAAGCCTTCACTAACGCCAGTAACATGATTGTTAAGCAAGGCGCGAACGGTGCCAGTGTGCATCATGGCTTCTTTTGAGTCGACTGTAGGTGAGAGAATGATAGCATCATCTTCCTGTTTCAGCTCGACCAATTCATGCAGGTGTAAAGACAAAGTACCATTCTTGCCTTTCACTTCGACCTGCCGATCGTTCAAAGTAACACTTACGCCGTTTGGCAGTGTCACTGGGGCTTTAGCCACACGAGACATAGGAATATTCCTTAAAAAAATTAAAACATCTGTTAGCTGACTACCATCAAAACATAAATTAAATTCAGTTAGGATAATAGCGAAAAAACTAACAGGCTAAAAAGCGTGTTAGTTTATCATAATTGATCTTGATTAACACCTATCAATTTATAATTAGTAAGTGCTGATGTGATATCAGGCTTACAGCTATTCAAAAAATAGTCTGTAAGCTTAATAAGATACAAATAGACTTTATCGTTTTATTGCTTAGCAAAAATGCTGATTAAGCAACAAAGGCAACGATTTCACCACCGATACCAGCAGCGCGCGCAGCACGATCACTCATGATACCTTGACTGGTTGAAACGATAGCCACACCCATACCTTGCTTAACAGTAGGGATGTTATCTTTGCCGCGATGCTGGCGTAGACCAGGACGGCTATAACGTTGAATCGTTTCGATGACAGCTTTGCCCTCGAAGTATTTTAATTCAATAGTTAATGTCGCTTTATTGTTCGCTTCTTCGCTAACTTCAGCGCTGGCTACATAACCTTCACTAACCAAAAGATCAGCGATAGATTTACGTAGTTTTGAGCTTGGCATAGCTACGGACACTTTATTAGCCATTTGTGCGTTACGAATACGGGTTAGCATATCCCCAACAGTATCTTGCATACTCATGTGATTACTCCTTACCAGCTTGCTTTACGAACACCAGGCACATCGCCTTGCATGACACGCTCACGCAGAATATTGCGTGATAAGCCAAACTTACGGAAATAGCCATGAGGACGACCAGTGATAGCACAACGATTACGTAAACGTACTGGCGATGAGTTGCGTGGCAGAGCTTGTAGCTCTAACATCGCATCCATACGCTCTTCATCACTTGCGTTCATGTCACTGATAGTTTCTTTTAGCTTCACACGCTTTTCAGCGTATTTAGCAACCATTTTTTCGCGCTTTAATTCGCGATTGATCATGCTCTTCTTTGCCATAACGTCTTTACCTTATTTAAATGGGAAGCCGAATGCTTTGAGTAACGCACGACCTTCTTCATCAGAGCTTGCTGACGTAGTAATTGTCACATCCATACCACGGATACGATCAATCTTATCAAAATCTACTTCTGGGAATACGATTTGCTCTTTGATACCCAATGAGTAGTTACCACGTCCGTCAAAAGCCTTAGGTGAAAAACCACGGAAGTCACGAATACGAGGAATCGCAATAGCAATGAGACGATCTAAAAATTCGTACATTTGCTCACCGCGAAGCGTTACTTTACAGCCGATTGGCCACTCTTCACGAATTTTGAAACCAGCAACTGATTTGCGTGCTTTGGTAACCACAGGCTTTTGACCAGCAATAGCGGTCATATCTGCTACGGCACCTTCAAGTAATTTCTTATCTTGTGATGCGCCGCCGACACCCATGTTCAATGTGATTTTAGTGATTTTAGGCACTTGCATCACATTTTCTACACCGATTTCTTTTTGAATCTGTTGCTTAAGTTCATTGTTATATAAAGCTTTTAATCTTGCCATTACTATTACACCCTTAGTGTCTTACGCAGTCGCCACTACTTCACCGTTTGAGCGATAAACGCGTTGTTTAACGCCTTCATCATTCGTCTGATAAGTAATACGGTCTGCTTTTTGGGTTTGCGCATTTAAAATTGCGACATTTGAAATATGCAAAAAGGCTTCTTGCTTAACGATACCACCTTCAACACCAGTCGCCTGATTTGGCTTTTGATGTTTGGTGACGATGTTAATGCCTTCAACTTTGATGCGATCGTTTTTAACAGCTTGTACAGTACCTTGCTTGCCTTTGTCTTTACCAGCAATCACGATAACTGTATCGCCTTTACGTAATTTAGCCATGGGTTACCTCACAATACTTCTGGTGCTAGGGATACAATTTTCATAAACTGATCACCACGTAGTTCACGAGTTACCGGTCCAAAAATACGAGTTGCAATAGGTGCTTTATTTTGATTGAGCAATACCGCAGCATTGTCATCAAAACGAATCACTGAACCATCAGGGCGACGAACGCCTTTTTTGGTACGTACAACTACCGCATTCATCACGTCGCCTTTTTTAACACGACCACGAGGAATAGCTTCTTTAACCGTTATCTTAATGATATCGCCGACAGATGCATAACGACGATGAGAACCACCCAGTACTTTAATGCACTGAACTCTTCTTGCACCGCTATTGTCTGCAACTTCCAGCATAGATTCGACCTGAATCATAGCGTTACTCCACACGTATGAGCAATAAAAGCCAGTTGCTGCCGCTAGCACAGTATGAGTAAGCGGCAGGTTTACACTAGTAGCCGCATTTTACTCATAGGTGTGTGATAAACGCTCGGCGCAATCAGCATCCCTAAAAAGGCGGATATTTTAACAGCTTCTGACTTTCAATGCAATTTACTTAAATTTTTTCTACAGTTTCAACCACGTCAACTAAAGTCCAAGACTTTGTTTTTGAGATTGGACGCGTTTCTTTGATGCGGACAAGGTCGCCTTGTTGGCAGACATTGTTCTCATCGTGGGCTTTGATTTTAGTAGAACGACGAAGCTGCTTGCCATACAAAGGATGACGAACCAGACGCTCAATCAAAACCGTGATGGACTTATCCATCTTGTTGCTGACAACACGACCAGTTAGGACGCTAGCATTGGTAGTTGCTTGATTGTTATCGCTCATGAGTCGCCTCGTTGTTTCTCGTTGATCAAAGTCTGAAGCTGAGCAATCGTACGACGATTGCCTCTGACTTCATGGGTATTCCCCAACTGACCGGTTGCTTTAGCCATACGAATACGGAAAGCATCAAGTTGCTTTTCATCAAGTAACTGGGTCAGTTCTTCTAATGATTTATCACGTAATTCACTGATCTTCATTACATTATCGTCCGCTTAACAATGGTAGTTTTAAAGGGCAGTTTAGCTGCTGCAAGCGTTAAGGCATCGCGAGCAAGCTCTTCTGAAACCCCTTCGATTTCATATAGCACTTTACCAGGTTTGATTTCGCAGACCCAATACTCGACAGGACCTTTACCTTTACCCATACGTACTTCTAGAGGCTTATTAGTAATCGGCTTGTCTGGGAAGACACGAATCCAAATCTTACCGCCACGCTTAATTTTACGGGTGATGGTACGACGTGCTGCTTCAATTTGACGGGCAGTCATACGACCACGAGTCAAAGATTTTAGACCAATTTGTCCAAATGCAACGGTGCTTCCACGATGAGCGAGCCCTGTGTTACGACCTTTGTGCATTTTACGAAACTTGGTACGTTTTGGCTGTAACATAGTTTAACCTCTGTCTGAGTTTCGACGGTTTCCGTTTCCGCGACCACGGCGTTTTGGCGCACGAGTCTGCTCTTCTTTGACCGGATTATAAACACTGTTCATACCGTCAAGGATTTCACCGCGGAAGATCCAAACTTTTACACCGATAGTGCCGTAAGTGGTTTCCGCACGTACTGATGCGTAATCAATGTCAGCACGTAGTGTATGCAAGGGCACACGACCTTCACGGTACCATTCAGTACGAGCAATCTCAGCGCCGCCTAAACGACCAGAGAGCTCAACTTTGATACCTTTAGCACCAGAACGCATGCTGTTTTGTACCGCGCGCTTCATAGCACGGCGGAACATCACACGGCGCTCAAGCTGGCTACCAATACCATCAGCAACTAGACGTGCATCAAGATCAGGCGAGGTGATTTCTTCAATGTTGACCTGAGCAGGTACGCCCATAATTTTGGTCAATTCTTTTTGAAGTCTTTCGATATCTTCGCCTTTCTTACCGATAACGATACCAGGACGCGCAGTGGCGATGGTGATCTTAGCGGCGCCAGTAGGACGCTCGATCGTGATGTTGCTGATCATGGCGTTATCTAGCTTTTTACGTAGATATTCACGAACTTGAATGTCGTTGATGAGGTATTCTGAGTATTGCTTTGGATCAGCATACCAGTTTGCGTTATGCTTTTTAACAACACCAAGACGAATTCCGATTGGATGTACTTTCTGACCCATAGCTTATTCTCCTACCTTTATAGTGATGTGACAGGTACGCTTACTGATACGATCAGCGCGACCCTTAGCACGTGGTAGGATACGCTTTAGCGTAATGCCTTCATCAACGTAGATAGTGGCGACTTTTAGGTCGTCGATATCTAAGCCGTGATTATGTTCGGCATTGGCGATGGCTGAGTTAAGGCATTTCTTAACGAACACAGCGCCTTTTTTATTGCTATACGTTAGGATATCCAAAGCACGCTCAATCGGCTTGCCACGAACTTCATCAGCAACGAGTCTAACTTTTTGTGCCGAGATGGCGGCACCGCGTAATTTTGCAGTTACTTCCATGGTAAGCACCTTATCTTTTTGCTTTTCTGTCAATGCCATGACCACGATATGTACGAGTCGGGGCAAATTCACCTAGTTTATGACCAACCATCTGCTCGCTTATGATAACCGGTACGTGAGTACGGCCATTATGAACAGATAACGTTAAGCCAACCATTTGGGGCAGAATCATCGAGCGACGCGACCATGTTTTAATGGGCTTGCGTGAGTTGGTGTCAATTGCAGTCTCAACTTTGGCAAACAAATGCGCATCAATGAATGGACCTTTTTTCAATGAACGAGGCATGAAATTCTTCCTTATTTCTTCTTGGCGCGGCGGCGACGGATGATCATATTGTCAGTACGCTTATTATGACGCGTTTTAAGTCCTTTAGACTTCTGACCCCAAGGGCTAGTTGGATGGCGACCTTTAACACGACCTTCACCACCACCATGTGGGTGGTCAACCGGGTTCATAGCGACACCGCGGACAGAAGGACGAACACCACGCCAACGTGATGCACCGGCTTTACCAAGTGACTTCAAGTTGTTTTCAGTGTTTGATACTTCACCGATAACCGCACGGCACTCAACGTGTACACGGCGAGTCTCACCTGAACGTAGACGTAGAATGGCGTAAATACCATCACGACCTAGTAACTGAACGCTTGCACCCGCTGAACGAGCCATCTGTGCGCCTTTACCGATTTTAAGTTCGATATTATGGATCACAGTACCCAAAGGGATGTTTTTAAGCGGCATACAGTTACCTGGACGAATCGGAGCAGTATCGCCCGATAGTACAGAATCGCCAACTTTTTGCTTCTTAGCAGCAATGATATAACGGCGCTCGCCATCAGCGTACTTAAGTAGAGCAATATGAGCAGTACGGTTAGGATCGTATTCGATACGCTCAACTGTCGCTGGGATATTGTCTTTAGTACGTTTGAAGTCAATAATACGATAATGATGCTTGTGACCGCCGCCAATGTGACGAGTGGTTATGCGACCATTGTTATTACGACCACCTGACTTACCTTTTGATTCGACAAGTGCTGCATAAGGACGACCTTTATAAAGGTGTGGATGCACCACTTTTTCAACAAAACGACGGCCTGGTGATGTTGGCTTTGCTTTTACGATAGGCATGAGTGTAATCCTTATTCGTTGTTCGCTGTTTCACTAGTAGAATCAGTCGTATTTGCGACCTCTTCACCAGCATCAGCCATTTGTACATCTTGACCAGCTTTTAAGGTAACATAGGCTTTTTTGAAGTCATTACGACGGCCGATGCTTCTACCAAAACGCTTTGTCTTACCTTTAACATTCAAAGTGTTCACTTTAGTGACTTCAACACCTTCAAACATCAACTCAACTGCTTTTTTGATTTCAAGCTTAGTGGCATTAGAATCAACTTTGAATACTTGCACACCAAATGAATCACCAAGCATTTGAGATTTTTCTGAGAATACAGGTCCTCTTAAGACCTGATAAAGTCTTGCGTTATTCATGCTAGTGCTTCCTCAAATTGTTTCGCAGCTTCAACTGACATGATGACTTTGTCAAAGGCGATCAGGCTCACCGGATCCACTTCAGATGTACCTAGTACATTGACGTGTGGAATGTTGCGAGCGGCTAAATATAAATTCTCGTCAACTTCTTTGGTGACGATTAATGCACGAGGTGCATCTAATTCATTTAGCTTTGCGATCAGCTCTTTGGTCTTAGGTGCAGAAACACTTATTTCTTCAACCAAAATCAAACGCTCTTGGCGAATGAGTTCAGCTAGGATGCACTGCATAGCACCGCGGTACATTTTGCGGTTAACTTTTTGTGACCAGTCTTGTGGTTTCGCGGCAAATGCACGACCACCAGAACGCCAGATTGGGCTACGAATAGAGCCTGCACGAGCGCGACCAGTACCTTTTTGGCGCCATGGCTTGATGCCACCGCCAGAAACTTCGGCACGGGTTTTTTGCGCACGTGTACCTTGGCGAGCACCAGCTAAATAAGCGGTGACGACTTGATGCACTAATGCTTCGTTGAATTCACGACCAAAAGCCGTATCAGAAAGCTCAACCGCCGCACCTGTAACTGTTTTTAAATCCACGTTAATCCCCTTGCTTAGGCTTTGACTGACGGACGTACGATGACGTCGCCACCGGTGGCACCAGGGATGGCACCCTTGATGACAAGTAACCCTTTTTCAGCATCAACTGAGACCACTTCTAGGCCCTGTACGGTGACGCGTTTGTTACCCATCTGACCTGGCATCTTTTTGCCTTTGAATACTTTACCTGGTGACTGGTTTTGACCAGTTGAACCAAGGGCACGATGAGAGACTGAGTTACCATGAGTGGCGTCTTGCATGCTAAAGTTGTGACGCTTTACGCCGCCTTGAAAGCCTTTACCTTTACTCTGTCCTGTGACATCAACAATCTGACCTTGTTCGAACAAGTCAGCTAGGATCTCACCACCAATCTCACGGCCTTCAAGGTCGCTATCATTGGTACGAAATTCCCAAACACCGCGGCCCGCTTTAACGCCAGCTTTTGCGAAGTGACCTTTTTGAGCTGCAGTTACGCGGCTGTCACGACGAGTGCCTGTGGTGATTTGGATGGCTTGATAACCATCTACGTCATTACTTTTTACTTGAGTAATGCGGTTTGCATCGACCTCAATCACAGTAACAGGGATAGAAACACCTGCTTCTGTGAAGATTCGGGTCATGCCGCATTTTTTACCGACTAAACCGATCGCCATTTTAAACCTCTTTATATCTTCTATTAATGGATTGGGCGTTGTTGCGTATTAACCCAAAGCAATTTGGACGTCAACACCTGCCGCTAAATCTAACTTCATTAACGCGTCCACAGTTTTGTCAGTAGGCTGAACGATATCAACCATACGCTTGTGAGTACGGATTTCGTACTGGTCACGCGCGTCTTTGTTGACGTGTGGCGAGGTTAAAACGTCGAAGCGCTCAATGCGAGTCGGCAACGGTACAGGACCACAAACTTGCGCACCGGTGCGCTTTGCTGTATCAACAATCTCTTGTGCCGATTGATCAATCAGGCGATGATCAAAAGACTTAAGACGGATACGGATTCTCTGGTTAGCCATGCCAGCAAGCTCCTAATATGTGCTTTGTTCATTCTTGCGCTGCAAGTGGATAAACATAAGCCGTTTGGTTAAAGATCTACTTTAAGCGGCTTCCCATTCTATCTCAGAATTGTCTCTTGAAGAGAACCAGCAGCGTGCCAAAAGCAAAATAATTTAAAGCCCCGCCGACTCTTCCAGTTATCGGAAAATCAGCAAAGCCATAATGAAATAGTGCTAGAAACGATGCTCTAGCTGTCATAGCAGCCGCTTTTTTCTTAGGCGGATGCTTATAATTCAGTGGTGTGTATTATACACACCTTGTCGCTCATTGCAAGGGTAATATTAATCCAAAACAATATCGTACTGTTCTTGAGTATATAAATTCTCCACCTCAAAGGTAATGACCCGGCCTAGTAGATACTCTAAATCAGCGACAGTATCGGCCTCTGTGGTTAGCAGTAAGTCGATCACTGCTGCATGCGCGACGACGGTGAACTTCTTTGGTGAGTTGTAGGTGCGCGCGCAGCGCATAATTTCGCGAAATATCTCAAAGCAGACGGTCTCAGCGGTTTTGACAAAACCGCGTCCTTCGCAAGTGGCACACGGCTCACACAGCTGTTGGCCTAATGACTCACGGGTGCGCTTACGGGTCATCTCCACCAGACCCAGCTCGCTGACTTGGGTGATATTAGTTTTGGCATAATCTTCGGTCAATTGCTGCTGTAAGCTACTTAGGACATCATCCTTATGCTCTTGCTCAAGCATATCAATAAAATCAAGAATGATAATACCGCCTAAGTTACGCAAGCGCAGTTGACGTGCTATTGCGTGCGTAGCTTCTAGGTTGGTTTTATAAACGGTATCCTCAAGCGATCTACCACCAACAAAAGAGCCAGTATTGACATCGATAGTGGTCATCGCCTCAGTTTGATCAATAATCAGATAGCCCCCTGATTTTAGATTCACCCGGCGTTTAAGAGCGTCACTTAAGTCATCCTCAACACGGTGTACATCAAACAAGGCCGGCTCAGCGGTATAATGAGTTATGCGATCATAAACAAAAGGCACAAACTCTTTGGCAAAGTGGCGCAGTTGCGCGTAGATTTGCGCGTTATCAATAATGACCTTTTCGGTATCGATATGGACTAAATCACGGATGGAGCGCAGCGGCAATGACAGCTCTTGATAAATCAGCTCCGAGCTTTGATGATGGCTCATTTCTTGCCGGCGGGCACCAATAGTACGCCATAGCTGCAACAGATAGTAGATATCTTCTTCAAGCTTATTTACCGGGACGCGCTCAGCGGCAGTACGAGCGATCAGGCCACCTTGCAGGTTGACGGTTTGCATCAGACAAGTC
This sequence comes from Psychrobacter sp. 1Y11, assembly GCF_052259045.1. Taxonomy (NCBI): domain Bacteria; kingdom Pseudomonadati; phylum Pseudomonadota; class Gammaproteobacteria; order Moraxellales; family Moraxellaceae; genus Psychrobacter; species Psychrobacter sp. 1Y11. The sequence continues at coordinate 46,930 of NZ_JBQQER010000012.1, forward strand.
AGCTCAGTCTTTAGGCGCGTACGCTCCTCCTCGCCATCGATACGCTGGGAGATGCCGATATGATCGCTGGATGGCAAATACACCAAATAACGCGACGGCAAAGAGATATTAGTGGTGAGGCGTGCGCCTTTACTACCCAGCTGATCCTTAGTGACCTGCACTAAAATGCGTTGACCTTCGTGCAGGCGATGTTGAATGAGGTTTTGGCTAGCCGCTGAAACGATTTCGGTGGTTTTGACTTCTGTGCTTTCAGCGCTTACTACCGGCGGCGTTGCAGCGAGTGTCGACACTAAGCTTTCAGCTTTGTCTTGTTGCATCTTAAGCGTGCTAGTCGTTTGGTTATCACTCGCTTGTGGATTTTCCTTGTGGCTAAGCTCGCTTTTACTTATAGATCTAGGAGGACGCTGCATGTCATTGACGTGCAAAAAAGCGGTGCGCGATTGGCCAATGTCGACAAAAGCAGCCTGCATGCCAGGTAGTACTCGTACCACTGTCCCTAAATAAATGTTGCCAACTAAGCCAAGTTTATGATGGCGCTCAATGTAGATCTCACTGAGTACCCCATTATCCATAACTGCTACGCGTGATTCCATCGGACTAACATTTATCAGCAGCTCTTCAGACATAATGCCTCTTCTTATATGGTCTTATATGACACAGCTTTATTGACAGTGACTCTCTTTAAAGATTTATAGTGTAGCAAATAGCACACTCTTCTGCCCACTACCCTGCCGTATCATTATGTGAGTTTGCTTCTCTTAGCTGACTTGCAGCTGGTCAATCACTGCTAAGGTCTGCGCCAAAGGTAGGCCTACCACATTAGTATAACTGCCATTGATACGGGTGACCCAAGCGGCTGCCAATCCTTGTATAGCATAACCACCCGCTTTGTCTGCTGGCTCACCGCTATCCCAATAGCTATCCATCATCGCGCTAGTCAATGGGATAAAGCTGACATCGGTACTTTCCATAATTTGCTGCTCGGCTATGATCTGCCACCGCGCTTCATTTCTACCCGCATTAATGAGCTGCACCTTGACCGCGCGTACCGCGGTCCAGACTTGATGAGTGCTATCCGACATCTGCTGCCACATACTATGAGCATGAGCGCGATCGACTGGCTTGACCAACACTGTTTTGCCATCAGCTAGCACGCCAATGGTATCTGCGGTCAACACAATAGCCGTACGCAAACTTGAAAAGTCCGCACGCTCAGCACTAGCTGCTAGCTGTAAATTCAACTGCTCAATAGCCGCATCAGACTTGTCTTTGACCATACGCTCTATATAAGTGGTGGGCAGCTCATCGCTGAAAGGGGTCTCGTCGATATCGACGCTCATGGTTCTAAAGCTCAATTGAGCCAAAGTTAGCAGCTCACGACGACGCGGCGAGCCAGACGCTAAAATGATATTAGACATAATATACTTAAAGATTTACTGATAAAGGCGAGGATTTATAAAGTCTCAAAAGCTTATAGTTAGGCTTAGTTTATAAACCTATGACTAAGCTTAACGAGTAAATTTGCGTAAAGCTAAGAGTACCAATGGCCAGCTAATGATACTTAACACTAATGAAAAAGCGGACTGGGCGACAAAAGTGCTTTGGGTGATTATTTGTAATAGCCACAGAGTCAATTGAAATATGAATAAACTTAAACCAGCAATTATCCAAGCGCTAAGCGTATTTAACTGCTTAAGATAAATACTAGAGATTTTAATCGTAAAAGCGACTACGACAGCGGCAAAAGCCTGCTGTCCAAGAAGGCTATCGGTCAATAAATCAGCGATAAGACCCACAGCAAAGGCGAGAAAAACCCCAGCGTAGCGTGGCTGGAATAATAGCCAAAAAATAAGCACCATCACCATAAACAAAGGTCGTAGCGTTGCCAAATACTGGCTCAAAGGATAGACGCTAAGCGATGAAGCTACTATGAAGCTCAAAACCATAGCGCTTATCAATAGCCCAGTAGGGTGTTCAGAATCCGGATACGCCATAAGTACTACCTGTGCAAAAGCTTAGCGATGATTGCTGACTGGTTAATTACTAGCTGCCTGATTAATAGGGCGCTCTTTATCCTGCAGCACTAAGACATAAGCATTATCAACAAAATTGGCCGCGGGCGTTACCTTGATACTCTTGAAGTTATCCGCTTGTGTGTCTTCGATATGGGCAATCGTACCGACGCGGTAGCCCGCTGGAATACGGCCGCCAAGTCCTGAGGATATCAGCACATCACCAACGCGCACGTCTGAGGTTTTAAATACATAGTTTAGACTCAAAGAAGTAGGCAAACCTACGCCCGTAACGATAGCGCGCTGACCGGTGCGCTTGACCGTCACTGCCACTGATTGCTGCTCATCACTAATGAGTAATACGCGGCTAGTATTAGGATAGACATTGATAACTTGCCCTAATATGCCATGCTCATCGATGACCGTCTGTGCCACTTGGACGCCATCGCGCTCGCCTTTGTTAATCACCACGATTTGCTTGAGCAGGTTAGTATCGGTGCCGATAACTTGTGCAAGATTGAGATCGAACTGTTCGGGCCTTGTGGTCGATAAAATACCTTGCAACCGCGCGTTTTGCGCCAGAATATAATCTTGCTGTTGTAGCTTAGCCTGCGCATGCAGCAACTGCGACTTGAGTTGCACGTTTTCGCGGCGCAGTGATTCTTTTGACTCCAAACTGCCGCTCGCCCAGTGTTTGGCATAACTTGGTAATATCGCTGACTGGTAAATCGGCTGCATAGAGGCATGACTAGTATCGCGTATCGGCTTAAACCACTCTGGGTTTTTACTATCAAACCACATCAAAACCAAAGCCACTATCAGAGCGATAGCAGTGATGCGTAATGACAAAGGCTGACGAGCAAAAATACTTGGAGTCATATAAGATCTAGCTTTTTAAAGAGTATAAAGTTCTAAGCGTTTAAGGTTTGCTGAGCTAATAGCAATAAAGGCCGTCTTAGTGACCGCCTTTATCAATAAATCTAATGAGGTTATGCTAACGATGATTACTCATTTATTCAGGCGTTTAGACAAAGATCATGTTCAAGCTTTTATTATTAATAAAATCAAGCGCCATACCGCCGCCGCGACTGACACAAGTCAGCGGATCTTCAGCGACCGTCACTGGTAAGCCAGTCTCTCTAGAGACGAGTTTATCCAAATCGCGCAGCAAAGCACCGCCACCGGTCAACACAATACCGCGCTCAGCAATATCTGAAGATAGCTCAGGCGGCGTCTGCTCAAGCGCGGCTTTTACTGCACTGACGATACCGCTCAAAGGATCGCTTAGCGCCTTTTGAATCTCTTGCGAATTGATCGTAAATGTCTTTGGCACCCCTTCAGCCATACTACGGCCACGAACTTCTACTTCTAGCTGCTCTTCTTCATTAAGCGCTGAACCGACTTCGGTCTTGATGCGCTCGGCAGTCGTTTCACCGATAACGCAGCCGTGAGTACGGCGTACATGAGTGATGATCGCTTCATCAAAGATATCACCGCCAATACGGATAGATTCGGCATAAACACAGCCAGATAGCGCGATAACCGCAATCTCAGTGGTGCCGCCGCCGATATCAACCACCATAGAGCCGCTTGCTTCATGGACTGGCATGCCTGCGCCAATAGCGGCCGCCATCGGCTCCTCTAACAACAACACCTTACTTGCGCCCGCTGAAGATACCGCTTCGCGAATCGCTTTGCGCTCTACTAAGGTGGATTTGCAAGGCACACAAACGACTACATTGGGTTGGGCCAAAAAGCGCTTGGCTTTTACCTTGGTAATAAAATGCTTGAGCATCTTTTGTGTCACTTCAAAATCAGCGATGACGCCGTCTTTTAAGGGTCTAATAGCGGTAATATTCGCCGGTGTTCGACCTAGCATTTGCTTGGCATCGATACCTACGGCGGCAACCGTCGGATTTTGGGTGCGATTGCTGCGCAAAGCAACGACCGTCGGCTCATCGAGCACTACCCCTTTATTAGGGATAAAAATTAAGGTGTTGGCAGTGCCAAGATCAATGGCGATGTTACTTGATAAAAATCCAAACAGGTTCATGACTATTATATCCAGCGTCTTACAAATGAAGGCAAATGAGGCGGCTAAGGCCTACTTATTAGTATTACAAGATCAGCATTTACCGCCTATGGTAACGAAAGCTTACCTGTGCAACAAGAGGGCCCTAAACTACAAAGGTGAAAGTGGGCTAAATTATACCGATTTAGGACGGAAAAAACATGGGTATTTACAGGAGTGAAGCAATAAATAACATCTTAAATGCTAGAATTTGTTACAGAAACTAAAGCGATGCCGTTGATGATTGCTGTAACTAAGATACAAGGTGTCTCCTCTGTATGCTAGTTTTTATTATGACGCTACACTCATAACAACAGATTTATAGCTGAAACGGCCTCTCATTAAGATATGATGAAATGGCAGTAGCAATAATGACCATAATATTAGAAATAAAGATCTGGTTTAGTGCAAAGCCGTCAATACATTGTGGTCAATTGGTGGCTAATGTGCGCCTCTACTCTGTAAACTTAGGTTAGATGCTTTATAATAACACTCATATGACTATCACTCATCAGCTACCCCTTTAAACTTTTGAATACTGGTAAGCTTCTCTTATTAATGAGACTTATCAAGGAGTAGCAACCCTATCTACTATTTTACTTTCCGTTGGAGAAATTATGTCACAGCAAGCACCCGACAAAACTTCTATTGATCACGACCATGTGAGCCGTGAAGAGATTTTAGAAATCGCTACCTTAGCACGTTTAGGAGTGGATAAAGACACCGCTGGCAGCTACGCTGAAGATATCAGTAAGGTTTTAGGTTTAATGAAGACTTTAGGCAGCGTTGACACCACAGGCGTTACGGCTTTATCTAATATTCATGAAGTCTGCCAAGCGCTGCGGAGCGATGTCGCCAAGCATGATATCGATCGCGAGCGCAACCAGTCCATGGCACCGGCGGTTGAAGATGGGCTCTATCTCGTACCGCAAGTCATTGAATAGCTTATAGATACCAGCTTATTAGGCCCTTCTACTTTTATTTCTCATTTAGCTTTATATTCATTAGCTTTATAACTATAACGGACGACACCTTATGTCTGAGATGCATCTCTTATCCACCGAGCAGCTGATTACAGGCTTGCAGGACAAACAATTCAGCAGCGCGGAATTAACCGATCACTACATCAAGCGCATAGAAAGCTTAGATAGTCAGATCAATAGTTTTATTACCCCTACTTTTGACACGGCCCGTGCGCAAGCGCAGGCGGCAGACGGTATGCGTGCCCAAGGCGATAAGCGTCCCTTGTTAGGCGTACCGATGGCGCACAAAGATATCTTTTGTACCCAAGGTGTGCTCACTACTTGCGGCTCAAAAATGTTGCATAACTTTATCTCGCCTTATGATGCCACTATCGTTAGCAATATCCGCGAGGCAGGGATGATTAATTTAGGTAAGCTCAATATGGATGAGTTTGCGATGGGCTCAGACAATAGCAGCTCTTATTATGGCAAGGTACAAAACCCTTGGAATCTAGAGCGCGTTCCTGGCGGGTCGTCTGGTGGTAGTGCAGCAGCAGTAGCGGCAGGCTTTGTGCCTATGGCAACGGCTAGTGATACTGGCGGCTCTATTCGTCAGCCGGCATCGTTTTGTGGTTTAACCGGTATCAAGCCGACTTATGGCCGCGTCTCGCGCTTTGGCATGATTGCTTATGCTTCAAGCTTAGATCAAGCCGGTACGATGGGCCGCAGCGCCCAAGATTGTGCTTATTTATTGCAGCCGATGGTCAGCTTTGATGAGCGTGATGCCACCTCAGTCAAACACGATATTCCAGATTATGTGCAAGATATCAAAGATGCCGAAGCTGCTGCTGGCGACAAACCTTTTGCCGGACTACGGATCGGTGTCGCGAAGGAATATTTCACCGAAGGCTTAGATAAAGAGGTCGAACAAACCGTACGCGCTGCCCTAAAACAATACGAAGAGCTAGGCGCGACAATTGTAGAGGTTAACATTACCAATCCTGATATCACGCTAGCGACTTATTATATGCTCGCTCCGGCTGAGGCTTCCTCGAACTTGTCACGCTTCGATGGCGTACGCTTTGGCTATCGCTGCGAGGATCCAAAGGATCTCACTGATCTTTATACGCGTACGCGTTCTGAAGGTTTCGGCCCTGAGGTGCAGCGCCGCATCTTGACTGGCACTTACGCGCTATCAGCGGGTTACTTCGATGCTTATTATACCAAAGCACAAAAAGTACGCCGTATGATCGTTGAGGACTTTGAAAAAGCCTTTACTAATTGTGATGTTATCGCCAGTCCAACCGCACCGACCGCTGCATATAAGCTTAGTGATGATCTAGATCCAGCCGCTATGTATCTAGGTGACGTCTATACTATTGGGGTCAACTTGGCAGGCTTGCCAGCGCTTAGCCAACCAGTAGGTCTAACCTCTGAGGGGTTACCTGTAGGCCTACAACTCATTGGTCAGTATTGGCAAGAGAGCAAACTGCTGAGCACCGCGCATCTCTTCCAACAACATACCGATCATCATTTACAGCATTCGCTTATCGCTAAGGAAAACGTATAAGCTAACTGTTGACGATTGAATCACTTACTGTATAAGACTACTTGGTCTCGCAAGATTAAAAACTGGACTCTAATAAGGATATAAGATGACTGTTATCGATATGTTGAAACAAGATCACGGCTTAGATAATGACCAAGCCAATAGCTTACAGGCTGAGCTAAAAAAGTTAGAGGCATTCTTTGATAAAAACTTTGAAGATAGTCCAGAATTTTTCCAAAAGTTTTATAGCAAGTTTGAACAGATGATTGCCCCTTATGGTTTTGAAGAAGGTGATGCGAAACAAGCTGAACCTTTGGTAAGTCATCTGTATCTTCAAGGCGATTTTAAGATCTTGGTAAGCTACATTATCCCTGCTTTTTATCAAAGTGGCGAAGATAGCGAGATTTTCTCAGATACTTATACCCAACTGATGAATAGCTATTAAAGTCTGTTTATAAAGCAGAGCTAGTGTAAGGTTTACTACTTGTCGAAGCAGCGCTTGTATAGTGCATAAAACATACTCTGCGCTAGCTTGGCTAAGTAATGACAAGCAAAAATAAGCGATTATGAATATTGTTATCATCGCTAGCTATCATAAATATAGATTACTTTTTTAGCATACCGCTGTTTTATTTTAAATTTTTTCGATAGGATTTTATGATGGAAATGACAGAATTTGCAGTTCGTAAAGAATTGCTCGTCGACGGCTTTGAGGTCGTCATCGGTATTGAGATTCACTGTCAGCTTAATACCGACAGTAAAATATTCTCTAGCGCCCCCACTGACTTTGGTAATGAGCCAAACACGCAAGCGAGTATCGTTGATCTAGGCCTACCTGGGGTATTGCCTGTTCTGAATACTGGTGTCGTCGACCGCGCCTTGAAGTTCGGTATCGGCGTCGATGCAGAATTAGGACTATTTAATACCTTTGATCGTAAAAACTATTTTTACCCCGACTTACCTAAAGGATATCAAATCACGCAAATGGCCAATCCTATCGTCGGCAAAGGCTACATCGATGTAGTGGTCAATGAAGGCGAAAAGGGTGAGTACCCCAAGCGTATGGGCATCACTCGCGCGCATTTAGAAGAAGATGCCGGTAAGTCTGTCCATGATGCGGTCGATGGTATGACTGGCGTCGATCTTAACCGTGCTGGCACGCCATTGATCGAGATCGTCTCTGAACCAGATATGCGCTCAGCGGCCGAAGCTTTGGCTTATATCAAAGCCATCCATCAACTAGTGACTTGGCTTGGCATCTCAGACGCTATCATGGCAGAAGGCTCGTTCCGCTGCGACTGTAACGTTTCTGTGCGTCAGCCGGGCGGTGAGCTTGGTACCCGTACTGAGCTGAAAAACCTGAACTCGTTTCGCTCTATCGAGCGCGCTATCACTCGTGAGATCGAGCGTCAAATCGATATTATCGAGGACGGTGGTAAAGTCGTACAAGCCACTATGCTCTACGATCTTGAAAAAGACGAAACCCGCGTTATGCGTACCAAAGAAGATGCCAACGACTATCGCTATTTCCCTGATCCTGACCTGCTGCCTGTACGTATCGAGCAAGCCACTGTCGATGCGATTAAAGCGGCTATGCCTGAGCTGCCTGTTGCCCGTCGAGCCCGGTTCGAAAGCGAGCTTGAGCTGTCTGAATACGATGCGCGTATCTTGACCGGTAGCCGTCAGATTGCTGATTACTTCGAAGCCGTCGTTAGTGAGGTCGGTCAAGACAATGCCAAGACTGCGGCGAACTGGGTCATGGGCGATTTGCTCGGCGCTTTGAATAAAGATGATACGGATATTACTGACTCCCCTATCAGTGCTAAGCAAATGGCAGGACTGCTTGCAAGACTGTTCGATGATACTTTATCAGGTAAACTCGCCAAAAAAGTCTTTAGCGCCTTGTACGCACGTGAAGGTGGCGATGGCGATGATGCGGCGGATAAAATCATTAAGGATAAAGGTCTTAAGCAAGAGACTGACACTGGCGCGATCAAAGCTATCGTCGAAGAAGTCATCGCTAATAATCAAGCGATGGTCGATGAATATAAAGGCGGTAAAGAAAAAGCCTTTAACGGTCTGGTCGGGCAAGTTATGAAAGCCAGTCGCGGAAGTGCCAATCCGCAACAGGTCAATCAGATCCTAAAAGAGCTGTTGGGTTAGTGCCTTATCAGAGAACAATGACTGTTATAAACGCAATTAAGGGGTAATAATGGGCCGTAACAATTAGCTCTTGCAATCTAAAGAAATTTGGGTAGAATAGCAGTCATTCGGGGCGTAGCGCAGTCTGGTAGCGCACTACACTGGGGGTGTAGTGGTCGCAGGTTCAAATCCTGCCGTTCCGACCAAACATAATAGTTAGACAGAAAAGCCAATCATTGTTTTCAATGGTTGGCTTTTTTTATGCTAAATTTGATTGGTGATTGCATTATGGTTCATAATAAGAGAAATTCTGCAAGGCTAGGAACAATTACCCGAACAACAGCTATTCATACCCTTAAGCTGTTTCTGCCTTGTACCTACTTTGATTTAAGGGTATTGGGGTATGAATGTGGCTCTATATGATATTAATGAATTTTTAACCTTGAATGATGTTGCCGAATACCTAACAGATAAATGTAATTATTATTTTGATTTAAGATGTTCAACTGACCAAAATAAACTCACTGAAACTATCATTCAACTTGTACGGAATCATAAACTGCATCCAGTATTTCATTATAATGGTAGTGTGGATTGGTTAGAAAAAAAAGTAATAACAAGTAAATCAGGTCGTTTCATTAACCATGAAATGGTTTTATTAGATATCTCTTACGATATGAGTGTTAGCGATTATTATTTTGTTAGTGGTGAGAATTTTAACAGGCTGATTGAAAACAACTGTTCAAACTATATTAATGTAATCAACTGTACTATTGAGCCGTATCACGTAGAGGGAAAGCAAGAAATTTTCGAAAATAACATTCTTTATTATCGCAAAGTAAAAGATGATTTTTCAATTATCTTTCATGATTTACGTTACCCAAAATCAGATCTAGACAAACTATTCAACCAAACTGAAGTCAAAACCGATAACGAAGTTATCGAAAAGCTAAGACAAGAGATAGCAGACCTTAAAGCCGAAAATAACAAACTTAGAGGACATCAAGCAGTTAAGTCAGCGGATGACATAAAAGACGTACCACACCAATCATATAGAACATTAGATAGGGTTATGTATGCAATGGCTAAAATTACTGGCTTAGACAATTCAAAGCCTTACAGCCAAAAACAATCCATCTTTAAATGCAGAAATTACTACTATATTACAAAATGATGGCTTGCCACTCGAATATGAAGCTGTAGGCAAATGGCTGTCACGTATCAATGATATAAAACCATTAAAGTAATCTATAGTAGATAACTTGCTATCTACTATAGAACCTCCGACAAGCCCTATCTACTAACATAGTCCATGTAAGCCGTAGCACAAGTTACAGCTCAATAAACCACATGGAGCTAGACACATGACCAAACCAGCCACTACAAACCGCTCAACCTCATCAATTCGAAAACCATGTAACAAACCACCAAAATGGTCATTCACCGTATTGAAGTGTTTGCTCGTTATTTTAGTACCTTTGCTATCGAATTCGCCTGATATTCAGCTTAACTTTTATATGATTAATATCCTAATCTAATTTCAAAAAACGCTATAAAAAAGCCAGCCCTTAAGTCTAAGAGTTGGCTTTGTTTGTAAAGTTAATTATTAAACAGAAGCTTTAGTAATAGCGCTCAATTCCTGATTAATAATAAAAGTCTTGGCTCGAATACCATTAAAGCCAAACGACTCTAAGCGCTCAGTATGTTTAGCTTGATATCTATTAGCGTCCTCTAGATTATCAAACACATATATTCCGCCCGCCTCCTGCGTGTCTTCATTCTCTGTCCATAGCTTATAAACTAAACCACTCTCGGTCGCGATATCGCCAGCCAAGTCCTTCATTTGCGTATAAAACTCATCACCAAAAGGCCCACTGTACGGAAAATCCATTTGTAAAAGGTACTGCATAATTCGCTCCATTATTTATTGATGCTCAAGATTATTACTCTATCATAAAGCATGCTCAACCATATAAAAGGACGATAGCGTTATAGCACGCTATTTAAATACTTGCGCGTAGTTTGCGAGTGAAAAGTCTGTATCAGTATTACTATCTATATTGGTAACAGGTGAATGGGATGAGCTATCCGGTAAATCCACCCAGTAGCTTTGTGGATGGTTAGCTTGCAAATAATTATATAGATACTGTCTGGTACTATCGACAATCTCATTATCTTTTGGATAGCTTGAGTCAGGCTGCCACTGATTGTATATCAGCGCATGTAGGGTCAATGAGCGGCTTTTTATGGCCTCAATGCTGAGTAACGTATGGTTAATACTACCAAGTCTGCCAGAGCTGACTAAGACAACAGGATAATCCTGCTCGGCGATATAATCTAGGGTTAGTAACGTATCGGTAATAGGCACCATAAGCCCGCCAGCACCCTCTAACAGTACGATATCATAATCCTTTAGCAGTGCATTGGTCGACGCTGTGATAAGCTTAGCTTCAATCACCCTATGCTCAAGCGCGGATGATAAATGCGGCGAGGCAGGCTTACTAAAGACGTAAGGACAACTCGTCCCCTCCTTATCTACTGACTGTAGAGGGATACCCATCATATTTCTATGGGCGACGATATCCTCTGCAATGTTGGAGCATCCTGTTTGCACAAGCTTTTGCGTGATGACCTTGTGCCCTTGCTGATGCAGAGTTTTGGCCAACTGCCCTGTCGCTACTGTTTTGCCAATATCGGTATCTATACCACCGATGAATAGTACCGTCATAGTTATTGATCCTTATTTTAAGACGTATAAGATTTTAGCGTTTTATTGATGTCAATATACCGTTAGAATGACTAGCTGCATCATTGTAGTAGCCAAAATCTAGTGACTACTGATGCTAATACTAAAAGCATCAAATAACCTTTAAATTAATGTAGGATTGCTGTTATGACAGGACCCACGCACGCCCGCGTCAACGATCATTTAGATATGCTCCGTGCTAACGATCAGTATCGACAACTTCCTAACATTAAGCATCAAGATCAGTGCATCATCGCTGATGATCAATCCTTGCTAAATATCTCCAGCAATGACTACTTAGGCTTAGGCAATGACACTGGCTTGCAGAGCGGGTTTTTGGCTCAGCTGCAAGCGCTTTGTGCTTCACAGCTACCCAAAATGGGCTCGACTTCCTCGCGTTTGCTTACAGGTAATCACGAGCAGTTGCAATTGCTCGAACTAGACTTACTCAAGTGGTATCACCTTGCCTTATCAGATGATGAACGTCAAACCTCCACCAAGTCTATCTTGGTACTTAACAGTGGCTATCACGCTAATATCGGGATTTTACCTGCGCTCGCAAAACTGCCTGTTAACACTTGTATACTATCAGACGACTTGATACACGCTAGCATAATTGATGGCATCCGTCTTATCCGTAGCAAGCAGTGTACTTATAAGCGCTACCGTCACAATGATTTAGCGCATCTGACAGCTATTATTGACAGCTTAGATAAGTCTGTTGAACGCATTATCATCGTCACCGAAAGTGTCTTTAGTATGGATGGCGATCGCGCAGACTTAAAGGCCTTGGTCAAACTCAAAGCGGGCGATCCCCGAATTGAACTCTATGTCGATGAAGCGCATGCCGTCGGCGTCTTAGGTCATAATGGACTGGGTTTGAGCGAGGAGACGCAAACCTTGGAGGACATAGATTATCTCGTCGGCACCTTTGGCAAAGCTTTTGCCTCAACAGGCGCTTATATTATATGTGATGAAAAGGTGAGAGAGTGGTTAATCAACCAAATGCGCTCCTTTATCTTTAGCACCGCACTGCCCCCTATTATGCATAGTTGGACCCGCTTTATCGTAGAGAAGATGTCTTCGCTTCATCCTCTGCGTACGCACCTAGCGCAGTTATCGATGCAAGTGCGAGACGCTATTGAGTCTACAAGTAGTAGCTCGATTAGCAGCTATCAATCACCTATTATCCCTTATGTACTTGGAAGCAATGACAAAGCGATAAGTAAGGCCAAGCAGCTGCGGGAGGCGGGGTTCTATGTACTGCCAATCCGCCCGCCTACTGTCCCTGTAGGCACCGCGCGCATTCGATTGGTGATGAACGCTAGGCTTACCACAGAGGACTGTGACCGTTTAATATCGCTCTTATAAAATACTGAAGTTGTTTTTTGCTGTGAACAGAATATCCTAGTCACTACTTATAGATAAGTACTGGTTAATCACGGCTTTTAATCGATCACATAGTGTGGTGACTTCTGCTTGGGTCATGATGATCGGTGGCATAATGTAAATGAGTTTGCCAAAGGGTCTGACCCAAATTTTATTTGCAACAAGCAGCTTTTGAAAAGTAGGCATGTCCACGTTGTCATTAAGTTCAATCACGCCTATAGCGCCTAGGGTACGCACATCGGCTACTTGAGGATAGTCTTTGATTGCAGCGAGCTGCGCTTGTAGGTATTTCTCTATTTCTCTAGCTCGAGCAGGATAATCCTGCGTGATGACCAAGTCAAGTGAGGCAATAGCTACTGAGCACGCTAGCGGATTGCCCATAAAGGTTGGACCATGCATCAAGGCTGCATAAGGACTACCGGCAATGGTATCAGCGACATCACGCTGGCATAGGGTCGCCGCAAAGGTCATATAACCGCCGGTTAGGGCTTTTCCTATGGTCATAATATCTGGTGAGATATGCGCATGCTCACAGGCAAACATTTTACCCGTACGCCCAAACCCTGTGGCGATCTCATCAGCTATCATTAGCACATCATAGCGACTGCACAGCTTACGTATCAGCTGTAAATACTGCGGACTATAAAAACGCATGCCGCCCGCGCCTTGCACGATAGGCTCAATGATGAAAGCAGCCATATGTGTATGATTCGTCTCAAAGAACTCAGTCAGTTTCACGCGCGCACTCTTTGGTATCTCACTGTTAAAGCCATCAATAGGCTTGTCTGTGAACAGCTGTACGGGTAGTTGATTACCATAGATGCTGTGCATGCCGCCAACAGGATCGCAAATGCTCATGGCATGCCAAGTATCGCCATAGTATCCAGAACGGGTGGTAGCGATTTTATTTTTCTCAGGTTTGTCTTTAGCGAGCTGATATTGCATGGCCATTTTTAATGACACTTCAACGGCGATGCTACCGCTGTCTGCATAAAAAATAGCATCAAGACCATTAGGGACGATAGAGAGCAGTTTTTTACCTAAATCGATAGCGGCCTGATGGGTAAGACCACCGAACATGACATGAGACATCTTTTGCAATTGCTCGCTGATGGCCTGATTGAGTGCAGGATGATTATAGCCATGAGTACAGGCCCACCACGATGACATACCATCTATGAGGGTTTCGCCCGACTTTGTATACAGATAGACCCCATCACAGCGCTCGATGACTAGGTTGGGATAAGCAGGTGGCAGCGAGGTATAGGGATGCCAAAGATGATGCTGATCAAACGCATCCGTATCCTCAGCATAAGTTGGCGTTTCATCTATAGTATGTAAATTATCGCTCATAAATCCATCAATCGCTTATAAAAGGGTTATCACAATATAGCGGTAACTGCTTATAAAAGCTATACGCAGCCTCTTACTAAAACGGGAAATTGTTCTATAGACTTTTAGCCCCCAAGCCGTTAGGGTAAATAGCTTATCCTCTATTCCATTATTAGTCTTCCTATGCCTAAACTTGCCTCTGAGCTTTCTTGTCATTCAAGCTATGCCCCATGGGAAGCTTATCACCGTCCTTACGTACGCGATCTAGCGTTTGTACTCGCCTGCCCTAATGTGCTGACTCAATGGCTTGATTTTGCACCGCATCAAAGCACTCATAAAGTCGAAGTCCATCCCAGTGAGTTTTGGCTGGCGCAATTTAACGCTTATCGTCAGCGTTTGGATGAGCTTGATACTACTCACACCTATCAAAATTTGACCCGTTATCTACTCAGTCGGCCTAGCCCCAATCGTTTGGGCTTTCACTTTGAGGGTTTGTTATCATTTTGGTTAGAAGACGGCTTTGCGCGTGGATTGCATCCGTATGAGACACTCGCCAATAACGTGCAGCTATATAATGGCAAGCAAACCATTGGTGAGCTGGATTTGATTTTGTACAATCACAGCGAGCAGTTGATTGAGCATTGGGAGCTGGCGATTAAGTTTTTTATGGGTGCGTCGCCGTTTACCTCTGAGCACTGGGTCGGTATCAACTCCAATGACAATCTACAGCGTAAGATGACTTATATGCAGACTAAGCAGTTTAGGGTGGTGTGGGTCGATACCGAGGCGCATGGTCGCGTCAAAATCGGTAAGCGTTATGGGGTGATTAAGGGACGCTTTTTTTTGCCGATGGGCACGCCTGGTTTTGTCTATCCAGACTGGTTAGAGCCTACCTTTCCCATGCATCTATGGTGTGATATAAACGATAAGACTAGTCTTGCTAAGCTTAATACTAACCGTTTGCGGCAAGCGCATTATATAGAATGGTTCACCAAACGTGACTTTTATGATGCTCGTCAACCTCTAGCTAATTGTTTAGAAAACAAAAAACCTAAAGCTGGGTTATATTTTGCCCAAGATTGTCCAGTAGTGATTTATCCGCCTGTCATTAGTAGCTAAACTAAATTATGAGCCGTTACCAAGCGTAGCGACCATATAAGCTAATTTCACTACGCTTAGCTTTTTCAGAATCTAAGTCATCAGTCAGCACTTTTATACCGCCGTACTGACTATCTAAAGACAGTCCAAGCGCCCGCGTCTGCGGCTCAACCAATGCGGTAAGCATAAAGGGATAGCGATTATTACTGAGCAGATAACCCACAGATAGCTGATACAAGTCTTGCACCTCATTGGCTTGTCCATGTGCGCCAAGCTGCCAATTATTATCTAGTTGATGCATAAGACTACCCTCAACCCGCCAAGGTAGCGTCTGCGTGACATCCTTCGTCTCAAGCCGACCTTCCAGACTATATAGCGGTCGTCCATTAACATCATAATCAAGCGCATAGCGAGTGCTCGGCATCTCCTTCCAGCGCATACGTCCAAGGACATCATATCCGCGAATATTTAACTGCGTCTTATCTGAGAGCTTACCGGTTAGATTCAAATCAATTGAGTAACCGTAACCTGAAGGATCATCAGGATTCCAGCCTAGATTCTCCTCTCCTAGCGCTGGCTCGTCGTAGTAGTAATCAAGATAAGCATCTGCTTTATCAATAGTATCTCGAATAGTATTGAGCTCACTATCTGCTAAAACCCGATTGCTTAAACTCCCTGTAACCTTACCATCTAAAGCATGTAATCCTTGCCAAATATTAGCTTGAGTCGTTAAGTGCCAATCAGGAGCTATAGACTGGGTAAAACCAATATTGGCCCCTACTCTTTCGTTATGCTTAGCCTCCAAAATTAGCGGATAAGATTTACTTACGGTTGGGTTTTGCTTGTTCTCGTACTGCCAGTAGACTTCTGCCGTCTCTTCACTAAACTCCATTAGATAGTCATAACGCCAAGCTAGTCCATAGCTGATCGCACTATTTACTGGTTGTATATTTAGCGCCAGTCGGCCCTGTGCATAGGCATGCTCACCTGACTCTAAAGGCGCATCCCAATCATCGATAAAAGCGGCAATAGGCTGAGCAGGGCTATCTGCTGTTGCCATAACCTCAAACCCTACTTTGGGTGTTTGCGTTGGTATTTGGCTAGCAAAAATATTGGTAGGCAGAAAAGTTGGCGCTCTACTCTCTGAAAGACTAGATTCTTGCGCGATAGCAGATATAGATAAGCTCGACCCTAAGCATATCAATGTCATAGAAGTAATAGAGCTATCGAGTCGATGACGAGTTAATGATTGCCAAGTTGTACGTACAGCTATAAGTAGTCTTGAGGAGATCATGGACGTTCCATAGATGACAAGCGATAGAATTTGGAGAGCAAAAAAAAGAGACAGGCCTTACTGTCTCTTTTTATATCTTCAATCATTGTATAGATTTCAAAACCCTTGAGGGATCATGTTGAATCTATAATCTTATAAAACAATTAAGCTGTTATCGGTAAACTTAGCCGTAATCTTACCGTCATTGTCCATCAGATCACCCAAGTCTTTACCATTAACGATGATATCACCAAGCTTACCATTACTATCGGTAATAAAATCACTATCCTCATCGACATTTAGGGTGATAGAGGCATTATTTTGCTTAATGATAAACTGAGTGCTGACGACGTCGTAGTCGTTGTTCAAAGTTGATTTTCCAGTAACAAATAGAGTCTTACCATCCACGCTGGCAGTTAGGCCTTTAAGCTCAACAGCATTGCGAGCCGTACGCTCAAGCTGGGCTTGAAAGTCGAGTGGAATCGTTAATTTATCATTTTTGGTGACATCGCCTTTGATAGCTAGTAATATTTTCATACCTACAAAATTGCTAGCACTCTCTACAATATTACCCGTACTATCCACAGTGATAAACTTCTTGATATCATCGGCATTAGCAAGAGCATTCAGGGTAAGCGTTACATTAGTCGCTGGCTTTTCCTTAATCATCTGACCAGTTAAATCAATCTTGTAAGGTATAGTGCGTACTGCTAAGGTACCGTCGGCAAGCTCTTTGCTAATGTCCATGACTTCAATAGCAAAGTTTCTCGCTTCGATCACGCTATCATTGGCTTCTAATTTTAGCTTAGCTAAAGTAATGACGCCTTTTTCTAGAGTGACGCCTGCTGCATTGGCTTCATCAAAATCAAACTCATCATTGAAGGTAACTTTTTCGCTGAACTGGCCATTGACTGTGGCGCCTTTGGTCGTTGAACTCAATAGTACAGCTTCTTTGCCAGTACCAATTTTAATACTATTAAAACCAAGACTACCCTTAAAATTGTCAGTATTAGTGTTTGAGCTCAAGGCATTTTGATAATCATCGAAACTTAGGTCAAAAGCATCCTCAACCGTAACTATTTCTTCAAACTGACCTGTTTGCGAGTTGTAATCATACTCATAATCTTCAATCTCCACCTCAGTGGTTCCGGTTAGAGCAAACTGACCATCGGTATTTAAAGTCGCTAAAAAACCTGCTGCTGGTACAAGAGAGATATTACCTAAGGCCACCTCAAACTCTTCATCATTAGCTAACGCTATAATGTTTGCAGCCGTTAGTCTTGAGAGATTATTCTCTTGCATATAATAAGAAAGATTGTTCGGCACCTCTAAAGCATAGCCAAGTCGATCGTCCTGTTGGTCTGTGATAATAGCACTGGCACCCTCATAAGCTTCAGTGACTGCTTGATTATCACTAACGAACAGCTTAGCGGTACGTATCATCTCTTTAGCTTGCTCAAGATCAGACAGACTATTATCGACAGGAGGCTGAGTGGGAACACCTGGTGTGCCTGAGCCGTTATTAGAAGAAATATTGCTATCATTATCATCGCCACAAGCGCTCAATGCTAAAGTAGTGGCTAAGGCTAGTACCGAAAGTTTAAAAAATTTCATTGCAATATCCTTTATGTCAGACGCCTTTATCAAAGACTATTCTGAATCAAATTATTTTATATTCCGCATTATAAGCAACCTTAAAGATTTTTATAGAAACGGAATAAAGAAACTAAAGTTCGCTCATTTGTTGCCAGAATATTACAACTAACGGTGAGTTTAGTCTACAAGTTTTTGAGAAAATATAATTTTTCTTTGCAATAGTCATCGGCTCATTTCACTCTGATAGTTAGTAGTTCTCAATGACCTGCATAACTTCGTACCTGAGCATATCAGCGCTCGGCATGCGCTCAGCGTGAAAGCGAACGATAGCGATACCTGCGCTGGCGAGCGCTTTGTCTTTTTTATCATCGGCCTTTTGCCGCGATTTACTGCTATGGGTCCAGTCATCTAATTCGATAGCGACTAAAGTGGTTTGCGCGTCGATATCAGTAATCACATAATCAACGCTTTGGCGGCAGATACGGTTGAACCAAAAACTGCGCTCGCTCGCCTCCTCGGAATTGGCTTCAATAATACGGGATAGCTGGACTTGGACGAAGATATGATATTCAGGGAAGGCGTTTTTGAGCTTATTAAAGAAGATGACTTCAGTATCGGTCATGATAGGCATAGTGGTGAAAGGCCAAATCGCCAAATCATCGCCGCGTACCGGCGCAGGATCCGGCTCTGCTCTTTTTGAGTTTGACTGATGTTTTATAACGACTATCAGGCCTAAAAACCCGATAGCAGCGAGCAAAAATACAATGCCAAGTGACATAGGTATACCTTATAAATTTGAGGCGACCGCCCAGCCTTTGTAGGCTGATAAGTCATACAGTAGTAAATAGAGAAACAGCTGCTATCGTATACAAGCTTATCTTAATCAGCAATCAGTAAAATAAAAAACACGACAATGTATGTCGTGTTTTGAATGAAGCGAGATAGTCGCGACTCAATATGAGCATCTATGTTTACCAATATTTGACCCAAGCCCCACTGGTATCTACTTTGGGGTCATTGTTGATCTTATCTTTTAGCGCCAGTGCTGCAACTTTGCCGCGCTCAGGGCCAACAACAACACGGACGCCGCGACTGGTCTTGCTAGTCGTCACTTGATATCCTGCATCTTTGAATTTTTTAGCGACTCTTTCGGCAGCTGCTTCATCGCTAGCCAGCGAGACTTGCACGCCAAAGCTGCCTTTGGCATCGGTCTCTTTAACTTCCTTACGCGCTTCTACCAAGCGCTGCTGGGCATCACGCTTTGCCTGTGCCTGCGCTTTTTCTTGCTCACGCTTGCGCTCCGCTTCTGCCGCTTCGCGTTCTAAACGCTGGATTTGTTTGCGCGAAGGGATAGTAATCGTCTGGCCTAACTGTAGGGCAGCGGATGGTGAAGTATTATTGGCCTGTGCCAAAGCTTCGACGGGTACATTGTACTGACGCGCTAGTTTGATTAAGCCGTCACCGGACTTGACTTTATATTCGCTCGGTGAACTCGGTGGTTCAGACTTAGCTGCTTGTGCTTTTTGCTCAGCCGCCTTTTTTTCAGCAGCTCTTTGTTCTGCCACTCTTTGCTCAGCGGCTTTTCGTTCGGCTTGTTCTTTAGCCGCTGCCTTTTCTCGAGCCTCAGCTTCTGCTTTTTGTTTAGCGACGCGCTGCTGCTCTTGCTCAGCGACTGTTTTTGCTTCAGCTGCTCGTCGCTGGTCTTCTGCAGCGCGACTGTCCGTACTAGCGGATGCCACTGTAGTTGTAGCTGGTTGCGACTGTACCGTAGGAGTGTCTAGGGTGATTGGCGTCTCTTGTGTCGACTCTTCTTCGGCGGCTACAGGCGTAGCATTATCAATATAGCGTTGGTTTTCCGCTCGTGCCTTGGCTAGAGCTTGTGCCTCTGCAGACTCTTGCTCAGCCAAAAACTGCTCAGCACGTTTTTCTTGTTCCGCCACTCGGATGGCACGCTCTTTTTGCTTTTGAGCCAATAGCTTTTTTTCAGTCTCGATATCTGTCGTCAGCGGGTTTACGGCCTGTTGCTCGTCAGTGCTATTCTCAACGAGCGCCGGTGTCGCAACCGTATTATCATTGGTTCCAATCTGTTGCACCATGGCATACAGCATCACGCTACCGCCAATAATCATGCCTATGCCCAATAAGGCTTGTCTAGAAAAATTCATCCGTTTCATTTCCTCAGTTGGTAACAATGATTACTCAATACCCTTGGCCCCTTAGACGCACAGCTTATAGTGCAAACTTATCTAATAAATCAATGCCATTTTTACTATAAACGACTTAGCATTCAGTTATAAAGCCTATGACTATCATAGTAAAGCGCTTTGATTATAAAACAATTTTTTCATATTGTCTGCTATCGTACTATTTCAATAGGCTACCCAAAGCTTAGCTATAATTATCACTAAATACAATTAGGAAATTAAGAGTATTCATCGGCTGATTTTGTCGATTTTAGCTTTCTAAAGAGTTCCGTTCTAGCGCTATACTGACTCTATAGCTAAAGCTGAAAGCGTCTCTCCAATGGTATGAAAAGAGCCGCAAACTAGTAGCAGGTCTTGTGGTTGGCTCTCCAAGGTAATAGCTTTCGTGGCTTGCTGTAGACTCTCAAAAGTATGAATATGCTCTTGAGGAATATGAGCGCTCATCGCTGCTACTAATTGCTCAACGCTTGCCGCTCTTGGATAATCTATCTCAGCAACAAACCACTCAGATATCGGCAGATCGGCCTGAGTGAGACGTTCGATAACCAGCTCGATATCCTTATCCGCTAGCATAGAAAATACTATCTTAATCGTCGCCGTTTTATTATCGGCTTGTTGCCTGTGCTGCTGCCAAAGCGTAAATAACTGCGCGAGCATAAAATCAACGCCATGCTCGTTATGGGCGACATCGAATAGCCAGTGCCGATTAGCTAGCTGCCGATAATCAAAGCGCCCTGCTAGCTTGACGCTACTTAAGGCTTGTTTGATAGCGTCAATGCCGATATCGAGCGGACTGGCTAGTACAGCTGATAACGCGTTGGCAGTATTGGTCAGCGATAGCTTTGGGCGCGGTAATTGTAGCGTCACTGCTGCATTACTATATTGCCAAGTGGGTTTAACGCTGGCATTTAGCTTATCCTTGCTATTAGCCTCTACTTCACGGTAATAAAAATCTTCTCCCACTTGATAGCAAGTCACGTTATGCTGCTCAATTAACTCTTTAACGCTATTAGGCATCTCAGTAGCGCCATAAATCAAGGGGATACCTTCGCGTAAAATACCGGCTTTTTCACGACCAATCGCCTCAATATTATCGCCTAACCAGTCGACATGATCGATGCCGATATTAGTAATCACTGCCAAATCAGGATCGATGATATTGACCACATCTAAGCGCCCGCCTAACCCAACTTCTAACACCCAAACCTCGCAGTCAGCTTCAGAGAAGATCAGAAGTGCGGCTAAAGTTGTCATCTCAAAAAAGGACAAGGTTAATCCGCATTGCAGCCTTGCGATCTCAACTTGATGAAAAGCGGCGATTAAGGTCTTGTCGCTAACCATCTCGCCATTAATACGGACGCGCTCATTGAACTCAATTAAATGCGGCGACTGATAGAGCGCGGTCTTATAACCCGCAGCTTGACATAGCTCGCTAATCATCGCAGTCGTTGAACCTTTGCCATTGGTGCCTGCCACCGTAAAAACGTAGGTATCTTCTTTGGCCGACTCGACGACTCCTAGACGCTCGGCGATCGGCAACACTCTAGAGAGCCCCATATCTATCGCTGAGACATGTATCTGCTGCATATAATCTAGCCATTCAGTCAGGCTAGAGTCTTTAGTAGGCGTACTCGCCTGAGTAGTTATAGAAGAGAAATCCATAAATAACCTATATCAAAAATGGGCATGAAAAGAACTATAAACCGTAATTATATTTGCCTCAAAGTGTATAGCAAATTTGCTCAAAACCCCAATTCAAAATGACAAGTCAAAACCAAAAAATAGCACTTACCGCTATTCACGATAAATGCTATTAAAGAAGCTGTTAGTTCAGCTCAAAGCGGTACTAAATCTTCGGCTAAGCGTCAACGTTGGGCTGATGACAAAGCTTAGCAAGGAGGCGATAAATAGTGTCTATCATTTGATGACGATGCACCACTTCATCGACAACGCCGTGCTCTAGCAAAAACTCAGCACGTTGGAACGGCTCTTCTAAAGTTTCGCGGACAGTTTGCTCAATCACCCGCTTGCCGGCAAAACCTATCATCGCTTTTGGTTCGGCTAAATGGATATCACCAAGCATAGCGAGAGATGCAGTAACGCCGCCGTACACAGGGTTAGTCAGCACTACAATATAAGGAATACCTGCCAGACGCAGGCGCTCAACGGCAGCTGCAGTACGCGCCATCTGCATCAAGGATAGTAACCCTTCTTGCATACGCGCGCCCCCAGAGGCAGCAAAACAAACCAAAGGCTTACGCTCTGCTAAAGACTTCTCCGCCGCTTGTACAAAGCGATCGCCGACTACTGAGCCCATAGAGCCGCCCATAAACTGAAAGTCAAAAGCGCAGGCTACCACTTCAAGATTGCGCAGCTTGCCGTATAGCACGATCAGCGCTTCGCTCTCGCCTGTCTTGGTCTGCGCTTGCTCCATGCGCTCAGGATATGGCTTACTATCGACAAATCCTAACGGATCTTTTGCGACAAACTCTTGCCCAAGCTCGCCATCGACTTGCTCCAAAAACCATTGTAAGCGTTCACGAGCCGTCATCGCAAGATGATGATCGCAGTGGGGACAGACATAACAGTTAAAGATAAGCGCCGTGTTAGTAATCATCGATAGACAGTTTGGGCACTTGGTTGAAGGCTCAGTCTCAACCGCTGTTAATTGCGGCGTGAGCTGCTGCTTGATGCCGGGTACAGGACGATTAAACCACGATTGGCCTGCCGTATCGGTACTGGTTTTGGTACTATCCTCTGACATCTCAGGTTTTTCTATAGTCTCAGTCATATTATTCGCCATTATCAAAAGGTTATCCGGCACGTTTGCTCATAACCATTTATAGTGTTATGGATTACTGCTTATACATCATTGCAGATATGGTCTTAGTTTACACACGTAAACTAAAATTAGCAAAGCTATTAAACCTATTGCGATTAGCGACTATTAACAACAGCTTGCTCGGACCGATAGAGTATTAGACCCTAAGTAGGATAATACTACAAACTATCTAAAGCACCTCTTAGCTCATCCATCTGAGTCATAATACGCTGCTGCGCTTCGGCTACCGCCTTACTATCGTTCCCATCAATATCGGCAAAGTTCTGCACTAAAGCACTCCCGACAATGACACCATCCGCGTGCTCACCAATGGCTTTGGCTGAGGCGCCATCACGGATACCAAAGCCGACACACACTGGCAAATCAGTCTCCGCTTTGATCGCTTGGACTTGCTGCGCGACATCAGTCGTATCAAGCGTGGCTGAACCGGTGACGCCTTTGAGCGAGACGTAATAAATATAACCGCCACAATGGGTCAAGACTTGCTCACGGCGCTCAGGCAAAGTCGTCGGCGATAATAAGAAGATCTCATTCATCGCATGCTCTGATAAATGCTGAGTAAAGCTACCCGCCTCTGCTGGCGGTAAATCAACCATGAGGATGCCATCAACGCCTGCCTGCTCACAGAGCTGTACGAAGTTATCATAACCAATGATTTCAACAGGATTGAGATAACCCATCAGGATAATAGGCGTCTGTGTATCTTGCTTACGAAACTCAGCAACCATATTTAGCGCATCACGAGTGCTCGTGCCCGCCGCTAATGCGCGTTCACCTGCTAAAGCAACGGTCGGACCATCGGCCATAGGGTCAGAGAAAGGTAAACCAACCTCAATCATATCTGCGCCATGCTTGACTAAATCATGCAGCAAGCCTACAAAGCTACTAGGATTAGGATCACCAGCCATTACATAAGGAATTAGCGCTTTTTTATTTTGCGATTTTAAGGTTGCAAAGGTACTTTCAATTCGGGTCATAATTTTCTCTAATTATTATTTATTTAATAAAACGAGAGGCTATTATCAGCCTCTATTAATCATATTATTGAATGCTACAACTCAATGCCTTCCGCCTTCATCACCGAATGCAGATCTTTATCACCGCGACCTGACATATTGACCACGATGGTCTGTTCAGGGGTCATGGTTTTGGCCAGTTTTAACGCATAAGCACAAGCATGAGCGGTCTCAAGGGCTGGGATAATGCCTTCTTTACGCGTGACTTCATGGAAGCCTTCTAACGCTTCTTTATCAGTACAGCCGACATATTCGACACGGTTCATATCTTTTAGAAAGCTATGCTCAGGGCCAACACCTGGGTAATCAAGACCGGCAGAGATCGAATGCGTTTCTTGAATCTGACCCTCGTCATCTGCCATTAGATAAGTTCGGTTACCATGCAACACGCCAATACGACCTGCAGCGAGTGGCGCAGAATGGCGTCCGGTTTCGATACCATCGCCAGTAGCTTCAACACCATACATCTTCACGTCAGTATCGTTTAAAAAGTCAAAGAATAAACCGATAGCATTGGAGCCACCGCCAACACAAGCGACAAGCGCGTCCGGTAATCTGCCCGTTTGCTGTTGATGCTGTACGCGCGTCTCTTTACCGATAATCGCTTGAAAATCACGTACCAATAACGGATAAGGATGCGGACCCGCGACCGTACCAATTATATAGTACGTAGTATCGACATTCGTCACCCAATCGCGCATGGCTTCATTCATTGCATCTTTTAAAGTACGCGAACCTGACGTTACTGGCACTACTGTTGTGCCAAGCAAACGCATGCGGTAGACGTTCATTTTTTGTCGCTCGACGTCGTCCGCGCCCATATAGACGATACACTCTAATCCTAACCGTGCGGCAATAGTAGCCGTCGCTACGCCATGCTGACCCGCACCAGTCTCCGCGATGATGCGTTTTTTGCCGCTCATCTTCGCTAGTAGCGCTTGCCCGATAGTGTTATTGACCTTGTGCGCGCCGGTATGATTGAGATCTTCACGTTTGAAGTAAATTTGTGCGCCGCCTATCTCATCGCTCAAACGCTTGGCGTGATACAGTGGTGTCGGACGACCGACGTAATTGACCAAGTCGTTATGATACTCTTCCCAAAAGGCCGGATCGGCTTTGACTTTAGTATAAAGCGTTTCAAGCTCTTCTAGCGCTGCCATTAGAGTCTCAGAGACAAAGCGACCGCCATGCACCCCAAAATGACCACGAGGATCGGGGTATTGGTTGAAGTCGGCTACGTTTTTTGGGTTAGTAAAAGTATTTATAGCTTGTGCTGAATTAGCTTCGGTTATAGTACTCATCAAAATATCCTGTAGATAATAAATTTTAAAAATGCTTATAAGTTAAAGGGAAAGTAGCAAAGGCAGTGGGCTGTATAGGATCAGTAATAGTATCTATGGAATAAAATAATGAATGGCGAATAAACAGCCTAGCCAAATGACAGCTAGCAGTATCCAAATCAAATATTTAAATTGCCAATACCAAAACCCTGCGGCAAAACAGGCAAAAGCACAGCTAAAGAAAAAATAGCCGTGGAAGACAGCGGCTGCACCCGTATAATGAGAAACAGGGGAGCCATATCTACCGCCTAACGCAATTTGTTGCTCAACCAGTCCAATATAAGCTAGAGATCTGAAAACAATGATACCTAAAATACAGCAGAGCCAAGTAAATCGATAAAACCCTTTTGCTTGATCTTTGCCATAATCAATCTCTTCACCGATCATTGCCATCGATCTCGTTTAACCGCTTTCATAAAGCCGCGCATTTTTTCTTTATCTTTTTTACCTTTAGCAGACTCAATGCCGCCGCTCACATCAACCGCAT
Organism: Psychrobacter sp. 1Y11; assembly: GCF_052259045.1. Lineage (NCBI taxonomy): Bacteria > Pseudomonadati > Pseudomonadota > Gammaproteobacteria > Moraxellales > Moraxellaceae > Psychrobacter > Psychrobacter sp. 1Y11. The sequence continues at coordinate 72,989 of NZ_JBQQER010000012.1, forward strand.
AAATCGGCAGATCTAAAGTCGCCGCGACATTGTTAATATCTAGCCCGCCTGCCAAAATAATCGGCAGCGCACTGTCTGTTGGGATTAAATCCCAATCAAACTGATCACCGGTACCGCCATATTTCTGCGGATTATAAGCATCGAGTAAAATACTACTCGCGCCAGCTTTAGCAAAATCATTAATTTGAGCATTGACACTTGCTAGCGTATCTTGCTCAATGTTGACACGTAGTGCTTTTATCCAGCGTTTATGCACGCTATTAGCCAGTTGCTGACATTGCTCAGGACTCTCATCGCCATGAAACTGGATAATATCAAAAGCGACTTTATCGGCTAACTCCATAAGCTCGTCTTTATCCATATTGACCACTAAGGCGACGACGCTAGTAAAGGCTGGCACTCCGGTAGTCAATTGCTGCGCTTGCGCTATGGACACCGCACGCGGACTTGGCGGATAAAACACTAAGCCTACAGCATCGACCCCTAGCTGGGTGGCTGCTTTAATATCAGCAAGCTGAGTGAATCCGCAAAATTTTACCTGCATCTTTTAGCCTTAACCAATTAACTTAAGGATTGTCTTAATAAGGTAGGAGTAGTTGTTGATCGAAACATCTATCACTAGATATGGATATAATTTGTTAAATAAAGAGCAAATCAATTGCATCCAAAAACTTATCCTAGCATACTTTTATTCATAGTTTTGTTTATGATTACCATAAGGATTTTTCAATGTCTAAAAAGGCAGCGGCAACTAGCAGCGGTAAAGATAACGATAGTAAAGAAAAGTCAGATAATAATGCACATCTGCCCCATTATCTAATGTGGTTTCGCCGTGATTTACGCGTGCATGACAATACCGCTTTGGCCGCTATTTGTGAACACGCTAATGCCAATGAAGCGCCTGTTACCGCCGTCTACTTTATCACTCCTGAGCAGTGGCATGAGCACGATGACTCGCTCACACAAGTCGATCATATCGCACGCACTTTGCCGATTCTAGCGCAGGATCTAGAAGAGCAATTAAACATCACTTTGAACGTTTATCTCTGTGCAGATTTCAATGAATCTATAGAAGCTATCATTGAGCTTTGTCAGCAGCTAAAGATCACTACTATCATGGCCAATCATGAGTACGAAGGCAATGAGATCGATCGTGATGAAAAGTTAGCAAAGCAACTTGCTAAAGACGATATTGAGTTTATTCGTCATCACGATCAGTGTATATTGCCGCCGCTGAGTATTACCACTAACGACAGTGATAGTATGTATAAAGTCTTTACTCCATTTTATCGTAAATGGCGCGATACTTTGGAAGCAGGTTCACTTAGCGCTCATAAATCCGCAAAAGTGACTGCTAATAATAAAACCAAAGCCAGCATAAAATCTATGGCGATAAGCTCTGCTAAAGACAACGCCAATACTAGCGCCAGTATAGAAAAGCTTGCTCAAAAGATAGTCGCTGATTATCAAAAATCCCTAGAAAACGATGACGAGCAATTATTCACCGATAAGCCCGCGCAGCTTAAGCAAGCACGCGAGGATTATCCGGCTGGTGAAGACGCCGCTATTCAGCGTCTAAATGATTTTGTCGCTGATGATATCGACAACTATGACGTTAGCCGTGATAAGCCAATTTTGCAAGGCACTAGCCATATGTCGACCTACTTAACGATTGGCGCTATCAGTCCAAGGCTATGTTACCTGCAAGCAGCACAAGCGCAAGAAAAACTACACGGTAATGATAGCGATAATGAGGACATTAATCGTTGGATAAGCGAGCTGGCTTGGCGAGACTTCTATCGTCATGTGCTCGTCGATAAGCCCAAACTCATCAAGCATAAAGCCTATAAAGAAGATGCCGATAACAAGGTCAGTTGGTCGTATGATAAAGACGACTTTGCTGCTTGGTGCGCGGGCAAAACAGGCGTGCCGCTAGTTGATGCCGCGATGCGTTGTCTGAACGCCACAGGCTTTATGCACAATCGCTTGCGCATGGTGACGGCGATGTTTTTGACCAAAGACTTGCTCATCGATTGGCGCTGGGGCGAGCGCTACTTTATGCAGCAGCTCATCGATGGTGACTTTGCCTCTAATAATGGCGGTTGGCAGTGGAGCGCCTCCACGGGCACCGACTCCTCTCCCTACTTTCGCATTATGAACCCGTTTAGCCAAGGCAAAAGCCATGATGCTAATGGCGAGTTTATCAAAACTTGGCTGCCTGAGCTAAAAGACATCCCTGCCAGTACTTTGCATTCTGAGGACAAAATGCGTCAGGCGCTGAAAAAAGGCGGTAAGTTTGCGGATATAGACTACCCTGCGCCTATGGTTGAGCATAAAAAAGTGCGCAAACTGGCCATTGCTGAGTTTAAAAAATAGAGAATAGTTAAATTTTCATCTAAAAATCAACGTAAAAGACAGCGCTCAATTATCACAAACTGAGCGCTGTTTTTACTATCATGAATTCGCTATAAAAATTAACTCGCGGTACTCGTCGGCATCCGGCAAGCGCCCGCGCCTTGCGTAGTCACTGTGACCACCGCTCCGGTCATGGCAAATAGCTGTTGCAATTGTTGTTGGGCGTTTTGCAAGGCTAAAGTCATGACATCACCGCGGCAGGCGCGCTCAAGCACTTCTTTTTTGGCCATACTTTGTGCTTGCTCTAATATGGTCGGATCAACTTGCATCATCCCAAACGCACCTGTCTGCCAGTCGTATATCTCAATATCATCAAGGTATACGGCAAAGACCTCTGAAGGCGGTATAGTGATGTTAATCTTTGGCATGATAGCGACTGGATTTTCAGTACTGGCATTTTGCTCATTGTTATCGTCGAGCGCCTCGGTTGGCTGTACCACTTGTACCATCTCGGGCGTCAAGGCGCTCAGATCGATACCTGCTTGCACGCGCCCTTTAGCAATGAATAAGGCCTTTTGCTCATCTTGCCACAGCTTTGCCCAGCTGCCCTCGCGCTCACTGGTAATAATGGTATCGACACTAAAAGCCACCGTTTGCAGACGATTAAGCTGCTGAATTTGCGTCACTACCCCTTCGCGGGTAATCGTCTCGACAGGCTCTTCCTCAGGATTGCTTTGCATCACATAAATCGCAAAGGCTAACGCCGCTAAACCTATAAATAGTAATAGCCACGATATCTTGGCAATTTTTGGCTTCGGCTTACGCTCTTTAATAAGCCTATTATTAGGGTCAGAGGCGGATTGCTCAGGAGTACTCATAGCGGCTACCTTTTTATGGATTATTGGTTGTTGATACAACGCTTATTAACGCTAAACGTTAATAGCTTAAAACCTTCAGTGCAGAATATTTATTTTAAAATCATAAGCTTATGATGAATAAACACTGATACTTAAATGCTATCAAAGCGTCTAACTTCAAGGAGTCGCTACTAATTGTCTACACAAATCCTGATTAAGGGATATTCAAACCCTTCGCTTTGTTTTAATAATAAGGACTTGCTAGGATGGAAATGACAAAAAGTCATTGCGTCTGAGCCTAACTTTACCTAACATAGACAGGTTACGCTGAGGCACTATAAAAGCTCTATTATAAAATCGTTAATCGACTCGTTTCAGCGACTTTTTACCAAGGCAAGCTAGCGCTGGCATAAAATTTTAGCCTTACGTTTAGCGTCTTTTTTATTTATTGTATGATTGAAGATAAGGTTACGCTTTATTTATGAAAGCCAGTCAGTTCTTGTTCGCCACGCTAAAAGAGACTCCAAGTGATGCCGATATCGCCTCAAGCCAATTGATGGTGCGTGCCGGTCTTATTCGTAAAATCGCTTCTGGACTCTATATTTGGTTGCCTTTGGGACTACGCGTCCTACAGAAGGTGGAACGTATCGTCCGTGAGGAGATGCAAAATATCGGCGCGCAAGAAGTGCTCATGCCGATGACTCAGCCCGCTGAGCTATGGCAAACCACCGGGCGTTTCGAAGATTACGGCCCTGAGCTGCTACGTTTCAAAGACCGCCACGATCGCGACTTTGTACTCGGGCCCACGCACGAAGAGGTCATCACCACATTGGCTCAAAGCGAGCTGCGTAGCTATAAGCAGCTACCGATTACGTTTTTCCAGATTCAAGGCAAATTCCGTGATGAGATTCGTCCGCGCTTCGGTGTGATGCGAGCGCGCGAATTTACCATGAAAGACGCCTACTCTTTTCATGTCGATCAAGCCTCGCTTGCCAAGACTTATCGGGATATGTATGACGCTTATACGCGTATCTTTACCCGTCTAGGCCTAGATTTTCGCGCCGTGCAGGCAGACACCGGTTCTATCGGCGGCTTTGCATCGCACGAGTTCCACGTGTTAGCCGACAGCGGCGAAGATGATATCGCCTTTTCGGACGCCTCTGACTATGCAGCGAACGTTGAGCTTGCCGAATCACTATCCTTTAACATGGCTGAGCGTCAACCGCCAAAGCAAGCGCGTGAGGATGTGCTCACCGAAGGCATGACCTCTTGTAAGATGGTCGCTGAACACTTAGATATCCCGCTGGCTAACACCGTCAAAACCTTGATCGTCCATGGTCATAAAGAAGACGATACGCCGCAGTTAATCGCAATAGTTTTGCGCGGCGATCATCAGCTTAACACCATTAAAGCTGAAAAAATTGAAGAAGCCAATGTGCCTTTAACCATGGCCTCTGATGCAGAGCTAAAAGCGGCAGGTCTCCATAAAGGCTATATCGGCGTTGATCTAGATATGCCGGTGTTTGTCGATCGCTCAGCAGCCACTTTATCCGACTTCGTAGCGGGCGCGAATGTCGTTAATAAACATACTATCGGTATGAACTGGGTACGTGACACCCGTATCACTCGCATCGTTGATGTGCGTAACGTCCAAGAAGGCGACCCCTCTCCTGACGGTAAAGGGACTTTGAAGATCAAGCGCGGTATCGAGGTCGGTCACATCTTCCAATTGGGCGATAAGTACTCACAAGCGATGAATGCGACCGTTTCTGGCGAAGATGGCAAGCCCGTCACCTTAATGATGGGCTGCTACGGTATCGGCGTTAGCCGTATTATCGCTGCTGCTATCGAGCAAAATAACGATGAAAACGGTATCATGTGGCCACAAACGCCAGACGTTGAGGATTCATTGGCGCCGTTTGAAGTGGCTATTGTACCAATGAAGTCTAAAGAAGACACCGTGATGCAGACCGCGACCGCGCTTTATGAAGAGCTAAAAGCAAAAGGCGTCAATGTCCTACTCGATGATCGTAACGAGCGCCCTGGGGTCAAGTTTGCTGATCTTGAACTGGTTGGTATACCACATCGTATTGTGGTCTCCGATCGTAACTTAGCTGAAGGTAAATACGAGTACGTCGATCGCCGCGATAGTGAAAAGCAAATGCTGAGCCGCGAGGAAGTATTGGCAAAGGTAGTTGGTTAATACGCTTTTATATAAAAAATAGCCTAGCTCATTGATTGAGCTAGGCTATTTTTATGCTTCATGCTTGATTAGCACCCACTACTGACGAATCAAACGACTCGGCTTAGGCAATAGCGAGATATCACTGACGCGACAAGGATTGATATCGATACCACCGCGGCGCGTGTACCATGCTCTAACCATTAAAGCTGTAGGTTTAAAACGCTCGCTTAAATCGGCAAATATCTGCTCGACACACTGCTCATGAAAGCCATTGTGTTGGCGGAAGCTCAAAATATAGCGCAGCATACTCGCGTCATCAACTTCGATATCGCTACTCATCTCTACCGCCAAAGTTCCCCAATCGGGCTGATTGGTCACTGGGCAGTTACTACGCAGAAGGTTAGAATAAAAAGCGTAAGGCTCCCTACTCTCCTTATTAGATACTTCCTGTTTATTATCTATCGGTTTGCTCTGTAATAGCGAAGCATCAGGATGCAGTGTTAGAGCCACTTTATCGGTACTATCTGCTAGTGCATTATCAATACAAGCGCCGTTAGGCTGCGTAATTAACAGCTCAGAGTCAATCTTTGTCAAATCAAACAATTCAACTTTTACCTCACCCTGCGCACACGCCGAGAGGTCTTTTGCAAGCAGCGCCTCTACGTCATCCCAACAGGCAAACTTAGTAAAGTCAATGCTATTAAGATAAAGCTTAAGCGATTTGGACTCCACGATAAAAGCGGACGTTGCAGGAATACTAAAACGCGCCATCGCTACTTGCGAGATACCTTGGGTATTTAGCCAAGACACCTCAAAAGCGTGCCACCAGTCCATACCCATATTGAGTTTATCAGCTTGCCAGTCAATAGCCTCGCGCCCCATACTGCGTTCAATTGGATATAAGGTTTCGGGACTATACTCAGTGGGATAGTCGGTGGTTTGCTCGCCTAAAATACCGTGGATACTCATAACCTGCCTTTTCTCTTTGCTAGTAAACGTTACTTATTAAAACTAACCGTCTTAACATCGAACTACAAGCGAATCCGCGAGCCGTCACTTAACAAGCGATAGGAGATAATATAGAACACCACGCAAAAGACAAAAATAGCCGCCATCGAATACCAGACGTTAACGTCAGAGTAACCCAAAATACCGTAGCGGAAAGAATTTACCATATAGACAATCGGGTTCAATAACGACACGTTTTGCCAAAAAGTTGACAAGCCTTCCATCGAATAAAACACCCCGCCCAAAAAAGTCAGTGGCGTCAAAACAAAGCTTGGAATGATGGAAATATCGTCGAAGGAGCGCGCAAATACCGCGTTAATAAAACCGCCTAAGGAAAACAAAATAGACGTTCCTAATACGGTAAAGATAGTGACGAATAAATGCTCAATGCCTAAGTCGGTAAAAAACAGCGCCACGATAGAGACAATGATCGCAATCACCAAGCCGCGAAAGATACCGCCGCTGACATAGCCAGTCAAAATCGCATGCTTGGACACCGGCGATACCAGTAGCTCCTCGATACTGGCGGTAAATTTAGCACTAAAAAAGCTTGAGACCACATTTGAGTAGCTATTGGTAATCACCGCCATCATGATAAGGCCCGGGACGATGAACTGCATATAAGGCACGCCGCCCATCTCACCAACTCTATCGCCGATCATGCGGCCAAAGATAATAAAGTACAAGGTCATGGTAATGACAGGAGGCAGTAAAGTCTGTGGCCAAATACGCAGAATACGGCGAATCTCTTTTAGCAGGATGGTCTTAAAAGCCACCCATTTTTTGCTCCAAGACATAGACTCATTCGGATTTACAACGACGGGCTCTCTCATAGTCCTGCCTCCTTCATGCTATCGGCACTCTGAATGTTTTGCTCCACCAAACGCATAAACAACTCTTCTAGCCGGTTCGATTTATTACGCATACTAGCGACATCAATATCGCGCTCTGTTAATTGCTCAAAAACGCAGTTGAGGGTTTCACCTTGAGTTAAGGTCACCTCAAGGGTCATCTCATCAGGCTGCACAATGTCAGTGACTTGCTCAATAACTAAAGACTCCGTCAGCGGTTTGGTTAAGTCCAGAACAAAGGTTTCAACCGATAACTGCCCAAGCAAATCTTTCATTTCAGTATTGATGCGTATCTCGCCGTGATCCAAGATAGCGATGCGCTTACACAGCTGTTCCGCTTCCTCCAAATAATGCGTGGTCAGAATAATCGTCGTATTTTCTTCAACGTTGATCTGCTGCATAAACTCCCACATAGAGCGGCGCAGCTCGATATCGACACCTGCCGTCGGCTCATCGAGGATGAGGAGCTTTGGCTTGTGAATCAGAGCGCGAGCAATCATCAAACGCCGTTTCATGCCGCCCGATAGCTCACGCGCTTTACTCCCGCGTTTATCCCATAGCCCTAAAGCAGTTAACAGGCGCTTGGCACGCGGCTTGGCTTCACTAGCCGGTATACCGAAGTAACCCGCTTGGGTGATCAAGATATCTTCAACTTTCTCAAACATGTTGAAATTAAACTCTTGCGGCACCACGCCAAGGTACTGCTTAGCGACTGAAGGATTGGCTAATAAATCGGTACCAAAGATCTCCACACTGCCAGTCGTTGGCTTAAATAGCGAGCTGATGATACCGATCATCGTTGATTTGCCAGCACCGTTAGGCCCGAGCAGCGCAAAGAACCCACCTTGCGGCACGGTTAGATTGGTCCCTTTTAAAGCCGAAAACCCATTATCATAAGTTTTGGATAAGTTCTTAATTTCAAGTGCTGGTACCTCAGACATGAAGACCTCTTTATTAATGATATAAATAGTTTATAACGTTTCAACGTTTCTAAAAGTTTCTATCAGGCTGTTTTATTATTATTGCTGCAAGCTGTCTAAGTGAGGTTGGTTAAGAGATATTTCAACTGACCTATCGTCTAAAAGACTTAAAACACGCTATCAATAATTCCAATCATCGCTTTGAACCATTGCTAAGCTATCAGTACTGTTTTTTGTACTATGCTCGCAATAGAACGCCCTCTAAAGTAAGCCATCAAAAAAAGCGCCTATCTCAACTTATGAAATAGACGCTCATTCAAAAAACGACTGCTTGTTAATGATTACTTATTGATTAAATAATAGCGATATAGCGGCTTAACTCGCTTCCGCAATCATATAATCCACCGCGTTCTGTACTTCTTCATCAGGGATAGAAGCGCCACCTTTGGCAGGCATAGCATTGAAGCCGTTAATGGCATGATCATATAGAGTCTCTTCGCCTTTGGAGATACGTGGGCCCCAAGCGCCAGCGTCACCCAACATAGGCGAGCCTAATAGGCCTGAAGCGTGACACGTTTGGCATACGGCATTGTAGACCGTTGCGCCATCACGAGGGCCTGCGCCTGCGACGGGTCCGGCGGCGCGAGTAGTGACGTTACAAGTCTCGCCCTCAAAACAGACGTTACCGACAGGCTGAATACGAGCAATGAGGTTGGGATATAGAGCGATAAGCTTTTGCACTTGTGGTGTATCTTCAGGGATTGGCTCTTCTTCAACAGCAGGTGCTGCTGCCGCTTGCACCGTTTCGTCAGCCGCCACGTCGTCCTCAGCCATTGCCGCATCACCTTCAGCCACTGCTGCTGCTTCGGTGGTATCAGCCGCTGCTTGGGTTTCATCACCCAAAACTTGCGGCGCGTTTTCTACCACCTCCTGTGCTTCCTCTACATCAGAGACGGCTACAGGTGTGTCTACTATTTCTTCAGCTTGGCTCACAGCGATACTAGCGATTCCTAGAATGGCAGCTGCCGATAACATCACTACTTTTCTCATTCGTCACGTTCTCTTATTACATCGACAAGCGGCGGCATTTGAATAGCTGACGCCTTACCCTTATAACGGCATAACTTTTATCATTCTCTAGTTGGCCGTTATGCAGCAGGCATTATTATTCTATATGCAGTCGCACTTGTCATCGGTGATTATTTATCAGTATGAATTCTCCCTAACATTATAAGGGAAAAGGCGGGTAAATTGCCATGCTTGTTTACTGACTATACTGTTTTTTCGCAAAAAAACATAAAGCTCAGCATCAGTCGTTGGCTTTGCTGCTTTTATTTGTTAGACTAAGCGGTCTTTATTTTTAGACAAGCGCTCGTAGCTCAGTTGGATAGAGTATCGGTCTCCGAAGCCGAGGGTCGTGGGTTCGATTCCCGCCGAGCGCACCATGATTTTAAACTTAAGATTTATTGAAGTTTCGCCTCAAGTATTAGATTGTTTGAGGTTTTTTTGTGTCTGTATTTCCTCTATCAAGTTACAATAAACGCTTATACCACTCGTCATAACATCACTTAGCACTACTCATAAACACCACCTAAGCACTCAGCTTATTGTCAAGTTTAGTCTCTAGCATCAATCTAATGAACTTCTTAAACTGATCAGGGTTAGACAGTAAGTGCATGGTCATACCTTCATACGCTTCTTGGCTCTCAAATAACGCATCCATCGCCGCATCAGGATAGCCACCTAGCATAATCTGATCGGTACTGTTATTACTAAACTGCTTTACCACAATCTCATTTTCAGTCACTTTATCCCAAATCGTGTTTTGGAAATTGATCATGTCTTTATCGGTAAAGTCCTCACCAGCGAACACTTCATTTAACCGGTTAATGACTTTTGATAACAGCTCTTCTTCTTTATCTTTAGGTTTGGCCGTACCAGCGCCGCCGCCAGCTTCCAGCTCACCACTGCCCTCTTGTAGCTTTAGATCTTGCTGATGCAGCTTTGAGACACGGTAGTGACTCATGACGATGTTGGTCAGATCAATATCATCTTCATCGTTCACGCTTTCACGTAGCATGGGCTGTAAGTTACGCGCGTATAGGCTCAGCTTTTCTAGATCTTTGCTATCATAATCGACAATCTGCGACATAAACTCATATTGACGGGTGAAAGTACCTAAATCCTTTTTAAAGATCTCTAGCGCATCTTGATCAGCCTTAAAACCTTTGTAGTCATTCTCGGCATTGGTCATCAGCACCACATCGCCTGTCGCTTTGGTACGCTCAAGCATTTCCTTAGCATGCTGGGCTTGCTCGCGTGCTTGGCTGTAGCGCTTCTGCCAACGCTCAACCGCTGGCTTGCAGATATTGCTAATGGCAGCATTAGACTTATTCTTACTATAGAAAGCATCAACAAACTGCTCGACCTCATTCCGTAAGAAAATTTGAGGCGCACATAGTTTATCAAAGAGATGGTGAACCTGATCGGGGTCAGACACATCCACTAAGCTTGCGGTCTCATAGTACGGCTGGAAGGCCTCTAGGATATCTTCAGGATCATTAAAGAAATCGAGCACAAAGGTGCCGCTCTCAGCCTTACCCTTATAGGTACGATTCAGCCTTGATAAGGTCTGTACACAGTCCACGCCCGTGAGCTTCTTATCGACGTACATGGCGCAGAGCTTCGGCTGATCAAAGCCTGTTTGGAACTTATTGGCCACTAGCATCACTTGATAATCATCACTATCAAAGGCTTTACGCATATCACGGCCTTTTAGCCCGATATTCATATTATGCTCAGTGAACTTCTCGCTAAGTAGCGCGCCGCTATCAGGATCATTGTCATTAAAGGTGACCTCTCCTGAGAAGGCGACCATAGCATTGATACCGCGGTAACTGTAATCACTGATATATTTATCAAAGGCTAGCTTATAACGTACCGCTTCTTTACGTGAGCCTGTCACCACCATGGCTTTGGCTTGCCCGCCGAGTAAGCCTTTGATGTTGTCGTTAAAGTGCTCAATGATGATTTTCACTTTCTGCGCGATATTGTGCTCGTGCAGTCGCACCCAGCTACCCAGCTTAATTTTGGCGCGGCGAGCATTGACCTCATCGTCATCGCTAGCCAGCTTTTGGGTAAGCTGATACATCACTTTGTAGTTGGTGTAGTTTTTTAGCACATCTAAGATAAAGCCCTCTTCGATGGCTTGGCGCATAGAATAGACATGATAAGCGGCTGGCAGGTTATCACTAGCGGCTGGCAAGTCAGGATT
>NZ_JBQQER010000013.1:0-79772 GCF_052259045.1 Psychrobacter sp. 1Y11
ATTGAATAAGTCATCGTTTATTTCATTAAATGCAATTGTTAATAGGATTGTATCGGTTTTATTTGGATTAGACTATACTACTTATCAATTAACGACCTACTTATGATTGCTGCTGACTATTTTTCTGGGTTTTTCCTTGGTCTATCACTGATCATTGCTATCGGCTCACAGAATGCTTTTGTCCTAAAACAAGGCCTTAAACGCGAGCATGTGTTTCTTATTTGCCTGTTCTGTGCCGTCAGTGATGCGTTGCTTATTTCAGCGGGTGTCGCAGGCTTTGGCGCCGTAACGGCTCGTTTCCCGCAAGTTGTGACTATCGCAAAATTCGCAGGCGTGGTGTTTTTAGTCGCTTATGGACTGCAAAGCCTTTATGCTAGTGCAAAATTATCGCACGCTCTAAATATAGAAGGACAAGCAGTAGGCAGCCTAAAAAAAGCACTGCTACTGTGCATCGGTTTTACTTGGCTTAATCCGCACGTCTACTTAGATACTTTGGTGCTAGTGGGCATGGTTTCAACCGGTGCTAGTAGCAAATTAACCTTTGCTCTTGGAGCCGTCAGCGCTTCTTTTGTGTTCTTTTTTGCGCTAGGCTATGGTGCGCAGCTACTACGGCCGCTATTTGCTAAACCTAAGGCTTGGAATATACTCGATGCCTTAGTCGGACTGTTGATGCTTTATCTGGCGTGGCATTTATATAACAGTTAGTATTTTACAAGCCTATTCTTATAACTATTATAATCAGCCATAAAAAAACCAAACACACTATGTCAGTATGTTTGGTTCTCGCATGATCCAATCAATAGCTAATAAAAAAATCACTCAAGTCTATGAATGAAATTCTTTAGCTTTAGCTATAACTGCAGCTAGGACGCTTTTTTATGCTTTTTAGACTTGATAAAGCTCAGGTTCAAAAAGTGCTCTAGCGAATCGTCAGTGATATCTAACCATGGCTCTGGTAGCTCTGGTGCTAGCGTACCAGTAAGCGTGGAGCGGTAAGCTTTTTCTCTGAATCTCATGATATCTTCCGCTTTATCCTTCTGCCACTGCTTTAAGATATCTGCTTGCTTTTCGACTGCAAATTCAGGATAGTCGGTCGCGTTATTGAGATCGCGGATATAGGCTGCTTGAAAGTCAATAGAATCATCGACCGTCACTGACTTAGCATAAGTGGCGAGCCATTTTTCTTCGTCTGCTTGACGAGTCTCAAGATCTGGTAATTCGATATCACCCATGATGACATCGCGGGCGTACCACGCTTGCGCGTCAAACATATTAAAGGTGAAGTACTGATCCTGCATACCTAAATAGATAAGCTGCGGGTTTGGCTGCCAAAAGATACCCTTATAAAGATTAGCCGGATACAGACAGTTATGCGTCTGCAAACGTAATTCGTCTGGCAAGAAAGGGAAATGGAACAAATAGCCAGTACACATAATAATCGCATCAAAGCGCTTACTCGTACCATCAGCGAAATGCGCCACATCGTCTTCAAAATGCGTCACTAGTGGCCTCTCGCTAATACCCTCAGGCCAGTCATAACCAAGCGCTTGAGTACGATAGCTGATAGTGACCGATTTAGTGCCATATTTATAGCACTGAGTGCCGATATCTTCGGCAGAATAGCTACTACCGATGAGTAAGATCTCTTCATCTTTAAACTCTAAAGCATCACGGAAGTCATGGGCGTGCAACACGCGGCCTGGGAAGGCTTCTAGTCCTTCAAAATAAGGCATATTCGGGGTGGAAAAATGACCTGTCGCGACCACCACATAATCAAACTCGCCGACTTCTTGCTCGCCGGTCTTGTGATTCATTACCGTCACAGTAAATAGCTTGGTTTCATCATCGAAAGTTACCCAACGTACTGGGCACTCAAAACGGATATATTTTTGGATATTTTGCTTATCAATGCGCCCCATGATGTAGTCTTTTAGGACTTCGCGCGGTGGATATGACGGAATAGGCTCGCCAAAATGCTCTTCAAACGAATAATCGGCAAACTCTAAGCATTCTTTGGGGCCATTCGACCATAAGTAGCGATACATACTGCCGTGAACGGGTTCACCATTTCTATCTAGGCCAGTACGCCAGTTATAGTTCCACATGCCACCAATGGCATTTTGTTTTTCATAACATACAATTTCTGGTAAGTCCTTAGCGCCTGCTAAACGCGCCGCTTCAAAGGCACGTAACTGTGCCAAACCGCTTGGACCTGCACCTAATATAGCAATTTTTTTCTTGTTCAAGATTTACTCCTGCTGATAATAGTGGAGCACTACTATAACATATTTTTATAATTCATGTTTTTAGCCGCTCTACTTTGTCATGGATCAGGGGCTTAAGGCAGGATAATTCGTATGGCAACAGACAGAGGCATGAAGCGTTATAAATTAATAAGTGCGCTAATAAATGAGCTGATAAACGAATTGATAGAATAGCTACAATAGAACAGGAAACAGGCTACGCAGAGCATTGACGATGATTTCAATTGAAACGGCCGCCAAGAGCATACCCATAATTCGGCTCATAATATTAAGTCCAGTATCGCCTAATAAGCGGCTAATGCGGCCAGCTGCCATTAATGCTAAATAACAAAAGATACTGATCAGCACGCCGGCTATGAGGATAGCAGATATCTGCAGAACGCCAGACACTTGCGAGGAGTAGATGATCACGGTGGAGATACCGCCAGGCCCAATCATCATCGGAATGGCTAGTGGCACCACTGCTGCAGCTGTCGTCGGCGGTGCATTCTGCACATGATCGACATCGAAGTTCTCTTGATCGGGCTTAACCGGATTACCCTCGCCGTTCATCATATTGAGGGCAATTAAAAACACCAAAATACCACCCGCCAGTTGAAACGAGCCGATGGAGATACCCAAAGCTTTTAGTAGAGTCTCACCCACTAAGGTAAAAAAGCTGATAGTAATAAAAATAGTTAAACAAGCGATGCGCGCAACTTTGCGGCGATTAATCATCGAATAACCGCGAGTCAAATCTAAAAATAAGGTCAAGGCGCTAAAAGGATTAATCAGCACCAAAAAAGCTAAGATAATTTTGATAATTTCAGTATTCACGGCGCGCTCGCTTGTTTTGGATAAACATCGGGCAAAAGATAAGGCCATCGTGCGATTGCAGCGATGACCCCGTGTTTTTTCAATGGCGCTATTATATCATAGGAAGAGAAGCGAAATAAATCACTAACTGCCTTTAAGTGTTTCATTTTAAGATACTAATTAAGACATCGCTAGTTGCTTAAGCGCTAAAATCTAAGCCGATATCTAGCGCGGTCGTGCTATGAGTTAAATAGCCCATGGCGATAAAATCAACCCCCGTCTTCGCCGCCGCTTGTACGGTTTCAGGAGTGATGCCGCCAGAGGCTTCAGTCTTAGCGCGGCCTTGGCACATAGCCACTGCTCTAGCTAAAGTATCGGGATTCATATTATCGAGTAGCACTAAGCTGACGCCAGCGTCTAATGCGAGCTGCAATTGCTCTAAGGTATCGACCTCCACCTCGATCGGAATAAGATGACCAGCAAAATCCTGCGCTTGCTTGATCGCCGTTTGGATGTCGCCGGCGATGGCAATATGATTATCTTTGATTAAGATCGCATCATCTAAGCCTAAACGATGATTGCGACCACCGCCGCAGCGCACGGCATACTTTTGTAGGGTACGTAGACCCGGAATCGTCTTGCGTGTACAAGTGATTTGCGCGGGATACTCTGCGACGCTATCGACGATTTGCTGAGTGGCGCTAGCAATCCCGCTCAGATGAGTTAGAAAATTCAAAGCCGTACGCTCCGCAGTCAACAAGTGCCGTGCGTTACCACTGACGATAGCGAGCACAGTACCTGCGGCGACACGCTCACCATCATGGACGTGCGCGACAAACTCTATCTGCTCATCGATCGCAGCAAACGACAACCTGGCTACGTCCATGCCGCAGATTACCCCGGCTTGCCGCGCCCGAATCTGTAGCTTTGCTTGTTTATCAGCGGGAATCGTAGCTTGCGAGGTCACATCACCGCGCCGACCTAAATCCTCTATTAACGCGGCTTGTACTAATGGTTCAAGCAGTACTTTATCCAGCGCAGGCTCTAAGTGAGTATTCATCGTTTGCTCTATCCTATGCTTGTTAAAAGTCTAAAAATCTAAACGCTTAACATAAGCGCTAGACACTTAAACTCAAAATGAGCATAAATATAGCGTAATGCACCTTTATTTTCAACAAAAAAGTTTTGAGCCAAAAAATCATACGATGAATAAAGACATCAAAATCACTAACGATACAGATTGCGTCTAAGGTATAGCCGATCCACTATAAAATAAATACAGTGCTACGATAGCTGCAGTCTTTTTACTTAGAATTAACTATAGAAAGTCACTTGGGTATAGAGTCACTTTCGCTTAGGTAGCTTGCTATCCATAAGCAAACTTTGCAGTTCTATATCGTGGCAAAACCGATAGAGCTTCGCTGGACGGCCGCGCTGGGCGCTACTACTCTCCCCTGTAGGCATGACAAGGTTTTGCGACTCTAGTAAGCGCCGAAAGTTCTGTTTATGCAGACGCATACCCGATAGTGCTTCAACGCTTTGCTGTAAATGAGATAAGGTAAAGCTATCTGGCATGAGACCAAAGATGAGCGGGCGATATTCTATCTTGGCGCGCAACCTTGAGATGGCGGTAGCAATGACTCGGCGATGGTCATAATACATCGGTAAGCCTATCTGTTGTGTCCAGTTAGCAGCGAGCTTATTTGGCTGATAGTTTGGCGCTTCTGGTACTAAGTCAGCCTCGTAGAGCATCTCATAACGTAGCAGTACATGCTCTGCTACCCAGTCGCTTGTATCAGCGTTACTAGTTTTTGCTTTGTTGTTATGGCTTTCATCTATTTGACCGACGCCCCAACATAGACCGATACGCTGGTGCCGTCTCTGCCGTATCGCCTCGTCCTCTGCGCTATCGGCCCACGTATATAACGCCGGTAGGATCAGATTAATAATAATCTCTGGCGTGCCTGCTAAGTGATTTTCCCATGGAAAATAATCGTACCAATCCTGCCAGCTTGCTTGGCTCTGCGCTTGCTTGGCTTGCCGCTCCTGTACCAAACCTAGATAGCTGACATAGACCAAAGCATGACCATCTTCATTACGCCTATTGGTATCGACGAAGGTATAAAGCTGCTCTAAATACCCTAACGGCTGCTGCGTTTGCTCCTCCACCCATTGGCGCACGCCGGCTTGTAGCGAGCGATGCAGAGGCATCAAAGGTCCGTTAGGTAACAGCTTACCTTGATCGACAGTGAGGACTTGCGCGGTATTATCAGCGATAGTTATCAGTACTGCCACGACCTCAGTAGTACCACTACCTTCCTTATGCGCATGTGAATAGGACAACGTCATAGTTTTATATTTTTACCCTTTAACAAACTTCGTTTATAGCCGATCCACTATAAAATAAATACAGTGCTACTGGGATGAATTTTTATTTAGAATTCACTGTTTAACTTCCATTTAATGCTGATGCAAATTCTGATGTGGACAACTCATTATCTTATAGCAGTATAACGCGATTTGCTGACTATCCTAGTCTCAGGTTGTAATTCTATCTCGCTAAATAAGCCCTTATCTAAAAGGCTTCAAAACAACCAGGCAAAATTACACTATAAAAAATACTTGTATTTATGCTCAAAATGAGCATAATATAAAACATTCCTTACTTGAGATAGCTATCTCCCCAATTCTAATCCCTTCATTAATCAAATATTTTTATAATAAGGCTCACCCTTATGAAAGCTTATCCCTATGACGCACCAGTACTAAGCGCTGACAAGCGTATGGCGATACAAACCAATATCGACTACGCCAAAGCAAAAATACCTGCTGACTTGCCGCACGCTCAGCGTCTACAAGTCGAAGCTAACATTAAACAGCTCTTGCTTGAGCACAACGCGGTATTGGTGGCGCATTACTACGTCGATCCCTTTATTCAAGATTTGGCATTAGCCACTGGTGGCTGCGTAGGCGACTCATTGGAGATGGCACGCTTCGGTCAAGCGCATAGCGCTCAGACTCTCATCGTCGCAGGCGTGCGCTTTATGGGCGAGTCTGCCAAGATTTTGAGCATGGAAAAGACAGTACTAATGCCAGACCTAGAAGCCGAATGTTCGCTTGATTTGGGCTGCCCTGTCGATGAATTCTCCGCCTTTTGTGACGCGCATCCTGATCGTACCGTAGTGGTCTATGCCAATACTAGCGCCGCTGTGAAGGCGCGTGCCGATTGGGTAGTGACGTCCTCTGTCGGCATCGATATCATTCGTCATTTACACGAGCAAGGTGAAAAAATAATCTGGGGACCAGATCGGCATTTGGGCAAATATATCGCGCGTGAGACAGACGCAGATATGCTGCTTTGGCAAGGCTCATGCTTAGTCCATAACGAATTTAAAGCAACTGAGCTCAATCAGCTCAAGGCAGAATATCCTGAAGCAAAGGTCTTAGTCCATCCTGAATCCCCTGATAGCGTGGTTGCGCTCGCTGATGTGGTCGGCTCAACCAGTAAGCTGTTGCAGGCGACTTATGAGCTGGATGCCGATACTTTCATTGTCGCAACCGATCTAGGTATTTTGCATGAGATGCAAAAGCGCTCGCCTAATAAGCGCTTCTTAGCTGCGCCGACCGCCGGTGAAAGCGCCAGCTGTAAGAGCTGTGCTTTTTGTCCTTGGATGGCGATGAACGGTCTGCTAGGCATCGAACAATGCCTGCTTAATAATAGCGGCGAAGTCACGCTGTCAGAGGAATTAGCGGCAGCGGCTAGCAAACCGCTACAACGGATGCTAGATTTTGCCGAGGCTAAAAAACAACGAGTAGCCGCTAGCGGTGATCTGGTTAAAGACCGGCCGCTATTTGCAAAAGTGGGAGCCGCGTAACATGACTGATAGCCTTGATGCTAAGCAGAACATTTTGTCTAAAAACAATCTCTTTGATAATACTATGCATACTGAAGTATTGATCATAGGGGCAGGATTGGCAGGTCTTAGCACAGCATTAGCTTTGCCAAAATCGCTAAGCATCACGGTCTTGAGTAAGGCGGAACTACAAGCTTGCTCTAGTCATTATGCCCAAGGCGGTATCGCTGCTAGCTTAGCTAAAGACGATAGCTTTGATGACCATATCAAAGACACCTTAATCGCTGGTGCTGGACTGTGCTCGGCGGATAGTACCGCGAGTATTCTAAAAGCTGGAAAACAGGCAGTGCAATGGTTATGCGAGCAAGGCGTGCCTTTTACGCAATTAGCTAACAGTAGCAATACCGCCTCTCGTATACAGCCCAATCTGACAACTGATGACCTGCATTTAACCCAAGAAGGCGGGCATGGTTGTCGGCGAGTGGCGCATGCAGACGATGCGACCGGTCGCTACGTGATGGAAGCCTTGACCATTCAAGCGCAAGCGGCTAGCAATATTACTATCTTAGAGTTTCATGAAGCTTTAAGTTTATTAGTTGACGAAAAAAATAATCACTGCCAAGGCGCTGTCGTTTTTGATCATAACAACCAGTGCCAACGGACCATTTATAGTAAGGCAGTAGTGATGGCTAGCGGCGGCCTAGGTCAACTTTTCGCTCGTGCCAGCGCTCCCGATATCTGTGTCGGTGATGGTGTGGTAATGGCGTGGCAAGCCGGTTGCCGATTGGCCAATTTAGAATTTGTGCAGTTTCATCCGACAGGCCTTGCTTTGGGTAAGTCGAGCTTCTTAATATCTGAAGCGCTGCGCGGTGAAGGCGGCCGTTTGTATTGTCCGATAACCGGCCAACGCTTTATGCTAGAGGTTGATGAGCGTGCTGAGTTAGCCCCGCGTGATATCGTCGCCCGCGCTATTGCCGAGCAAATCAGTAATAATGGCTTAGGCTACGTGCACTTAGAGGTCAGTCACTTGCCCGCGCCATTTTTGCGTGAGCACTTTCCGCAGATCTATCAAACGCTGCTAACGTTAGGAATAGATATTACTACTGATCCTATTCCCGTCGCGCCAACTGCCCATTATAGCTGCGGTGGTATCGTCACCTGCAATCAAGGTTTGAGCGATGTACCCGGATTATACGCAGCTGGTGAAGTGGCATATACCGGTCTGCACGGCGCCAATCGTCTAGCTAGTAATTCGCTATTAGAATGTATCGTCGTTGGTCGTAAAATCGCTAAACACCTACCACGCTATTTGACTGATCATATCTGGTCTACGCCTACTGTCGCAAACGTCCAATCTATCAAAATCTCAGAAGATACTCTTTTTCATCAGTCTGCTAATGCAGTTACTGATATTGATGCGAATGTTGACGATTTGCATACCGATGATACTTCTTTGCAACTAAAAGCGCTGATGACCAATAATATGGGTATTGTCCGCGATGCCTGCTGTCTTGAGCAAGCTTTGCTGCAATTACAGCAATGGCAAAAAAGATTTAAACTTTCAAAAGTAAACCACAGTGGTGAGCGCAAAAATCCTGCCGAGAATAACGGCTTAGTAACTTCAAAAAACCTCAGCACTTTTCAGCTAACGCGTCAATTACAGCTAGCGACTTTGATCATTCAAGCAGCACTGCAGCGTCAGGAGAGCCGCGGTGGTCATTATCGTCAAGACTACCCTACTTTGGCTGACAAGCCTTTAGTCAGCGTTATTCAGCCACATACCGATGATAGGTTTATCACTCAGCAAACCGCCCATTACTGTATAAATATAAATGCTCCTGAGTCAATACTTGCTAATAGTGGTTCTGATGAGTCTTTAGCGACGCTTGCCCCTATTTAATCGCTGCCTTATCTAGTATAGTAAGTTAAAGATACAATATCTTACAGAGTGAGTCATCAATGAGCACTGATACGCTATTTGTTATCTTACTTATGCTTACCGTCAGCTCGGTTTGGGCTCTGCTAGCGATACCGAAGCTACGTGCTCGTTTGCCTACGATTTATCTCATTGCGCGCTCTTGGTGGTGGATGCTTGCCGCCTTATGCAGCTGCTATCTTATCGCCAAAATAAACAGCAGTAGTCATCGCTTCGATAGTAATTATCCTTATCAGTGGCTGTTAGTGGGCTTTTTTGTGCTCATTGGTTTACGCGGTAGCTATGAGATCAGCCGTCTGTGGCGCTCCGAGAGTAAATCCCGACTGATTAGTAAGCTACAAGCCCGTGGTTTACAGTCCAATGCCTTAGCATTACCCGTCTCTAAAAAACAGCTGATAGCAGAAGCCTCAAGCAGCACATTCTCTAATAGCACTTCTGGCTCTCATACTACTAATGACCCTCTTGCTAGCAGCAACATCCAGCCTTATATCTATCTCAATCTACTAGACGGGCTCTTTAGTGGCGCTTTTATTTTGCTCATTGTCAGTCTAGTCTTTCTACAACAGCTGACTTGGCACCGCAGCCAATATGGGGTGTTGTTATTTGTGCTATTCGCCAGTCAATTTAACGACATTGCTCAGTATTTATGTAGCAAGCTGTTTAAAGGCCGACTGTTTAAGCGTGGCCTTGCGCCGCGAATCAGCCCGAATAAAAGTATCGAAGGGGCTTTTTTTGGTAGTCTATTAGCAGCGCTATTAGCTAGCCTGTTAGGAGTTTGGTTGACGCCATTTGCCTGGTGGATTTGCCTGCTTAGCGCTTATGGTCTTGCGGTTAGTGGTATCGCAGGCGACTTGTTAGAGTCCGCTTTTAAGCGCCAACATGGGGTCAAAGATACCGGCACTATGTTAGCAGGACATGGCGGGGTATTAGATCGTATCGATAGTTTATTGCTTGGCGTACCGATATTTACGGTGGCTTATTGGTTATTAGGATAAATGGGCTTAGCAAGCTTAGCATTACTATGACGACCACAGTCATCTGCCAGCTGATGGTTCTGTGCTGTAAAGCCAGAGCCAGACCTTTACCTCTAGTACTATCCACGACTACTAACTGAGGAATGCTTTGGCTTCCTATGGCTTTTTTACGTTTATTATTTATTGAAAATGCACAGTTTTGTATATTTCATGGCCTCAAATACTTCGCAAAGTAACCAGTGTCTGACCACTATAGCCGTTTTTATCCGCTAAATTCATTCCTTATTATGGTACAATTGCCGGCTTGTAAAAACGTTGTGAATGTTCAACAGTACCTGCTATTTCGAGCCTGTCCTATGCAAAGCCTGATCACCCTTGTCTTAGTGTTAATGCCGATGTTCATTGGCTTTGCCATTCCTTCTAATCCCAAGATGACAACCCTCGCTGATAAAGGTTTGTCTTATTTGGTCTTTGTTATCCTCACCTTAATTGGCATTGAGCTGTCGCAGGTAGAAGGATTAGGCAGTCAAATAGGTGAGATTGCGCTGTATGTCACTATATTGTCAATATTGACTATAGGTGCCGGGCTATTTAGCTTGATGCTATTTGATCACCTAAAACCTTGGCAAGCCAAAAAACCAGTAGCTAAATCTAAAGAACATCGGGTCAGTATTCGCGGTAGTTTAGCGCAAGTTTTTTGTGTCATGCTAGGTATGATCATTGGTTATTTGTTGCCCGAAAACTATCTACCACCCGAAAACACCATGACTGTCCTGCTGATGATTTTGATTTTATTAGTCGGTATTGGCCTTAAAGGCTCAGGCATTACTTTGAAAGAAGTGCTACTCAATAAGCGCGGGGTGGAGATGAGTGTTATCTTCACTTTTTCGGTGTTGGTTGGCGGGCTCGTTTTTGCATTGCTATTTAGCGAAGTATCATGGACCAAAGGCTTAGCACTAGCGTCAGGCTTTGGTTGGTATTCGCTCTCTGCTATCGTCATGACTGAAGCTTATGGCGCAATTTGGGGCAGTGTGGCGTTATTTAATGACTTAATCCGTGAGTTCTTTGCGCTGATATTTATACCGGTGTTTATGCGTAAATATCCGTCTGCCTCAGTGGGCCTCGGCGGCGCGACGAGTCTCGATTTTACCTTACCCATTATTCAGCAATCAGGCGGCCTCAAGGTCGTGCCACTGGCGATTAGCTTTGGCTTTATTATTAATATCGTCTCGCCGGTGTTGATGGTGGTGTTTTCGGCGTTGGGGTAAGTAAAGATTTAATAGTCGCTAATTCAGCTAATGGGTAAGACCAATATAAAATTCAATTAAAATTTAACGTATTGATCTGTACATGAGTCGTTTGTCGAGATATAAAACAAGTTGCTTTAAGGCTCTTGAGCTAGCCCATAAACTCGGCGGTTCATAGACTTACCTTCTTCAGTATCAGAAGAGGCTATAGGCCGTTCAGCATCATAACTGAAGATACTTAGACGATTAGGATCAATTTGATGCTGCATTATTAGATAGTTTTTGACGATAAGCGCTCTATTTTTGGCTAGAGAATTTGGTCGTAACTCTGCATCTGAGCTTTTATCTACTTCATCTGCTGAAGCGTGCCCCTCAATACGCATAGTTGCGGTCTCGTACTCTTGCAATTTTTTGGCTACTTTATCAAGCTCAAGCTGATACTCTGGTGATAGCTTACTACTTCCTTTTGCAAAAAAGGCTCGGTATTCCATTTTTAGACCTATACCAATAGGTGTAAATGGACAGCCTCTTCGATCTACTACTACGTTCATTGGTGTGGCTGG
Source organism: Psychrobacter sp. 1Y11 (assembly GCF_052259045.1). Classification (NCBI taxonomy): domain Bacteria; kingdom Pseudomonadati; phylum Pseudomonadota; class Gammaproteobacteria; order Moraxellales; family Moraxellaceae; genus Psychrobacter; species Psychrobacter sp. 1Y11. Next base: position 11,634 of record NZ_JBQQER010000013.1, read on the forward strand.
GCATTGATCCAATTCATCAGAGATGCCGTCACCATCACTATCATTATTAATCGTCGCTACAGGTATGTTGCTAGTTTGGCCTGTTTGATTGCTTGAGATAGGTTCAGATAAAGACTGACAGGCTGATAAAGTTAAAGCACTTACTACAACTGTTACTAGTTTCAGCTTAGTTTTCATTGTTTATCCCTATTGAACGCTTTACATTTTTCTTGATAACCTTCTAAATTGTGCGTACGAACAATGTAATTTTCATCCTCTACAGCAGACCAACCAAATACGCGCTGATTCATATGTATATTCGCCTCAGTATCATTTTCAGCAATCTGATAATGAGTGCCACAATCATAAGTATAAACTCTACTGGCAGAGATACCTCGGCTGATCAATCGGTCTTTAACAAGCTGTGCACGATTCTGTGCCAGTTGTTCATTGATAAAAAAATTACCATTAGCTTGCTTGTCATCGACCTCTTGCATGAGCTGCGCCTCAGGCATAGAGATATGTCCTAAAATAACTATAGGTAAATAATCATACTCAGCATATTCAATAAGTTTTTCAGCAGTATTATCTATATCTGTAGCATAACCTTCACGCGAAAACTTAGCGCTGCCCTGCTCAAAGTAGGTCTTAATTTCTAATGCAAGAGGTCCCATTAAGTTTTTTGCTATTGGGCAGCCTTTTTTATCAATAATAGTGTTGATGGGTGTTTTTGGACAATAATCAATATGGTCTAAAACGCCATCACAGTCTGAATCTGGAATAGGTGGTACTAAGGTTACAGGGGGTTCATGATTTTCACTTTCGTAACTATTAGAACTTTTAGAGACATAATTTGACTTAGAAGAAGGTAGTGAAAGAGTCTGACATGCTGGCAATGTCAAAGCGCCGAATATAATACCTATTGTCATCCATGACTTATTCATCACACTTTACTCTTTAGTTAAATTTACACCCTAAACCCCACTCGCCTGCCTCGCAAACAGACGCATCAAAGGCTTAATCTTACCCACCCGATACATGCCTTCGCTACGAATCTGCTGTATAGGACGCGTTTGCGCAAGCTCTCCTGCAAATAGCCAATTCAGCAGCGAAAAGCTATGCATCATCAGGCTATTATGCGGACGACGCAAGCGCTCATACGTGCGTAGCGTCTGCGCGCTGCCCCATAGGGTATTACCGCTGCGCTGATAGTCGTACTCTAATTGCGCAAATAGTGCCTTGACGTCGAGCATGCCAAGATTGAGACCTTGTCCGGCGAGTGGATGGACGCCATGTGCCGCGTCTCCTATCAAGACCAGATTATCCGCAATATAGCTTTTGGCTTGCTGCGCGGCTAATGGGAAGCTGGCGATAGATTCTATCTTTTGAATAGCACCAAGCTCGTAATTGCTCGCAGCAGCGAGTTTATCAGCGATATAGTCTGGCTCTTCTGCTAGTAACGCTAGCGCTTGATTGCGTGGTAGTGTCCAGACGATTGACTGCCAATGTTGTGGATTGGCCTTGTCCTCATCAGTGATATCGGCTAACGGTAATAACGCTAGCGTCCCAGTAGGTAGCATGGCTTGGCGGGCAGTCGCTTGATGCGGCTTTGCAGTCTGAATCGCACAGCAAATCGCCGTTTGCTGATAGTCCAAAGTATCAAGCTCAATAGCCGCTTGTTTGCGGACAAACGAGCCGCGACCGTCAGCGCCCACTAGCAAATTTGCGCTAATCCTTTCGCCATTCTCTAAAGAGACTTGATAGCCTTGCTCAGCCCCTAGCCAGTCCATATCAACCACTTTTTGACCTTTGATAACCGTTAGATAATCGCTAACGTCCTCATCTTCTAAGCGCTGCCAAAGGGCGCGCTCGATGACTAACGGCTCGACCATACTGCCGAGCATAGCGGCGGGCTTAGCCTTGTTTTGATCAGTATTATTTACACAATCATCTTTATCACTATCTCCAAATAATAGCTCGCCTAAGCCGTTGAGCTGCCAAACCTGCATTTGAGTGTAATCGGCTTTACGGCCGCTAGCCTGAATATTTTGCCACGCGCCGACTTCTTTGAGTAGATTAATACTGGCCAGACTAAGCGCATAAACCCGCGCATCACGCTGAGTTAACGCTTGTTGCCAATTCGCTTCATCGCGCTCGGAGGTCGCATCGACTAAAGTAACCGGTCTTTTCGCTTGTGCTAGTTTTAGCGCTAAAGTTGCACCAACGATACCGCCACCGATAATTAAGCTATGGTTGTTTTTCATAAATACTTCCTAGATACAATATTTCCTAGATTTAGTAGCTATCCATACTTTAGCAAAGCAAACTAAGACTTAAGTCCCATCGCATAAGTGGCGACTAATGGTTTAATATTCGGCAACTTATCAAAGGCAACCAAAGCCACGTTACGTGCCAGCTTCACCGCTGGATTTGGATGCTTAAAGCCATGTACGACGGCATCACAAAAGCGAATCACCCGTTTTTGATCGCTTTGGCGCGATTTTTCATAGCGCTTTAGCATCTGCTTATCACCGATATCTGCGCTTTGTTGTACTTGCTCGTTTAGCATTTTTGCGAGTACATGAGCGTCGCGCATACAGAGGTTAAAGCCCTGACCTGCCACTGGATGTAGCGTATGTGCGGCATTGCCCATAATCACGCAGCGGTCTTTAACTTGCTGGTTAGCAAGTACTCGTGTCAACGGATAAGCGCCGCGGCGACCGGTTTTGATAAAACTGCCTGCGCGCTCGCCAAACGCTTGCTGTAGCGTCGCCAAAAAATGCGCGTCATCCTCTAAATATTGCTGCTCTTCGCCATTAGGGCAGACCCAAACCACCGAACGGCGATAGCCTTTTTGATACTTATCATTGCCATCGCCTTCAGGATCAGTTAGTGGTAGGACGGCTAAGGGGCCAGCGGGGCTAAAGCGCTCAATCGCCACATGATTATGCGGCATAGAGGTTTCGACCACACCAACGATAGCGGTTTGCCCATAGTCATAATCGGTTGTGCTTATTCCTAAAAGCTTACGCACCGTAGAGTCGCGCCCATCACAAGCGACCAACACGCTGCCTTGCAGTTGCTGCTCACCCTCACTGCCATCATAATAGTTAAAGGTCAAAGTGACGCTATCCGCTTGTTGCTTGACGGCGATGACATCAGCATTATCAATTAAAGTAATCAGTTCCTCATTCTGCGCGGCAAGTAATAGTTTACGACCTAACCAAGCATTTTCCATCACTTGCCCAAAGGACTCGACATTTTCTTCTTCCTTTTTGAGCTGCGCGCGCCCAAAGCTGCCTTGTTCACTGATTTGTACCGCATCAATCCGACAAGCATGGCTTTGTAGCTCATCCCACAGACCTATCTCTTGATAGATCTGCACCGTTCGCCGTGACAAAGCGGTATTACGACTGTCTAGATAGTGACTACGCTTGGCATCGTCTTCGGGACCGATCTCAGGATAGCTATTTTTCTCAAGTAAGGTACTCGCGATGCCGTGATGCGCAAGCAAAAGAGCAAAAGATAAGCCGACATGACCGCCACCAGCGATAAGCACTTGTTGATCGGTAACGGCTTTAGGATTGATATTAAGCTTAGCGCTATGTTGTTCAGGGTTTTGCATAATTATTCCTATTATAAAACTAAAATATTTCAAACTAACTCAAAATAAAGCCTCAGTTTTTATCATTATTTTTAACTGATTTTTTGCTTGAAGGTTAATACTAAAGGAGCAATTCATAAGCATTCGTAAGCGAATTAGATAGCCAATAGGTTACCACAAATTATCATAAACTCTGTGAGCTTAACGCTATTTACCGCGACTGTCAGTTGCGCTATTAGGCGACTCATAGACAGCGCTAATTTAATACTTCTATTAGCACATAGCTACTGTCAGCTCTTCCTTCGAATCGTTGCAATCAACATACAAAACAGTCGCCACCAATAGCGGCAAAGGCTTGAATTTAAAATATTATCAACCATAATGAAGGATATCTATTAACTTATTCAATTATTTTTGCCCACTAAATGAAGGGCTTTTATTACAAGGATAATCGCTTGACTGAATCCATTAGCCGCAATATAAAATTTGAATTTTTGACCCAAGCTCAACTAAAAACCGTCTTGGGTGAATACAATAAGCACCTCAAATATATTCAAGAGCGCCTCGATATCAAGATTAGCCAGCGCAAAACCGACTTTTGTATTAGCGGCGATATCACGGGTGTCGAGCGCGGCGAGCGCATTATATATAAGCTAGTTGACGAAGCGCAAAACTCTAAAGATATCAGCGCCGAAGAGCTGCATCTTATTATTCAAGCCAGCCTGTCTCGTGATGAGGACATGGCTTACGATCAAGATAACAAAGACAATGCTAACGCTGATAATAGCGAAAATGATGCTGATTTAGATGCAAGTGACGAGTTTACGCCTATTAGTCTGCGCACTCGTAAAGGCAAAATCATTCCACGCGGTGGCAATCAGCAGCGCTACGTCAAAAACGTCTTGACCTCTGATGTCTCCTTCGGTATCGGTCCTGCGGGTACCGGTAAGACCTATCTGGCGGTAGCGTGCGCGGTCGATATGATAGAGCGTAATGAGATTGAGCGTATTTTGCTCGTGCGTCCAGCGGTCGAAGCCGGTGAAAAGCTAGGCTTTCTCCCAGGAGATTTAGCTCAAAAAATCGATCCTTACTTACGCCCTTTATATGACGCACTCTATGAGATGCTAGGCTTTGAAAAAGTCGGTAAAATGATTGAGCGCCAAATCATTGAAGTTGCGCCGCTGGCCTACATGCGTGGTCGTACGTTGAATAACTCCTTTGTGATTTTGGATGAAGCGCAAAACACTACTCCTGAGCAAATGAAGATGTTTTTGACCCGCTTAGGCTTTGGCTCGCGCGCCGTTATCACCGGCGACATCTCGCAAGTTGACTTACCACGTGGTACCAAATCAGGTCTGGCACAAGCCTTAGATATATTGAGCGGCATAGAAGAGATTCATATCACTAAGTTTGACTCAAAAGATGTGGTACGTCATCATCTGGTACAAAAGATCGTTGAAGCCTATGATATCTTCGATGGCGAACAATTAATTATCGATGAGAAGCGTAAACAACAGCGCTTAGCGGAGCAAGAACGTAAACAAGCGATCGCTAATGCAGCTTCTAAGCTTTGATTATACGGCTAAATTTTCAATGATAAAAATAGTCACGAACCGTACTGCAACCAGACTATTAGCATTAGTAGTCTGGTTTTTTATGCTTAAAGAAAATACTTAAGAAAGAAGATTTGAAAGCAGAGCTAAAACAATGAATCAATTCAATGAAATAAATGTCAGCGTCAATGACAGTATTAACGACAATTTAATCGATGAGTCTTACAACGAAGAAGTACTACACCCTGTACTATCAGCGACTTTGACCCATATCGATGAGCGCATTAAAGAAGGTTTGACCCTACCCTACTTCGTAGATATTGATGAGGCAGTATGGCAAAGTAAACCCAAAGCCTTAGATATCTATATTACTGATGTGAGCGAAGGAAAAGCACTCAATTTGGAGGCGCGCGGTAAAGACTATGCGACCAATATTCTCTCTTATCCAAGTGAGCTGCCAGCCAGCGTTATCGATCTAATGCCAATGCTGCCACTAGGCGAGCTGATTATCTGTCATGAGATGCTAGTGCGTGAAGCAAGCGAGCAACATAAAAGCCTAGCGCAGCACATCAGCCATTTAGTCATTCATGGCATCCTGCATTTGCTAGGCTTCGATCACGAGCTGGGGCAAGCGGAGCAAGACGAGATGGAGCAGTTTGAGATTGCTATCTTAGCTCGTCTTAATTTGCCTAACCCCTATTTGTCTTAATATAGTTAATCCTAAATAAAAAGAATACAGCTATGCCAGCGTGCTACTGGTATAAATTTTCCTTGCGTGCTGCGTCCCTTCGATGCTGCGCAAAATTCATCCCAGTAGCACTGTGTTTGTTTCATAGTGGATCGACTATACTTAAAATCGATAAGCTTTTTTATTATTTTTCGTCCATTGGCAACTTTTGCGATTGATCCATATTATTCATCATCTGATCAAGACCCTTAATATGTACGCTGCGCTGCGGGAACGGTATATCGATTTTCTCACTATCAAACACTTCTTTGAACTGTTCAAGTAGATCGCACTGCATCGCCCACCAGTCGTCATTAGTGGTCCAAACGTTAAGGGTTAGATCGACTGAATTGTCCCCTAAGTTAGTCACTCGTACGATAGGTTCAGGATCACTAAAAGCGACCGGGTTTTCTTTGGCTAGTCTCAAGATCAGATCTTTAGCGGTTTTGATATTGGCATCATAGCCCACTCCGATAGTGATATCGACGCGGCGATTAGGTAGCGCGGTATAGTTCGTAACCGCTGAGGTGGTGATATCGCTATTGGGTATAATAATGTCATGGTTGTTAATCGTAGTCATATGAGTATTGACTAACGTAATCTCTGCTACCGTACCGGTATAGCCACTAATCTGTACATAATCCCCTTTAATAAAAGGTTTAAAAGTGACGATGATAATACCCGCAGCAAAATTAGAGAGTTGATCTTTTAAAGCTAGACCAATAGCGACGGCAGCGCCCCCTAAAATAGCAACGACAGAAGTGGTATGAACGCCGACTTGGTTTAACGCCGCTAAAGTGATAATGACCAATAATACGCCGTATAACAGTCGGCTCAAAAAATTGGCCGCTGTTGTCTCTAAATGGCTACGCACCATAAGGCGATTGCTAAAGGTGACTAGTTTTCTGGCAAGCCAGCGGCCGATGATGAAGATTAGTAGTGCAAAAGCCACTTTAAACACTAAAGCGATGGCACTACTCGTCAATGTCGCAACGTCAATAGTAAATCCTAAAAATTCCATAATAACTCTGCTCTTTATAACCTTGTCGATGAATATTAATAATAGGTGTGCCTAATAAGTAACTTCTATTTTATCACTGTAACGGTAAGTGCGAATGAGTCTGAGCTCAACGATATCACTCATATCTTCGGTAAACGCACCAAACGGCGCTGCTTGACGTACAGATTGCTTAGCAGCTTCATCCAAAATATTGGAATTGGAGCTCTCAAGTAAGCGGATGGCTTTAATAGTGCCATCGCTACTGATGATGACCATCAAGCGCACCTCACCGGTGATACCTTGCGCTCTTGCCTGTCTCGGATAATGCAGATTACCTACGCGCTCGACATGATCGCGGAAAGTCTCTATATAATCAGCCGCCGCGCCGCGCGTGGTTGAGTTACTATCGAGGGTGACTACTTTGGATTTTGTCGCATAGACTTGCTGACGCTGAGATAACTGTGCTTCTAGCGTGGCGATCTGTTTACGTAAACGCGCCTCTTGCGCCCGTATATCGTCTTTTGCCTGCTGCTCATCGTTATCTGTATTGTCACTCGCTTGCCGCCAGCTCAAAGTAGTGCGTAAGTAGCTTTCTTGATACTGTTGCTGTCGCACTTGCTGCTGCAGGTTAATGACATCTTGGGTTTCGCTGATGTGCTCAGCTGCGAGTGGACTGGTTTGCGCGCTTTCTTGACGAATTTGTTCCATCACGGTACCACTGCCTATTTGCGAAGCATTAGCGATGTAGTAGGCATCTTCGTTTGGCTGCATATTATCGGTCAGCGCTTTTGCCACATCCTGCATCATAGCTGCAGGATGACTACCCATCGAGAAGCTAATGCCGAATATAAGTAGTACATGCACGCCAAGCGCGACAATAATCGCGACCGGCATACTAAAGCTGCGAGTAGGCGCTTGGCTTGAGAAATGATAACTTTGTGAGTCTTTGATATGCGCCACAGTCACTCTCAGCTGAAACCAATAAATCTGATAACTGGATAATGAGATAAAAAATAATTGCGCTATCATAACACGAGCGTCAAGCAAATGTTTGTATCTAATTTAGCGCTAGGTTGGCTTTAATTTAGTGTCAAGCCAGACGATGACTGATAATGTATAGTTTTAAAAACGCTTGTTAGCGTTATTTGCTAAAATGAACGCGCATACGTTTTTTGCCTAGTGCTTTTGCTATATACTGGCTTTTATTTGCTATTTTATAGCCCGTTTTGTCGCCTGTTTTATAATGATGACTACAAGGATAATGAGTTTGACTGATTCTAGCAACTTTGATGACTTTTACGATTTCGCTGAGGCTATAGGAGAGCGTTTTAACCAGTCTTTTAACGAGGGCTGGGATAGCCTGACTTCTGCGATAAAAAAACTGTATGGCAAAACCTCTGATAAATTAGAAGATGAGATTCCACTACCAGTCGCCCAAAAGTACGTCAATGACGCTCTACAAAAATTTGTCACCGATAATGTTAAAGCGATTTTAGAGCTGCGAGTAGAGCTGCATGATAACTGGTTTCGCCTGTTCTGTACTGTCGATGTCGCAGGTATTTACGCGGAGGTCGCCAGTAACTTCAGCCTAGTGCACGTGCAGCTTGATCGTAATGTCCAGCGCTTCGTTTTCGGTCAGCAGACTTATACTGATGTACTCAACCTGCACTGTGACTCCTTTCTCAAGCGTCAAGGTATCAAAATGCTTATCTGGTTTTATCATAGCGTACTAAAAAAAGATCCTCTAGGCTTCATTCTGACCTATATCAATATTGCTCGGGCCAAAGACGAGATTATCTATTTGGATATTCATCGCTGGCTAAAAAATAATAAAAAAATAATGAGCGCCCTGCACAAAGTCCAAGTCAATTATGGTGAAGTTGAGGAAGAACAATTGGTACTCAAAACCCAAGTCAACTATCGCGACTTATTAGGTAGTAATGGCGATGATATTATTAGTGAAAAAGACAAAGTTGATGATGAGCCTGAATTAATGCAAGGACCTATCAATCCGGTAGATGATGCCACCGAACCCAGTCAAGAGTAAAAGTAATAATACCCCTTGTTTACTCAAGAAAAGCCCCACTCTAAATACTTAGAATGGGGCTTTTCATTATAGACTGAGCTATTTAGCTTACCAGTAGTTTTCTACCGCAATATTACCTTCACCGCGGCGATTCATCACCATCCCTAAGGACTTTAAAGTCTCTTTGGTGTCTTCGACCATATCTGGGTTGCCGCAGAGCATCACATGGGCATTGTCGATATCAAGCTCGATGCCAGCTTTTGCTTGCAAGCTACCGTCTACTAGCAGCTTGGGCAGACGCTCGCTCAATGCGCCTGCCATCGGCTCACGGGTGACAATCGGCACAAATATCAGCTTAGCAGGATTATCCACCAGCTCACCAAAATCGGATTGCAAACGGTTAATCATCTCGACGTACGCCAGCTCCTCTTCACTGCGAGCACTATAGGCGAGCACGATATGCTCATAGTCTTGCCACGTTTGTAGATCCTGTAGCATCGATAAAAATGGCGCAAGGCCCGTACCTGTTGCTAGTAACCATAAGTCTTTTGGTAGCGGCTTTTGATAGCGCGCTAAGGTCAAAAACCCAAAAGGCATGGTATTGAGTAACAGCTCATCGCCGACTTGCAAATGCTGCAGTTCAGAGGTAAAAGCCCCATCTTCGATGACAATAGAGAAAAACTCTAACACCTCATCGAAAGGGGAAGAGACGATAGAATAAGCGCGAAAGATATCTTCATCAAGTACCTCATCAGCGCCCTCACTCGACTGCTGCTGATGATAGTTAAGCTTACTGGGATTGACCCCTAAACGCACGAACTGACCGGCGGTAAACTTAAAGCTGTCCGGACGCGTCACGGTAAAGCTAAATAAATTAGGCGTCCAAGTGGTTTTACTTAGTACGGTTACTTTTTGAATATTATCGCTCATAATAAAGAATCACTTATCGTTATGGATTAATATTGTTATCGATTTATAGTTATCAACTTCTCAAGAATTATAGTGTGCTATAGCCGATCCACTATAAAATAAACACAGTGCTACTACCGCTGTATTCTTTAAATTTAGGATTAACTATATAGACAGCTATTCATTAAATTTCTGCTAAAGGCGTTCTCATTGCTATACATTATGGCGCTGAGCGTTATATTCAAGTTCACAATTTTTATCTTTGAGTTTTACTTCTTAAATAGTCATAAAAAAGGCTAGCCTGCGCTAACCTGATTTATTAATTAAATGACTTCTCGTTTCATGTTACCAAATACGTGCAAGCGCTGCCCACTCAATCATGTTGTTCGGTAAGATACCAAAGCCGATAATGAGGATAGTGACCGCAATCACCATCAGACCACCCATGCGCACGCCCCAATGGCCAACAACATCAAACTCCACATAAGCTTTTGGACGTTTGAACAAAGTCAGCATGACACGTAAGTAATAAAACAGACCTATCGCACTACCTAAGATAATCATCGCCGCTAAGAACCACTGCGCTCCTTGCACCGCCGCTAGGATGGCGAACAGCTTGGTGATAAAGCCTGCCGTCAACGGAATACCCGCTAGCGATAGCATCATAATCGTCATAACCGCAGTCAGTACCGGACGGCGCCAGAATAGACCTTGATAATACACCAGCTTATCTGCTTCACCCGAGAGCCGGTATGGGCTAGACATTAGTGTCACTACCCCAAATGCACCGATTGAGGTAAAAGCATAAACTGCCATATACATGCTTGAAACACTATCAGCAGCCGCGCCAATACTGACGATGACGATCAGCACATAGCCCATGTGTGCAATGGAAGAATACCCCAATAAGCGCTTAAGGTTACTCTGGCGAACAGCGAGCATGTTACCTATTAAGATAGATAAAGTCGCCATCACCATGATGAGCATCTGTACTGAAGGCAGCGCTAGCAGCGCGGTATCCAGTAAAAAACGCACGGCTAATGCCATCATCGCCACTTTTGATACTGAGGCTAGATAAGTGGCGATAGGCGCTGGTGCGCCTTCATAAACATCAGGCGTCCACATATGAAACGGCGCTGCAGATAGTTTGAAGGCGATACCAAACATCATCATCGCCGCGCCCAAAATCACTAAAGGTGAATCGTAGGCGTTAACGAGCACAACGCTAATTTGCTTAAACCCTAAAGCGCCAACTTGTGCATAAATAAAGGCCATACCCATCAGTAAAGTGGCAGAAGCCGTCGCTGACAGTACCAGATACTTCAGCCCTGACTCCAAGGATTGGTTGCGCGAAAAAGTATAAGCAAGCAAACCGTACAAAGGCACTGATAACAGCTCTAAGCTAATAAAGAACGCGGCCATGTGCTGAGCACAGACCATCAGTAGCGCCCCTACTGTAGAAATAAGAATCAGCAGGTACAGCTCTTCTTTATTGTCTTGTAGGTTGGCAAGATAAGCATAGGACAACGTACAGCAAGCGAGCGCACAGATAAGAATGACCACCATATTGAACTGGGCAAAATTATCAATGACAAACATCTGCTCCGCGAGCGGCATCAGCGAGCCTGAGCTTACTATGCCTGTCATCTGACCAAGCAAAGTAAACAGAGCTACGTTGAGACCTATTACGGTAATTGTACCGGTAATAAAATGTGAGCGCTTAATAGTAATCGCAATCATCGTTAATATCACGGTAATCACTATTATAAGAATCGGTGCGTAAGGCATCAGCCCCATCAAATCATTCATCGTAATATCAGTCATGACTTAACGTGCCTCCATTGCATCAAGCAGGTTCGATGCGTCCACTTGAGTGACTTCGCTATAAATATAGGCATTATTGATCCACTGCATTGCTTCACTAGAAGTATCCAAAACCGGCTGTGGATACAGTCCGAGCCAGACTAAACCGGCGGCTAAAGTCAGCAGCAAGGTGACCTCGCGCTTACCTAAGTCTTTTAATGGACGTTCGGGCAGGCCATGCACCTTAGTATGTTTTAGCGCCACTTCTTTAGTGTTATTCACGCCAAATAAAGTACGGTAAATCAAGAGTAATGAATATAGACCCGCTAATACTAAGCTAAAGGTTGCTAATACCACAAACACTGGGTACTGGGCAAAGGTACCGAATAAAATCATAAACTCGCCAATGAAGTTACCGGTGCCTGGGATGCCGAGTAACGCTGCACAAAAGAACATCAGCATCGGTGCGTAATAGCGGAACTGGCCCCACATACCGCCCATCAAAGTGATGTCGCGGGTATGCAAACGCTCATATAGCTGACCGGCCATAATGAATAGCGCTGCCGAGCTTAATCCATGGGCAAGCATCTGTACCATCAAGCCTTGCAAGCTCAGCAAAGTACCTGCATAAATCGCTAAGACAATAAAGCCCATATGCGAGATACTGGTATAAGCGAGCAGACGCTTCATATCTGTCTGCATAAAGGCAAGCCACGCCCCGTAGAAGATACCGATAGCACCGAGCGTCATCGCAATAGGCGCAAACTCTTGCGAGGCTGCTGGAAATAGCGGCAATACAAAGCGTATTAGGCCATACGCCGCAGTCTTAATCAGCACCCCTGCCAAATCGACAGAACCGGCCGTCGGTGCCTGCGCATGCGCGTCAGGTAGCCAACCATGAAAAGGCAGAATCGGTAATTTCACTGCAAAACCGATAAAGAAGCACAACATAATCGGATATTCCCAGCCACCAAGAGAGGTGCCGAGTAAATCATTATAGTTAAAGCTGACTACGCCCGTCGCTGCGCGGTTAAAGATGACTAGCAGCAAAATACCAATCAGCATGATAAGCCCTGAGGCTTGGGTATAGATAAAGAATTTCGTTGCTGCGTATTCTTTGGTCTTACCGCCGACCACATCATGACCCCAAATAGCGATCAAGAAGTAGATAGGAACCAGCATCATCTCCCAAAAGAAGAAGAATAAGAATAAATCAATGGCTAAAAACACACCGATGACGCCGCCTAGGCTCCATAACAAGTTGAGATGAAAAAACCCAACTCGGCGCTGAATCTCATTCCACGAACAAGCCACCGCTGCCACGCCCAAAAACCCAGTCAAAGCCACCATTAATAGTGACATGCCATCCATCGCTAGATGGAAGCTAATACCCATAGCGGGTATCCAAGGCACACTAAATTCAGCGACCCAAGGTACAGCCGACTGCGGCGCGATGACCTGTTTACTCATCCCACTGAAATCACCGTAATGCCATAGCACTAAAGACAAAACGAAAGTCAGTATCATGCCGATCAAAGCGATCCAGCGCGGCAAGCGCTTATTGAAGCGCTCAACTAACCAACATAACAATCCCGCTATAAACGGAATCGCAATCAATGCCGGTAGCATCCATGTTTGTTGTAACTCTATCATCTTACACCACCGTCATCATTACCAGCACCAGCAATACCGCTACACCCAAGCCAAAGCTTGCCGCGTAGCCACGAAGGGACCCTGTCTGCGTCCGGGAGAATACTTTATTACCGAAAGAAGCTAGCATAGGTAGTACCATCCAGCTTTTATCGACAGGATCGGCTTTGAACAAGCGGCCGATGAATAAAAAGGGTTTTACAAATACGATATCGAATAACGCATCGAAGCCTAAACCGTGATAGCACCAATAATAAAGGCCTCCACCGATAGTCGAGCGCTTAAACTTAGTGAGCATACGGCCTTTATCAACGACATATAACAGCGCCGCTATGATTAAGCCTAATAGCATCGCGCCCATAGCGATATATTCAGCCGTGTGCTTGCCATGTGCGTCACCTGATAACTCTAACAGGTGACCAAAGCTCTCTGGCAGCACCCCTTGTAGCGGCGGCGTAATCAGGGCTCCAACAGCAGTGGATAGCACTAACAATATCGTCAATGGTAACCAGTAGGAGACCCCTTTTAGCTTGTGCGCGTGCGTCTTTTCTTCCCCAAAGAACACAATCCAAATCATCCGGAAGGTATAAAGCGCGGTTAAGAAGGCACCGAATACGCCCATATAAAATAACACTTGATGACCCGTGGCATAAGTCTCCCAAAGAATTGCTTCTTTAGAATAAAAACCGACCGTCACCCAAGGAATAGCTGCTAACGCACCGCCGCCTACTAAATAACACCAAAATACTAAAGGTATCTTTTTGCGCAGGCCACCCATCTTAAAGATGTTTTGCTCATGATGTACCGCTAAGATCACTGCACCTGACGATAAAAATAATAAGGCTTTAAAGAAAGCATGCGTCATCAAATGGAAAATAGCACCTTGCCAGGCTCCAACGCCAAGCGCTAGGAACATATAGCCGATTTGACTCATCGTTGAATAAGCCAGAATACGCTTGATATCGGTTTGCGCTAAAGCACAGAAACCTGCGACCACTAATGTCAAAGCACCAACACCGCCAACCCAATAGAGTAAAATCCCTGGGGTCAGCTCAAACAGTGGATGCATACGAGCGATTAAATAAACACCAGCCGTCACCATAGTCGCTGCGTGAATCAAAGCCGATACTGGCGTCGGGCCTGCCATCGCATCAGCGAGCCAAGTATGTAATGGCAATTGCGCTGATTTACCCATAGCGCCACCAACAAGCATCATTGTCGTCAGGATCATGGTTGGATTATTGATATCGAATACTTGCGGCGCTCGGGTGATAATCTCTTGAATATTAAGTGTGCCAAACTCGCGGAATAGTAAGAATAGGCCAAAAGCTAAGAACACATCACCGATACGAGTTACGGTAAAGGCTTTTATCGCCGCCTGACCGTTAGCGCGGTCATGAAAATAATATCCGATGAGCAAGTAAGAGCAGATACCGACCCCTTCCCAGCCGAGATATAACAGTAATAAGTTATCGGCGAGCACTAGCAATAGCATGCTAGCGACGAACAGATTCATATAGCTAAAGAAGCGGGCAAAACCCGTATCACCTTTCATATACCAAGCGGCGAATAGGTGAATTAAAAAGCCTACACCAGTGATGATGCCTGTCATGGTCAGCGCTAAGCCATCAAAGCTTAAGCTAAACCCAGGCGCAAAATCGCCGACTTGAAACCAAGTCCATAACGGTATTTGCACCACTGTACCTGCAGGATAGCTGGTTAAAAAGGTAAAACTGGCGACTAAGGTACAAAGCGCTGATAGCCCCATGCTCCCGACACCGACAAACGTTGCTGCCTGCTCAGATAACTTGTCACGCATAAAGGCTAAAATTAAAAAGCCAATGAGCGGAAATATAAAGGTTAATGGTAATAAACTCATGGCATCATCCTTTCATCTCATTGGCGCTATCGACATCGAGATGCCCACGCTTATGATAAAACTGTAATAGTATCGCAAGCCCAATAGAGACCTCAGCGGCGGCTAAGGTCAGAATAAAGATAAACATCACTTGTCCATCTGGATCGACCCAACGGCTGCCTGCGACCACAAATGCCAATGCCGCGGCATTCATCATAATCTCAAGTCCCATCAGCATAAATAAGAAATTGCGTCGCACCATAACACCGCACAGACCGATAGTGAATAGGATACCGGCCAATATTAATCCATGGCTCATCGGTATCAGACCCACCGTATTTTGCATCGCCATAGCTGGCTCTGCAAACCCGACTACCTCATGCGCAAAGGGTACGCTTGACACCTCCCCGGCCACACTTACTGCTTGTACCATCAGTCTAGCTCCTTACGCTTGCTACGCGGCGCTGCCACATAATCATTAGGATCAACCGTATCATAAACATAAGGCTTAGCCATTTCGACCGCATCAGTAGCACTCTCAGACTTATCCTCTTCATATTCTTTAATGCTACCCACCGAAGGGCGATAAGCTAAGCTATCATTACCGATGATCTCATCATCATTCGACTCTTTACCTAAGTGATAAGCGGCAACTAAGGCGGCTAGCAATAATAAAGCAGCCACTTCAACGAGCATAATATATTTGGTAAATAACACTGTACCGACTGCCTTCGCTGGGACAGTAACCCCGCCAATAACGGCAGTCTCATCATGATTGAGACCGATCATGCCGTACAGTACTACGGCGATAATAAGCGTGAGCCCAGTCGGTATCGCCCAAGTCTTAGCATCGAGCCACCGCTCTTCACGCGCCTCATCTGCCATGCCCAAATTGAGCATCATAATAACGAAAACGAATAGCACCATAATGGCGCCAGCATAAACGACAATCTCAAGAGCACCGGCAAAAGGAGCGCCTAAGACGAAGAAAATACCTGATAAAGCCAGCAAAGTGACGATCATCGCCAAGATAGCGTGTACTGGATTGGCATGGGTCACCACTCGTAGACTGGCAAAGATAGCCACTGCGGCTAAAGCATAAAACCCTACCAGATCCGGATGATTCATAAACTCCATCATGGTAGTAAACTCCTTACATCGATAGGTGCCGACTCATTTTGCGCCGCGCCTTTTGGTTTGTCGTCTACTGCCATACCCGTTACTCGGTAGTAATTATAGTCAGGATACTTCCCTGGCCCTGAGATCAATAAATGCTCTTTTTCGTAGACTAAATCCTGACGCACATACTCGCCAAGCTCAAAATCTGGTGTCATCTGAATCGCCGTCGTTGGACAAGCCTCTTCGCACATCCCGCAGAAAATACAGCGAGAGAAGTTAATACGGAAAAACTCTGGATACCAGCGCCCATCTTCGCGTTCGGCTTTTTGTAGCGAGATACAGCCTACTGGACAGGCAACCGCGCATAAGTTACAGGCCACACAGCGCTCATCGCCATCAGGATCACGCGTCAATACGATACGCCCTCGAAATCTGGGTGGTACTGGTACCGGCACTTCTGGATAAAGTATGGTATCGCGTGGCCTTATGGCATGGCTATTGACCATCCACATCGTACGGACAATGGTAAACATACCGATGACCGTCTTTTTTATGGCGTTTAACATGGGATTATTATCCTTATCAGCATTTCTTTGCGTCACCTATAAGACAGCATACAGCTACAGCGTTGGAGAAAAAATTAAAATAACCAAAGCCGTAATCAATAGATTGATCAATGTGACTGGCAGACAGACTTTCCAGCCAAAGTTCATCACCTGATCGTAGCGAGGACGCATTAATGAGCCCCGTGCTAAGACAAACATAGTCATAAAGAATAACGTCTTAATCATGAACCAAAAAGCCGGCGGAATAAACGGAATATCGATATTGAAGGGTGGTAACCAACCGCCAAAGAACAGACAAGTCATCAACGCTGAGATCAGCACTACGTTGACGTATTCACCAATAAAGAACATACCGAACTTCATGCCTGAGTATTCAACATGATACCCTTCAGCAAGCTCTTGCTCCGCTTCTGGCTGATCAAAGGGATGTCTGTGCGTTACCGCTACCCCAGCTACTACGAAGGTTAAAAACCCAAAAAACTGCGGGATAATATACCAGCCATCAATTTGCGACTCGACAATCTCACGCAGGTTAAAAGAGCCAGTCAAAGCGACAACGCCCATGAGCGATAAGCCCAAAAATACTTCGTAACTGATAGTCTGTGCCGCCGAGCGTAGGCCACCTAGTAAGGAGAACTTATTGGCTGAGGCCCAGCCACCAAACATCACCGCGTAAACAGCCAAACCTGCCATCGCAAAGAAGAACAGAATACCAATGTCCCAATCCGCCACGCCAAGGGTCGGCGAGATGGGAATAATAGCAAAAGAGGCTAAGGCGGTGAACATCGCTACCGCTGGCGCTAAGGTGAAAATAAACTTATCGGTAAAGTTTGGCGTCCAATCTTCTTTAAAGAAAATCTTCAGCATATCCGCGACTAATTGTAGCGAGCCAAAAGGGCCGACGCGATTTGGACCGTAGCGATCCTGCCAAAGGGCGAGCATCCGGCGCTCATAAACAATCATGACCGCCGCGACGATAACCACGACTAAGAAAATAACCAAAGCTTGTAGGACTAAGAACAGAATGGACCAAGTCTCAACGGTTAAGCTACTTGCCAGAAAGCTTGGCACTTCAGGAATGATACGAGTAATTTGCATATTACACCTCCTGTGTGCTGCTAGAACTGACATCGTCAGCAGTGGCGGCCACGTCATCAGCCATGTCACCGTTTATTTTAACGCCAACGGCCGGCGCTTCGACCTTGCGTACTGAAGCCAGCATTGAAGGATGAATAATACTGACCTGTCCAACCGGATAGCCGATACAACCTTCTGCTAAATAATCAACCACTTGCACCGGCAGCGTCATCTGCTGCTGCTCGATATCGATAGCTAAATAATCACCAGCGCTAATGCCCCAGGCGCTCGCATCTTCAGCCCCTATACGCCAAGTAGCGATAGGTAGCTGCTCTGCGACAATAGGACTACGCGCGGCCATTATCGAGCTGGCAAATATATTATAGATAGGTACTAGCTTGGCTTGTCCTTGCTCAATATTCGTGCGGTTAGAGGCGGCCGCTTCCGGCGCTACATACTGACGCTCTACTAAGCGCTCGCCTAGATCAAATAAACGCACACCAGGATCGCCGCCTTTTAGGCTGCCACCGACTTTGTCTTGGTACTTATTCCAAGCTTGCGGTGAGTTCCAACCTGCAGCGTTGGCAAAAGGAATCATAGATCCTTTAGACTGCTTACCACTATAGCCTTCCATCGAAAAGGTTAAGCCGGTATCTAAATCTTTGGGCTGCATCGGCTCATGTACTGAGATGGGCGCACGCATAGCAGTACGACCAGAATAGCGGCGCGGCTGACGAGCTATTTTTAGACCACTGATGCGGTAATCGGCATCGGGCGCTGCGTCTTTAATAGCGGCAAGATTAGGATGCGTCGCGATTAAGGCATTAATTACATCATCCAGCTGCGTCCAATCGACCGGCTTACCGAGTAGACTATTATGCACTGCATGTAACCAGCGCCAGCCTTCTTTAATACTGCTCATGGGATGATAATAGTTATTATCATAAACTTGAAAGAAGCGCTGCGCGCGGCCCTCACTTGATACTAGCGTGCCGTCCGCTTCCGCGAAGCTAGCAGCTGGCAGCACGATATCGACATCTTTATGCCAATCTAGCAGCTGATGGTCAAGGGCGATGACCGTTTTATCGGTCAATAGCTGGCTCAGCTTGCTAGCCGCAATAGCATCGCTCAATTGATTTTCAGCCACGACGACCACGTCGAAATCAGTCGCTAGTAGCTCTTCTACCGACTGCCCACCGAGCAGACAGACACCGATACTATTGGCATCTGGCACGGTTAAATAAATACCGGCCTGCGCGCTATAGTTAATATTAGCTTCTTTTAGCTCTAGCTCATCAGCAGGCTCACGATTGATATCTTCTTGCTCTTGTTTGTCTGTACCGGTTTCTGGTTTTGCAGGCTTAGCGGCTAGCTCTTTGTCCTCTTCAGGCTGAGCGGTTTGCGCTTGTTGCTCTGCCGCCTGGACTTTGGCACTGCGCACTTTAGCGTTGTGAGCTTCAACTTGCTCTTGCTCAGTTGCTTTTATGCTAGCGCGTTTTTTAGTTAAAACTTGGGTGATTTGCGCCGCCGCTTCAATCATAGCATTAGAAGCTAAGCTAGTACCCGCAATAACTAAAGGCTTATCGGCTTGTATTAAGTCATAAGCGATCTGTTTGGCTAAGGCTTGCATGCCATTGCTATTGTCAGTACTGGCTGAAGCTTGGCTTTGTTGTTCAGCTGGATTAGCTATTTGAGTTAAGTCGTTCGCTAAATCAGCGATCTCATCTGCAACCTTAAACCCTAAGCGGGTAATGTCTTCTGGCGTTGCCACCACACTTGCCTTGCTAATGTCATCAAGCTTCGTTTGGGTGACGTCGATTACATAAACGGGGCTAACAGCTCCTTGAGCAATACGCTGTACTGGCTCGGCGAGCCAAGCTTGCGTCTTAGCAGCAGCAGCCATTTTTAAGGCTTCGTTTTTTGCCGCTTGTCGCACGGATAGCGCCACTCTTGATGAGGTTTGAGTAATATCTTCACCTAGTATCAATACCGCGTCATGACTTTCGATATCAGTCATACTCGGATTATAGACGCCTTCAGTGCTCAGCACTTCGATACACTTATTAACTAGCGATTGCTGTTGGTGATTAAGGCCAGTAGAGAAATTATCAAAACCGACTAGATTTTTTAGCGCAAAGTTGGTCTCTAAGCTGGCGCGCGGCGAGCCAATGCCGACGATTTTTTTATCTTGGAGGCGTTTGATCGTTTCATCTAGCGCATAATCAATATTAATTTTGACGTGCTTATCATTGATACGCTCAAGCGCTTGAGTTGGGCGATCGGCACGGTTGACATAACCATAGCCAAATCGGCCTCTATCGCACAAGAAATAGCGATTGACCTCGCCGTTATAACGGTTCTCAATCCGGCGTAGCTCACCATAACGCTCGCCGGGTGAGATATTACAGCCCGCTGAGCAGCCATGACAGATGCTAGGCGCGTACTGCATATCCCACTTACGGTTGTAACGCTCAGAGTGCGTTTTATCTGTAAACACGCCAGTTGGGCAAACTTCAGTTAAGTTACCGGAGAACTCACTCTCAAACTGTCCGTCTTTTTCACGACCAAAATAGACGCGGTTATTAGAAGAAAACACGCCTAAATCCTCACCACCGGCATAGTCTTTATAAAAACGTACACAGCGATAGCAAGCGATACAGCGGTTCATCTCATGCGCGATAAATGGCCCAAGTTCTTGGTTATGATGAGTGCGCTTAGTGAAGCGATAGCGGCGCGTATTATGGCCCGACATATACGTCATATCTTGCAAGTGGCAGTGACCGCCCTCTTCACAAGTGGGACAATCATGCGGGTGGTTGGTCATGAGTAGCTCAACCATCGACTTACGAAAGGCTTTTGCCTCATCATCCGTCACTGAGATATACATGTCATCGCCTGGCGCGACCATACAAGACATCACAAGCTTACCTTTGCCTGCCTCTAGATCTTCTTTATTTTGGTACTGTTTGACCGCGCACTGACGACAAGAGCCCACTGAGCCTAATGCCGGATGATAACAAAAATACGGCACATCAATGCCAAGTGATAGGCACGCTTGCAATAAGTTATCCGCGCCATCAACTTCGACAGTGGTTCCATCAATATGTATGACTGCCATGCCGTTCTCCTTATTTTGCTACTGGCTGTGGATTACCTGCAGCCTCAATCACATCTTCGCCGACCGCCTGAGCAATCTTACTATCGAACTCAGGACGGAAATATTTGATCGCACTCATCAGCGGCTCCATAGCACCAGGAGCGTGAGCGCAGAACGTCTTACCGATCCAAAGGTCGCGTGTCAGACCTTCTAATTTTTCTACATCACCGACTTGCCCTTCGCCATCATTGATAGCAGTAAGCAGCTTGACTCCCCAAGGTAGACCATCACGGCACGGCGTACAAAAGCCGCAAGATTCGCGCTGAAAGAAAATCTCTAGATTGCGCAGCAGCGGTACCATATCTTGCTCTTGATCGACAACCATAAGCAGACCAGTACCCATCCGGCTACCCGCTTTTTGGATAGTATCGAAATCAACAATGGTATCTAAATGCTCAGCAGTTAAAAAATCAGTGGAAGCGCCGCCGGGTAACCAAGCTTTAAGCGTACGACCTTCCTGCATACCACCTGCAAAATCATCAATAATTTCGCGCGCGGTATAGCCAAAGGGCAGCTCCCATAGTCCTGGGTCATTGACCAAGCCTGAGCAACCAAATAGTTTCGTGCCCGGAGTCTCGACTACGCCTTTGATCTTCGCTAAGTCTTGATACCACTTACTACCATGCAGAATAATAGCCGAGACATTATGTAGAGTCTCAACGTTATTGACGATAGTCGGTCTGCCCCACGCGCCCGCCACTTGTGGAAAAGGCGGCTTAGTGCGAGGATTGGCACGGCGACCTTCCAAAGAGTTTAGCAGCGCCGTCTCTTCACCGCAGATGTAGCGGCCAGCACCCGTATGCACATGCAAATCAAAGCTAAAATCTGAGCCTAAAATATTATCACCGAGCAAGTTATTGGCACGCATCTCATCGAGCGCTGCATTTAGACGCTCGGCTGCTAATATATACTCGCCGCGAATAAAGATATAACCTGCTGTCGCTTCTATGGCATAAGCCGAGATGAGCATACCTTCGATAAGCTGGAACGGTAGACGCTCCATAAGCAGTCTATCTTTAAAGGTACCAGGCTCCATCTCATCAGCGTTACAAACTAAGTAACGCGGCCCACCATCATTAGGCGCCATCAGCGACCACTTAATACCAGCGGGGAAACCAGCACCGCCGCGGCCTTTCACTACTGCTTCTTTAATAGTGCTCAGCGTATCGCCAGCGGATTGATTCAGCGCCATCTTTAGCGCTTCAAAGCCACGCAGGGACTGATAAGTAGCCAGATCTAACACAGCGTCATGGTGCGCAAGCCGCCATGTCAAAGGTTTGGTTTCGCTGGTTGCTGCGTCTTTATCCCCATAAACGGGAATGCGCTGCTCATTTAACTGGCTTGGGGCTTTACCTTGGCGACGCTGGGCAATTTGCTCTGCAACGGATAATCTCATGCGTATAGCTCCAATAATTGCGCGACTTCACCAGGTTGGACTGGGCCATAAGTATCTTCATCGATCAATACCGCCGGGCCTTTATCACAGTTACCTAGACAACAAATCGGTAAAATAGTAAAGCGACCATCAGCGGTAGTTTGGCCATACTCAATACCTAGCTCGGCTCTAAAAGCGGTGGATAGCGCCTCATAGCCTGTTAGATAACAAGATACCGAATCGCAAATAAGAATCACATGACGGCCGACCGGCTGCCGATAAATACGATTATAAAAAGTGGCGACGCCTTCAATATCAGTCACCGGAACCTCTAAAATATTAGCGATAGCGTTGACCTGCGCATCATCCACCCAGCCATTGCGTTTTTGCACAATTTTAAGCGCATCCAAAGACGCAGAACGCGCTTGTGGATAATGATGCATAAAATCATCAATAGCGGCAATCTCGCTTGTCGTCAAAATACTGGCGACATCTACCTTTGGCGTTTTATCAGAAACAATCTTCATAATCTTCTATTCTATCCTCACTCATCGCGCTGCGCCCTAAGGCCCTTATTGTACTGCTGCAGCGGTTTGGTGTGCCTGTTGGCGATAATATCAATGTTGCTTATTTTTGCTTTACTAGATCTCTTTCTTTACTAGTCTTTTAACTGCTTAAACTTATCATTTAACATGATTAGCGATCACAATCCGCCATAACGATATCGATAGAGGCTAAGTACATGATAGCGTCTGAGACTAGCGAACCATTGATGACCGATGGCATCTGCTGTAAGTGCGCAAACGTCGGCGTGCGAATACGGGTACGATAGCTCATCGTTGAGCGATCCGAGGTAATGTAATAGCTGTTTAAGCCTTTAGTGGCCTCGACAATAGTCGCACACTCACCCGCTGGCATTACTGGTCCCCAAGACACGGATAAGAAGTGATTAATTAAGGTCTCAATATCATTTAAGGTGCGATCTTTTGGTGGTGGTACGGCTAGCGGATGATCAGCTTTGTAAGGGCCTTGCGGCATATGATCCATACACTGGCGGATGATACGCATAGATTGACGCATCTCCTCAATCTTGATCATACAACGATCATAAGCATCACCGTTATAGCCAATGGGTATCTCAAAGTCAAAGTTCTCGTAGCCCATATAAGGACGGGCTTTACGTAGATCAAAATCGACCCCCGTCGCACGCAAGCCGGCACCAGTCACGCCCCAAGCGAGAGCTTGCTTGGCATTATACTGAGCCACACCTTGCGTACGGCCTTTGAGCACACTATTCTGTAGCGCCGCTTTGACATATTCGTCCAAGCGCTTCGGCATCCACTCTAAAAACTCGCGCACCAAGCGCTGCCAGCCACGCGGTAGGTCGGCAGCAGTACCACCGATACGGAACCAAGCCGGATGCATCCGGTAACCGGTGACTGCCTCAATGACGTCATAAGCTTTTTGGCGGTCGGTAAACATATAAAACACCGGCGTCATACCGCCCGCATCCTGAATGAAAGTACCAACATAGAGTAAGTTGTTAGTAATCCGGAAAAACTCGCTCATCATCACCCGGATAGTCTGCGCGCGATCAGGGATAGTAATTCCCGCTAGTTTTTCAACCGACATGATGTACGGCAGCTCATTCATCACCCCACCAAGATAATCGATACGGTCGGTATAGGGGATATAGGAGTGCCAAGTCTGACGCTCAGCCATCTTCTCAGCGCCGCGGTGATGATAGCCGATGTCTGGAATACAATCGATCACCTCTTCACCATCGAGCTGTAGTACCAAGCGGAACGCGCCATGAGCTGAAGGGTGGTTAGGACCGATGTTCAAGAACATAAAGTCCTCATCACGGCCCGAGCGCTTCATGCCCCACTCTTCTGGCACAAAACGCAAGTTTTCTTGCTCATATTGCTGCTTAGCGGTATTCAAAAAATACGGCGTAAATTCTGTCGCGCGTGCATGATACTCTTTACGTAGTGGATGACCTTCCCAGTATTTTGGCAATAAAATACGAGTCAAATGCGGATGGCCGCTAAAGACGATACCGAACATATCCCAAACTTCACGCTCATACCAGTTGGCATTTGGCCAGATTTTGGTGGCGCTAGGGAGAGTCAAGTCGTCTTCACTGAGCGCGACTTTGATACGCACATCGCTGTTGCGCTCAAGCGACATCAAGTGATAAAACACCGTAAAGTCGCTCTCTGGCAAATCACCGCGATGCTGACGCAGACGCTCGTCCATTGCCGATAGATCAAAGAGCATCACGTAAGGCTTCGGCAACTTACGCAAGAATAACAAAATGTCTAGCACATCGCTGCGAGCAACCCATACCGTTGGAATTTCATCAACAGTATGCTGCACTACAAACTTGCCTGCATACTTATGCTCCAGCTCTCTGATGACGGCTGGTACCGGTTTTATCTTAGGATTTTTGTTTTCGACTACCGTGACCATGAATGATATCTTCCTTCATTAATCATAACGTTTGAGCGAAGCTGATTGATCAAAACCAGACTGTGCCAAGCATAACTGTTCTAACATAACTGTGCTAAGTATATTAAACGGGCTAAATACTATCTGGACTACGTAAATTTTTCACCGCAATTCTATCCGCCTGCTTACGATCACGCTCAGCCGTTAGTTGCGGCTGATAAATTCCTTGATCGTTGACATGAATACCTAGCGGGCGACGCTCTTTGGCGATAGATTCTTGCAATAGCATTAGACCTTGAATCAGTGCCTCTGGACGCGGCGGACAACCTGGCACATACACGTCGACGGGAATGATCTTATCGACGCCCTGCACTACAGAATAGATATCGTACATACCACCTGAATTAGCACAAGCGCCCATCGAGATCACCCATTTTGGCTCAAGCATCTGTTCATATAGACGCTGAATCACCGGTGCCATCTTGATAAAGCAGGTACCAGCAACGATCATCACATCCGCCTGACGCGGTGATGCGCGAATAACTTCAGCACCGAAGCGGGATAAATCATGTACCGCGGTCAAAGTAGTGGCGTACTCGACATAACAGCAAGACGTACCGAAGTTAAACGGCCAAAGTGAGTTTTTACGGCCCCAGTTGGCAGTCGAATGCACGAGATCCTCTAAGCGGCCCATAAAAACATTTTTATGAACCTCATCCTCTAACGGATCATTGACCGTTTCACGAGTTTGAGCAGGATAGGTATCTGCATCAGGATTGGCTTTGGTTAGTGTATATTTCATACCATAAAACCTTTTATGAAGAGCAGCTAAGCGATTATAAGGTTATTTGCCTCTCAAGCTTATAATACTATGACTGCTAAAAAATAGCGGGTGATGCCCAAGTTATCTTCAGCGTGATAACTCACTGGCATATTAATAACACGCATAAACCGTTATGAGGATTCATTATCTGCGGCGAAATCCACAGAAGTGACATTACCGGTGGTATTAATATGATCAATATTTTGCAGGTGACGACGATTAGCCTCAATACTATTTGAGACATTAATTTGACCCGACGACTGCGCTGGCACTTTACCCGTCGGATCGACCATCAATTCCTCAACACCGTTGAACTTGGTGATGTCTGCCAGATTAAATCCCGCAGGCGCTGCGTGTAAGCGTGCTTTTTTGCGCAGTTTATCAGCAGGCGACCAGTTCATAGCCCCTAAGCTTAACTCATAGATAAGACCTACGATGAGCACCCCGATGAATATCGCAGCGGCAGCAAAGCCCAGCCAGCCCGTTTCACGTACCGAGACCGAATAAGCGTATAGATATAAGGCTTCTAGATCGAAAATAACGAAGAATATCGCTACTAGGTAGAATTTGGCAGACAAACGAATGCGGGCATTGCCAGCTCCGACAACACCCGCCTCAAACACTTCTTCTTTTTGTAAGCCTTTTGAGCGCCCGCCAAGCAAGCGCGGTACGGTCAACATAAAGACAACCAGACCGATGGCGGCTAAAATAAAGGCAACTGCTGACCAACTAAAGGCAGACATGATAATACTTGCTCCTCACCCAATCGAGTGTCAGGGCGTGATGAACAACTGTTAGGATAAGGACCTTTTAATTAACCAAGATAACCACTAAGGCAATAAAGCCTATATCCTCAAACAATCCTATCAAGCACCGTAACGCAGACGAAAACACAGGTTCACTGTGCTGGTAATAGCCAATTATCAAGATTATTGACGTCAAGAGAGAAAACACAGAATTTAGATTTATCTAGCCATAGGCACAGACAAAAGCTGGTCATCAACCCTCTATCTAAAGTAAAAGTGAATTTATTAAATCAATATCATATTGCGACATTTAATTGATTTAATAACTCATTACCTATGGTCAACAATGGCGTGATAACTGGCGTAAACGGTTTACACACTATACGCATATCAACGCTCAAAAGCCAGTTTTTCACTGCATTGCACGGTCATTTTATATGCTACAAAATATATCAATCCATCCACCATTTATGTTACAGCGTTTTTACCCTCTTCCTTAAACGCGCTAGTTTATCCTAGCCGACTTCCCTATCCATAGACCTCAGAGCCTTGCAACCAACAGTACGGATAAACCGGTTATATCTTTATTTAACAACGGCCGCCCAAAGCTTAGATTAAGCGTTGGAAATACGCCGGTATTGTAAACCAAATCCCCTTAATTGCAACCTGCCAAGTGTGACGAAGCGAATCAATAAAAAAGGAGCAGACCTTGCATCGGTCTGCCCCTTCTACATAATAGTTATCTTCTATGAGCTCAACACTTTTATGAACTCACAAACAATAAATAGTGTTTATTGGTTAATGACATCGACACCCTGAGGCGGCGTGAATTTAAACTGGCCACTACTCATACTAGGGTTGAGTTTAATGTTACTAAACTTGATAGAAGTGGTTTGTCCCAAGTTATCATTGAGTACCATCATCACCGGCTTACCACCACTAAAGCTCATAGAGAGGTTTTTGAAGCTAGCATCACTCGCTTTCGGATAGAGCACGTAGTAGTTTTTATTCGCATAAGGCTGAGTGATTTTGAAATTCTGCGCAATCTTACTAGGATCGCCTGACAATAATAGCGCTGGCGTATTACCAACTTGGCTATCTACCGTCTGCTTAGTCGCTTGCTCTAGGTCTTTATCATAAACCCACATAGTGCTGCCATTAGCGACGATGAGCTGCTGAGAAGGTGATTTTGTCTCCCAACGAAAATTGTTTGGACGTTGCACGCTCATTGAGCCTTTAAAAGTGCCGCTATTCGCGCCTTTTGTGGTTTGTGAAAAATTAGCGCTCATGCTTTTGGTATTAGTCAACAAGCTATTTAAACGCTTGGCGGCTTGTAGGCTATCAGCCGGAGCAGCATTCGCCGTTTGGGTCAGCGCGACTATAGGCACAGCTACCCCCAAACTGGTCATTAGCATACCTGCTAAGACCCCACTCATTAATTTTTGTTTTACACTTGTCTGCTTGCTTTTGATTTGCTTGATAACTGTCATCATAATAATCCTCTCTAAATATATAAAATAAAAATGAGTCATCATTTAGTTTTTAATAATAATTCTTACTAGCAACTGTTCTTTTTTGTGTTGTCATTGATTTTGCACACTTATGTTTTTGAGCAGCTGTTTTCTGAGCAGCGCTATTAAACAGTGAAGACAGTCTGCCAGTTTTTTTATTACACGCCTAGACATGATTTGCAATAATTACTACGCCTGCCATACACGCTTGTAACCGATACAATGGCTGATTATCAAAGTCCAGTCATAAAAAAACCCTACTACCAACATAGGCAATAGGGAATTTTTAATCATTTTACCATGAGCGAATTTTTTCTCAAAAAGACGCAGGCGATATTAATGATTAGGCGTT
This sequence comes from Psychrobacter sp. 1Y11, assembly GCF_052259045.1. Taxonomy (NCBI): domain Bacteria; kingdom Pseudomonadati; phylum Pseudomonadota; class Gammaproteobacteria; order Moraxellales; family Moraxellaceae; genus Psychrobacter; species Psychrobacter sp. 1Y11. The sequence goes on from NZ_JBQQER010000013.1 coordinate 39,920, forward strand.
TTCAACCATCACATAACGACGGTTAAATTTACCTTTAGTTGCGAACTTTACCACACCGTCATTTAGTGCAAATAAAGTATGATCGCGGCCCATTCCAACGCCTTCGCCGGCGTGGAATTCTGTACCACGTTGACGAACGATGATGTTACCAGCAGTGATGGTTTGACCACCAAAGATTTTTACACCAAGCATTTTTGGGTTTGAGTCACGACCGTTACGGGTTGAGCCGGCAGCTTTTTTATGTGCCATGGATAATTCTCCTTGTTAATATGACTTATCACTGATGTGATAACTCTTAAGCTTTTAGTGCGCTATGTACTATTAATATTTATGATCAATAATCAATATTAGCGATCAATAACTGATAATAGCTAATTAAGCATTAATCGCTTTGATTTTTAACAAGGTGTACCACTGGCGGTGACCTTGCTCTTTGTGATAATGCTTACGGCGGTTGTGCTTAATGATACGGATTTTTTCGCCGCGGCCATGTTCAACCACTTCCGCTTCTACGCTTGCGCCATCAACGGCTGGTTGACCGACTTTCACGTTATCGCCATCAACAACCATTAAAACGTCTTCAAACTTGATTGTTTCGCCTTTCTCTGCTTTAAGCAATTCAACTCTTAGCAATTCGTCGGCTACGACACGGTGCTGCTTACCACCACTTTTGATTACTGCGTACATTGTCTGACTCCGTTTAACCCGTGTGCCGTGGTAGATATTATACCTACGCTTCAATAACGAACACGACAGGGAAAAATTAAAGGCGTCATTTTACGTTTTCTTAGCGATAAAAGCAAGCCACTTGTCTTGTTTTAGGACCGCGCATTTTGTTTTATCATCTTAATAATTACTTAATGACTACAACGATGGTCTAATTGACTTTAAGATAAGCGCACTATCAGCCTCAAGAGCAGCATTATAACTCATTGAATCAATTACATACAGCTTCTTTTATCCAATACCTATCCAATATCTACCCCTACTATTAGGCTGACTTTATAGGTATTGCATAGGCATGACGATATCTTATCAAAAGCAGTGCGTTATCTGCTGCCTATCCATTATAATCAATAACACATATTAGTCACCAATTAACTAAATAGGCTGTGCTATTATAGGCAAATCTTAAAACCCACCCAATAAATACGACTCTTTATTATGACCAGCACCTCTTTAGCTTCTTCAGACCTTGCTTCTCAAGCGCCTAGTTATACTGACATTCAAAGTATTGTTGCCAATGATTTTGACATTATGGATAAGCAAGTCTTTGGTAGTCTCAACTCTAAAGTTCAGCTGGTGATGAGCGTCTCGCAGCATGTCATTAATGCCGGTGGCAAGCGTATGCGCCCGCTCATTACCTTACTGTGCGCGCGTATGTTCAACGATGCGCCAAGCGAACAAGCGATGCATCTCGCCGCCATTACTGAGATGCTGCATACCGCCACTTTAGTACATGACGATGTTATTGATGAATCTGGTCAACGCCGCGGCAAGCCAACCGCTAATGCCACTTGGGATAACGCAACTGCAGTATTAGTGGGTGACTATTTGATTGCCCGCGCCTTTAACTTATTGGTAGGGTTTCAAAGCTTACCGCTGTTGCAGCTCTTCTCTGACGGCACTTGTGATATCGCTGAAGGTGAAGTACTTCAATTACAACATCAGCACAACCCAGCGGCGACAGAGACCGACTATCTTAATATTATCGACGGTAAAACCTCGCGCCTATTTATGATGGCGACCCAAGGCGCGGCTATCTTGCAAGGACAAAAGCAGTATCTACAAGCCTTAGCCGATTTTGGTCAGCATTTTGGCAATGCCTTTCAGATCATCGATGATGTGCTTGATTACAGCGGCGATAGTGAGCTGATGGGTAAAAACTTAGGCGATGACCTTAGCGAAGGTAAGCCAACACTACCGACTATCAAGGCGCTTGAGCTGCTCAAAGACAGTGATAAGCAAGGTTATGAGCAGTTGCGCATTGCAGTACAAACAGGCAAAACGCCGAATGCTAAACAACTTATCGAGTTGGTTCGGGGTTCAGGGTCACTTGATTATTGTACCCAGCGGGCTTTAGAAGAGACCAGATTGGCACAGCAAGCGTTAAGCACTCTACCTGATAATCGCTATCGTCAAGGCTTGTACCAACTGACAGAGTTGGCTAGCGCGCGATTACTATAGGGTACAGCTTGTGGTGAAGTTAGCTTTATTTTTTGGCTTTAGTATTGGCAACCACCTTCCTTGCACTAATACTATAATAGCGTAAGCAGCCCTTTTAACATTAACGGTCACATTTAAGGGTTGCTAATATGTTTGCTTTGGTGGCGACGTCTACCTGTATATTCTAAGTTTAATAAACTCTATCCTTTTGAGGTTAATTAACAAAACTTAACAATCTTCTGACATCTTACTTGTTGCATACTTATGTTAGCTATTTTTGTAGGCAGGCTTTTATTTACAAGGTCTAATAGCAAACGATTTCTGAGATCGCACACAGCTAAAGCTGGTCATCTTATTTTTTTGGCTTGACTGTAGGGTAAGCCCTATAGTTTATAATAGCGCATTAAATTTGCTTGACGTCATATATTTAGCTAGCGGTACTGCCCTACTTATCAATAGCGTCTTATTTTTCACTGTAAACTTCTATTCAGTTTATTATTACTCTTTGAAAAATAAGCTATTTTTTGGTTATGATACGCTCTACTTCTATATCTTTTATCCTATATTTTTACTACTCTACCGAGGACCTTGATGAAGCATTCTTATCTTGCGCTTGTAATAGCATCTGTACTATCGGCTACAGTACTGGTCGGCTGTGACAAAAACGAAGACGCCGCTGCGGGTGAAAACGCCCAGCAGCAGATGCCGCCCGCTGTCGTCAACGTCCAAACTGTCAGCTTCGATACCGTACCTCAAGTCCAGACTTTCTCTGGCCGTACTGCCGCTTATCAGACGGCTGATGTGCGCCCCCAAGTTAGCGGCGTCATTGAAGAAGTACTGTTTCGTGAAGGCGGCAACGTCAAAGAAGGCCAGCCGCTTTATCGTATCAATACCGACAACTACACCACCTCTATTACTAGTGGTCAAGCGGCGGTAGCGCAAGCACAGGCCAACCGTCAAACTGCCATCGCTAATAATGCTAATGCCAAGGCAGAATTAGCCAGTCGCCAAGCGTCATTAGCGCAAGCAGTAAATGACTTTCAACGCTTAAAAGGCTTAGTAGAGATTGACGCTATCTCCAAGCAGCAGTATGACCAAGCGCAAACTCAGGTACGTACGGCGCAAGCGGCGTTAGAGAGTGCTCGCGCTGCTGTTGGTCAAACTCAAGCAGGTATTGCAAGCGCTGAGGCAGGGATCAAAACCGCGCAATCGAGCTTAGATGCTAGTGCCTTAGATCTCAATCGTACTATCGTCCGCGCGCCGTTGACCGGTCGTAGTGACCGCTCAAGCGTCACTGCCGGTACCTTAGTCAACGCTAGTCAGGCTGAGCCTTTAGTGACGATTTCGCGCTTAGACCCTATCTATGTCGATATCAGTCAGTCTTCATCCGAGCTATTGCAGCTACGTCAGCAGATAGCTGAGGGTAAAGCACAAGCCGGTATGAACTCTGTTGAGCTAGTCCTAGAAGATGGTTCTGTGTATCCGGTGCGTGGCAAGTTGGCTCTATCGGAAGCAAAAGTGGATCAATCCACGGGCGCTGTGACCTTGCGAGCTATATTCCCAAATCCTAATAATGTGCTGCTACCAGGTATGTATGTCTCAGCGCGTCTGACTCAAAGCGTCATTCCTAATGCAGCCTTAGTGCCACAGAGCGCTGTGATGCGTACGCCTAAAGGCGATACTCAAGTCTATATCGTTGACGAAAATAATAAAATCCAAGTCCGTCCCGTTACGATTAACGGTACTTATGATGGTCAATGGGTGGTCACTGATGGCTTAAGTAGTGGCGATAAGCTAGTGGTCATAGGCGGCTCTAAAGTCAAGCCCGAGCAGGAGGTGGTGGTCAAGCCCTTAGAAAACGCTAATGGAGCTCCCGCACCTGCAAACGCACCCAATACCAAAACGCCACAGCAAGCTGCAGAAACAGTAGCTGATGACACTTCTGAGCAGGACACTGCTACTACCGCTAATTAATTCCATTCAAAGATAGGAAGACCTAGGGATATACTATGTCACGTTTTTTTATTGATCGCCCTATTTTTGCATGGGTTATGGCTATTTTGGTCATGCTCATCGGGGTAATCTCGGTTATTAATTTGCCGATTGAGCAGTATCCGCGTATCGCACCGCCCACCGTTTCTGTTAGCGCCACTTATCCTGGTGCAAACGCACAAACGGTCGAAAACTCTGTGGTACAGATTATTGAGCAGCGCATGAAAGGTCTTGATGGGCTGATGTACATCTCCTCATCAAGCTCCTCGAACGGTAGCGCGTCAGTGACGTTAACCTTTGAGAACGGTACCGACTCTGATACGGCGCAAGTACAAGTCCAAAACAAACTACAAGCCGCGATGAGCGCGTTGCCTGAGGCTGTTCAGCGTCAAGGTGTCAACGTCAATAAGTCCTCTAGCAGCTTCTTGATGGTGCAAGGCTTTATCTCAGAAGACGGGAGCATGGATCGCGCTGATATTGCCGATTACATTAACTCAAACGTCGTCGATCAGCTCAGCCGTGTGGAAGGCGTGGGTGAAGTCCAAGTGTTTGGCTCCTCTTATGCCATGCGCATTTGGTTAGACCCTGCGCGCTTGCGTAGCTATAACATGATGCCATCCGATGTGGTCAGTGCTGTACGAGCGCAGAACGCGCAAGTCTCAGCAGGTCAGCTAGGACAAGCGCCAGCCGACACCGATCAGCAGGTTATCAATGCGACCGTCAGTGTACAGAGCTATCTGCAAACTCCTGAAGAATTTAGAAATATCCTATTAAAAACAGACAGCTCAGGCGCGCAAGTGCGTCTAGGTGACGTGGCAGATGTGGAGATTGGTAGTGAAAACTATAGCGTTATCTCACTGTATAACGGTCAAGAAGCAGCCGGTTTAGGGATATCCTTGGCAGGCGGAGCGAACGCGCTTGAAACCCGTGAAGCGGTGGGCGCGCGTATGGCGGAGCTTGAAGCCAACTTCCCGGCAGGCCTGACCTCTGTTGTTCCTTACGATACGACGCCGTTTGTGCGCTTATCCATCGAACAAGTCGTCAAGACCTTACTCGAAGCAATCGGCTTAGTATTTATTGTGATGTTCTTGTTCCTGCAGAACTGGCGCGCAACTATCATTCCTACTCTTGCCGTTCCTGTGGTCTTGCTGGGTACTTTTGCCGTGCTTTATATCGCAGGCTTTAGTATCAACGTCTTGACCATGTTTGCGATGGTACTCTCTATCGGTCTACTGGTCGATGATGCGATCGTCGTCGTCGAAAACGTCGAGCGTATTTTGGAAGAAGATCCTGATATTTCCATTAAGGATGCCACCATTCAATCGATGGGCGAGATCAGTAAGATCGTTATCGGTATTGCGCTGATTCTATCTGCGGTATTCGTACCGATGGCTTTCTTTGGCGGATCAACAGGGGTCATTTACCGTCAGTTCTCCATTACTCTGATCACTGCGATGGTGCTCTCTGCATTAGTCGCTCTTATCTTCACCCCTGCCCTCTGTGTGACTTTGCTCAAACGAAGCAAAAGCCACGAAAAAGGCAATGATGAAAATCAAAAAGGCTTCTTTGGTTGGTTTAACCGTAGCTTCTTCAAACTCAGCCGCTCTTATGAAAAGACGGTTGGTAAAAGCATTCGCTTGAAGTGGCTGTATCTGATTGCCTATGCCGCTATCATCGGTATTATGGCGGTGGTGTTCTTGCGTATTCCGGGTTCATTTTTGCCCGAAGAAGACCAAGGTATTATGTTTACCTTAGTGCAGCTGCCAGCAGGATCGACCCTTGATCAGACTCAAGACGTCCTCGATAAAGTCAGTAACTATTACGATACCCAAGAGACAGATAATATTGCCTCAGTATTTACCATCGCCGGCTTTAGTTTTGCCGGTAGTGGTCAAAACATGGGGCTTGCCTTCGTACGCTTAACTGATTGGGATGATCGCCCTGGCGAAGAGAACACCGCACAAGCGGTAGCAGATCGAGCGATGGGTTATTTCTTTACTCAGTTAAATGAGGCGCAAGTCTTTGCTATTGTACCGCCGGCGATTACCGAGCTTGGTAATGCTAGTGGTTTTGATTTGATGATACAAGATGTGGGTAACCTCGGTCATGATGGCCTGCTCGAAGCCCGTAATATGCTGCTAGGTATGGCCAGCCAAAACGAAAATGTAGCAGGCGTACGCCCTAATGGTCAAGAAGATGCGCCGCAGCTCAAAGTCAATATCAATCAAGAACAAGCCGCCGCTTATGGTCTGTCTTTAGGCAGTATCAATAGCGTCATCTCTACCGCTTGGGGTTCTAGCTACATCAATGACTTTATCGACCGTGGTCGTATCAAGCGTGTCTTTATCCAAGGCGAGCCAAGTAGCCGTACCAACCCTGATGATATCGGCAAATGGTATGTGCGCGGTGACACCGGTAACATGGTTTCCTTCGATGCTTTCTCGAGTAGCGAGTGGCAATCAGGCTCTCCGCGTTTGACGCGTTATAATAGCTTACCTTCGATGAACATTCAGGGCAATGCCGCGCCTGGCCTTAGTACCGGTGAGGCAATGACAGCCATGGAAAACATGATCAGTCAGCTGCCTGAAGGTATTGGTTATGAATGGACTGGGCTATCGCTAGAAGAACAAAAATCAGGCGCGCAAGCACCTATGCTTTATGCGCTATCGATTCTAGTGGTCTTCTTGTGTCTAGCTGCTCTTTATGAGAGCTGGTCTATTCCTTTCTCTGTTCTGCTAGTTATTCCGCTTGGGGTTTTAGGCGCGGTCATCTTTACTTGGTTGCGAGGGTTTAATAATGATATCTACTTGCAGGTCGGTCTATTGACCGTGGTAGGCTTGTCCGCCAAAAACGCCATCTTGATTATTGAGTTTGCCAAAGAGCACCAAGAAGAAGGCTATAGTCTCAAAGAGGCAGTAATGACCGCAGCTCGTCAACGTCTGCGCCCGATCATTATGACCTCTCTAGCCTTTGGCCTTGGTGTCATACCGTTATTTATCTCAACTGGTGCTGGTTCTGGTAGTCAGAACGCTATTGGTACTAGTGTAGTGGGCGGCGTTATTACCGCAACCTTCTTAGGCATCTTCTTTATCCCTATGTTCTACGTTTGGGTACGCAGCATGTTCCCTTATAAAGGTAATGAAGCTCATAATGGCAAAGGTGATGATAATAACCATCCAAATGGTGGCAACGGTGGCGGTGATGACGATCCTACTCCGCCGGCCCCAACCGAAGATAAGCAATCATTAACTCCTTCTGAGAGTTATCAGCCTGTAAGCCTTGGAGATAATACACAATGAGTTCTCTATTCTTAACCTCTAACTCAGCCGTAAAAGCAATCCGCTTTAAAAATTTGCTAGCTACTGGCAAATCATCGCGCCTGCTTGGATTGAGCGTGCTGGCGCTGAGTATGGCAGCTTGTAATACCATCCCTAAAGCAGATACGAGACCTGTTCTTGCTGAGCCTAATTTGCCGATTGAGCAGGCTTATGGCGCTTTTGGTGCTGAAACTATCAGTACCTCTGAACAACCTAGTATTGCCGGTCAACGCTGGCAGGATTTTTATAGCGATGAGCGTCTCAAAGGCTTGATTGCCTTAGGCCTTGCCAATAATAAAGATTTCGAGAGTGCTCGTTTGGCCATCGAAAAAGCGCGCGCGCAGTATCGTATTACTGATATTAATGATTTGCCGACTATCAATGGTCAAGCAGACTACTCACGCCAAAGTCAATCCTCCCCGCGTGTTGATACGCCTTTTGGTAGTACTGGCGGTAGACAGACGACGGATAGCTATAGTGTCAATCTTGGCCTTGCTAGTTATGAGCTTGATTTTTGGGGTCGTATCGATAGCCTAAAAGATCAAGCGTTACAAAGATTTTTATCAACGACAGCAGCAAAAGACTCTATTCAAATCAGTCTAATTAGTAATATCGCGCAGAGCTATGCCAACTTAAGCTATAGCTTGGCACAGCTCAAACTAGCAGAGGCAACCGTTGAGAGCCGTGAGCGCTCTTTATTCATCGCGGATAAACGCTTTGAAGCGGGTATCGATCCCAAACTGCCTTCCTTGCAATCTGCAGCTGCCCTAGAGAATGCCAAGCTTGCGGTACTACGTGCCCAAAGCAGTATTTTGACCTCAAGAAACGCGCTACAATTTTTGATAGGCTCGCCAGTACCTACTGAGCTTATTCCAGCACCTGCGGTTAGCAATATCACCAACCACGATGTATTTAGTGCTGGTCTGCCTAGTGAGCTGCTACGTTATCGTCCGGATGTCTTGCAAGCGGAATATGATCTAAAAGCAGCTGGCGCAAATATCGCCGTTGCCCGCGCCGCTTATTTCCCAACCATAAGCTTGGCTAGTAGTGTTGGTGTCCGTAGTGATGGCTTGAGCGACTTGTTCGATAGTGATGCGTTTGGCTGGTCATTTGGTCCTAATATTAGTGTTCCTATCTTTGATGCTGGGCGCTTGGATGCTAACTACGACGTGGCAAAAGTCGAGCGTGAACAGACGCTTGCGAGCTATGAGCGCTCAATTCAAACGGCGTTCCGTGAGGTGTCCGATGTTCTTGCTACTCGCGCAACTCTAGGCGAGCAGCTGGCAGCGCAGTATCGTCTGCAAGATAACTTCGATCAGACTTATGAAATCGCTGATGCACGCTTCAAAGCGGGTATCTCAAACTATCTAGATGTCCTCGATGCTCAGCGTTCGTTGTTCTCGACTCAGCAAGGCATTCTAGATTTAGAACTACAAAAGCTCATCAGTCAAATTGAGCTGTACCAAGCGCTTGGCGGCGGTGCCAATCTCGATACGCCTGTCGCTATTCCGGTTCCGCAATATACTAACTTGGCACAAATCGGTACTGTATTGACAAAAGATGCTGAGTCGCAAGCGGCTTATGCCATCGATGCGGCGAGCTCAGCACGAGTAGCGACAGTACCAGAAGCAGTCGCTATCAAACAAGCACAAACGCCTGCAACTGCTGAGTTTGAGCCGACTGCGATTGTTGATATCGATAATGACAATGATACAGATGCAGCGGTTGGAGTATTGATTCAGGAAACGCCAGTAGAGCAAGCGCCGGTCACTGAAACTATAGAGCCTTAGAGTTTTTCTATTACTTAGAGTATTTTATTACTTAGAGTCTCTGCAAATCCCAGTAGTTATCGTTCCAAGTTATAACTACTGGGATTCAAAGTCTGAGCTAAAAATAGCTAGATGTTTCATTTTCATACCATTAGCTCTGCCATCTTGGTGGGGCTTTTTGTTGTTATGTGCTACCTTTAAGTATGTCATGTCTAAAAATAATAAGTCCTACAATAAAATAAGGAAAAATAATGTCTTATACCTTTAACCGTCAATTCCCTGAAACGCGTCTGCGCCGCTTACGCTACAACGATAATGTGCGTGCAATGATTCGTGAAGTAGAGCTACACCCCAAGCATTTTATCGCCCCAGTTTTTGTCTTAGAAGGCAGTAATCAGCGCGAAGCCGTCGCTAGTATGCCAGGGGTTGAGCGCTTATCAATCGATTTGCTCATTAATTATGCAAAAGAATTATTAGCAGAGGGTGTGACGACTATCGATATCTTTCCCGTCATCGATAACTCGCTAAAAACCCCTGATGGTAAGTCCGCTTATGATGAAAATGGGCTCTCTGCACGGGCGGTGAAAGCGCTCAAAGACGCGCTGCCAGAGATGGTAGTGATGACCGATGTCGCATTAGACCCTTATACCTCACATGGTCAAGATGGTCTACTCGATGACAGCGGTTATGTCGTCAATGACGAGACGGTAGAAGTACTGGTCAAACAGGCTTTAGTCCATGCACGCGCCGGCGCAGATATCATCTCGCCAAGCGACATGATGGATGGCCGTATCAAAGCCATGCGCGATGCGTTCGAAGCAGAAGGCTTTGCTAATACCGCTATCATGGCCTACTCGGCCAAATACGCTTCTGCTTATTATGGCCCGTTCCGTGACGCCGTCGGTAGTGCCGGCAACCTAAAAGGTGGCCATAAAAAGCAATACCAGATGGACTTTGGCAATCGAGCTGAGGCTTTGCACGAAGTGGCGATGGATATTAATGAGGGCGCAGATATGGTGATGATTAAGCCCGGTCAGCCCTATCTTGATCTGATCCGCGAAGTCAAAAACACCTTTGGCGTACCGACCTTTGCTTATCAAGTCTCAGGCGAATACGCCATGCATATGGCAGCGATCCAAAACGGCTGGCTCACTGATGCGGTAATCTTAGAGTCTTTGATTGGTTTTCGCCGCGCCGGTGCCGATGGCATCTTGACCTATTTTGCGTTAGAGGCTGCCCGCCAATTGAACAACGCTTAACATTAAGTTTAGATATTAAGGCTAACAAAATTGAAATAGCGCTAATTGACTCTTTTCGGTTAGCGCTATTCCTTTAAGTGTTTTTCAGGTTTTTGTTACAATTAGTCTTGTAAATGCTTATAAAATAGCATTTTTAACCACTTCATATAAAAAAATATTATGAATAAATAGAATATAAAAAGACTTCTATATAAACGCTTCTTTCATCACCTCCTCCCAAAAGTAAGCGCTTTTGCTTTATAATAGCTCACCTAATTTAGATAGCACCTGTCAGCTATCTACCGAATTTCATTACTAAAATTAGAAAAGCTATTCCACCTTGCGATCGTAACCCCTGTCCAAAAGGTAACCTATGAGTCAACTCAATCCTCGACAACAAGAAGCCATGCTCTATGTATCAGGGCCGCTACTGGTATTGGCAGGCGCAGGCTCAGGTAAAACCTCAGTGATTACTCGCAAGATTGCCTATCTTATCGAAGAGTGCAACACGCCAGCCGAGCGTATTACCGCCGTAACCTTTACCAATAAAGCGGCGCGTGAGATGAAAGCTCGCGTAAGTAAACTGCTACCCAGCGAAAAAACCCGCGGGCTAACTGTCTCCACTTTTCACCAATTCGGTCTTCAGTTTTTGCGTTATGAGCTGATTCATACCCCGCTCAAAGGCAACTTCTCTATCATGGATAGCGACGATAGTAAGCGCTTACTGATGGAACTGATGATGCGCGATAACTTATCAGGCGCAGAGAGCCGTGAACTCGTCGGTAAAGCGATTAAGATGATCTCCGATTGGAAAAATGATCTGGTCGAGCCTGAGCAAGCGATGGAAACGCTCGATGATCCAGAAGACATGATTTTTGCTACGTTATATGCGTTTTATGAGCGTAATTTGCGTGCTTATAATGCCGTTGATTTTGATGATTTGATTGTACTGCCGACTAAGATACTGCGTGAAAACCGTGAGCTACGCGATAAATGGCAAAACCGTATTCGCTACTTATTAGTCGATGAGTATCAAGATACCAATACCGCGCAGTATGAAATGATTAAATACCTAGTAGGGCCGCAAGGGCGCTTTACGGTAGTGGGCGATGATGACCAGTCTATCTACGCTTGGCGCGGTGCCAAACCTGAAAACATGGCGCTACTCAAAGAAGACTTTCCGAAACTCAAAATCGTCATGCTTGAGCAAAATTATCGCTCAACCAGCCGCATTTTGACTTCGGCTAACGCAGTCATTACTAATAACGAGCATTTATTTGAAAAAAAGCTGTGGTCAGATAAAGGTCAAGGCGAGAAGATTCGCATTATTAACTGCCGCAATGACGATGATGAAGCCGAGCGCGTGGCCAAAGAGATTGCCACTCATAAATTACGCTTTGGAAATGAGTGGGAAGATTATGCGGTGCTCTATCGCAGTAACTTTCAAGCGCGGATGTTAGAAGCTAACTTACGTCAATTACAGATTCCTTATAAGCTATCAGGTGGTCAGTCCTTTTTTGCGCGTAGTGAAATCAAAGATATCATGGGCTATCTGCGCCTGATATTAAACCCTGAAGATGACAGTGCTTTTCTTCGCATTATTAATACCCCGAAGCGCGGTATGGGACCAGCCACTCTCGAGAAGCTTGGACTATTTGCGCAGGAGCATAGTATCTCGTTACTCGCTTCATGTACTCATGGCGGGCTGACCCATGTGCTACCGAGCAAGGCTTATGGCACCCTAAAAGAGTTTGGTGATTTTATTGAGCATTATACTCGCGAGCTCGACCAGCATCCTGACCCCGTCCCTATCGTGCGACAAATGATTGACGAGACCGGTTATGTCGATGTGGTGCGCTCGGAGGCGAAAACCCCGCAGCAAGAAAAAAATCGTCTGGATAATATCGAGATGCTCTATACCAGTATTCAGTCGCTAATCAATCGCGCTGAAGACGACGAAGACCGCACGATTGATACTATCATTCGCAAATTAGTCTTGCTCGATATGCTCGAGCAGCAACAAGAAGAAGAAAATACCAATAAAGTTAATCTGATGACTTTGCATGCCGCCAAAGGCCTTGAGTTTAATTACGTTTATATCATGGGCCTAGAAGAAGAGATGCTGCCGCATCGCAACTCGATAATCAGCGAGACGGTAGAGGAAGAGCGGCGTTTGATGTACGTGGGGATTACCCGAGCACGGCGCGAGCTGACTTTGACGTTAGCCACGCAGCGCCGCGCCGGCGGTCAGATGCGCGTCACCTCTGAATCGCGGTTTTTAGAGGAGCTACCTGAGGATCATATCGATTGGCCTGCTAAAGCGAAAAAGAAAAAAGCCACCAAAGATCCTGCTGCTGTCGCTGATGAGTATTTGGCTAATATTCGGGCGCTGCTAGGTAATCGTTAACGGTTTTTGGCCTTACTAGTCTTTTTAACTTTTCATCACTTTTGGAACCTCTATGTCTGCCCCTACGCCTAACTCTGAACGCGCAACGACCTTACCGGCAGACTATAATCCATTGGAATATAGCGCAGAATATAAGCTGCTATATTTGCAAGAGTTAGTCGCTAAAAACGCTTCCGAAGAGATAGCTGAATTCCTCGCTAAACAGTCAGAGTACGAAATTGCTAACTTGCTAGAGTCCTTCCCTATGCAAGATCGGCACCAGATTTGGGCGCAGGTGCCAGAAGACCTCAAAGGTGAAGTGCTAGCCGAACTCGATTTCGATACTCGTCAGCCCTTAATGGAGAATATCTCCTCCAAAGAGATATCGCTATTCACCCAAGATCTCGATGCGCAAGATATCTCTGAGATTTTAGAAACGGTTACTGATACCGTGCGTACTTCAGTCATGGCGACCTTGGCCGAAGACGTCCGCATTCAAGTCAATAAGCTAGATACTTATGCCGATTGGGAAGTGGGCAGTTATATGGATCCTGACATTATTCAGGTGCGCGATGATATTAGTTTGGCTGAAGTACAAGCTTGGCTACGCGGCGAAGATGACTTACTCGATGATCAAAGCCAAGAGCTATTAGTAGTCGATCAAAGCCAGCAGTTATTAGGGCTGTTGAGCTTAGTTGACTTGATTAAACATGATCAAAAAGCGCTAGTAGTAGACTTTATTGATAACGCTATTACCATTAATGATCGCTTAGATATTACCGATGCAGCGGCTATTTTTCGCTCAGAAGATATTCGCTTTGCGCCCGTGATTAACGAGTTTGGCGAGCTAGTCGGTCAGCTAAACGGCGAAGACATCATGGAGATCATTCAAGATGATGTCGATAGCACCATGCGTAACTTGGCAGGTGTCAGTCAAGATGATGAGCTGTTTGCACCTATTTTAGATAGTGCAAAAAGCCGTAGTATTTGGCTTGGGATTAACTTATGCACCGCGCTTTTGGCTGCGGCCGTTATCGGTCAATTCGAAGCCGTACTCGCAAAAGTAGTAGCGCTTGCGATTTTGATGCCAGTCGTCGCCAGTATGGGCGGTATCGCTGGCTCGCAAACCTTGACGGTGGTGATTCGCGGCATGGCAATGGGTCAAATCGGGGGCTCCAACCGAGTCTGGCTTCTTAATAAAGAGCTGTGGGTTGGCGCGATAAACGGTATTATTTGGGCCGTCATTATGGGCTTTATTGCGCAGTTATGGTTTGAGGATATCAAAATCAGCGCGGTGATTGGCTGTGCTATCGCTATCAATATGACTGCGGCCAATGTCTCTGGTATTAGTATTCCGTTGATACTGAAGCGTATGAATATCGACCCTGCCCTCTCCGCATCCGTTATCTTGACCACGGTCACTGATATCGTCGGCTTTATGTCATTTTTGGGACTAGCTAGTATTTTGATTCTTTAGCTCAACAGACCCTAATAGCGTCAGCGAACCGCCAAGCTTGATAAAGAATTCAACCATAAACTTAAAAACAACTTTGTTAATTGATAAAAGTATTAGGACAAATTATGCAAACCGTGCAAGTAAAAGTATTAAATTCAAAAGTTATTGATGACCCAGCTTTTGCGCTGCCCACGCGAGCGACTGACGGCTCAGCAGGTATCGATTTGCGCGCTTGCATTGACGAACCTTTGACCATCAAAGCAGGTGAGACTTATTTAGTAGGTACCGGCTTGGCAGTCTATATTGCTGATCCTAATTTTGCTGGGATGATTTTACCGCGCTCAGGTCTTGGTCATAAGCATGGTATTGTGCTTGGTAATTTAGTAGGATTGATAGATGCCGATTACCAAGGCGAGCTGATGGTGAGCGTTTGGAATCGTAGTAATGAGGATTTTTTGCTGAGTCCCGGCGAGCGAATGGCGCAATATGTTGTGGTACCCGTTGCGCGCCCAGAGTTCGATGTCGTCACAGAGTTTAGTGATATAAGTGCGCGCGGTGCCGGCGGCTTTGGTCATTCAGGTCGTCAATAATCGTCAGTACTGTTGATAAACAAGCAGTTGACAGATAAGCAGTATTACCACTCATCATTATAAGTCTCACAATACAGCTACGGGAGTCAAAAGATGCAACACCTATCGCCTTTTGCCGACCAAAAAGCCTTATTCCGTGCTTATGATATTCGCGGCGCGCACCACTATTTTACGCCAAGTTTTGTGCAGGCATTGACGCAAGCTTTTGCTCAGCTTTATCAGACTCAGCATCATAATTCCAAAAACCACCTTCAAAGTCAAACGCAGTCTAGCCCTACCGTAATCGTGGGCTATGATGTGCGCCACGGTAGCGACTGTATAGCGCAAACGGTAGCGAGTATTCTACAAGCAAACGGCCTAAAGGTTATTAATCTAGGCTTAGTCACTACGCCTATGGCCGCGTTTTGGGCGCAGCAATATGATGGTCACGGCATTATGGTCACCGCCAGCCATTCTGCAAAAGACACTTTGGGGATTAAGTGGCTGGTTCATAACGCCTCGCCTAGTCATGCAGATATTCAAGCACTCTATCAGCAACTCGCCAATCATAAACTTGACGCTATGATTGATAGCCATCATCAAGATAAAATATCAACTACCGACTTGCCTGCTGATACGATCGCCAATACTTATATCGAAACGATGGTGCAAGTGATACACGCTATTCACCCAGCTGATAAGCGAGTCTCGAACCACAAGCATAGTAAAGAGAACTTATTACTGCGTAACGTCTCTCAGACTACTTCAGACCTAGACAACAAGCTAGATTTAACCCTGGTTATAGACTGTCTCAGCGGCGCGACTAGCAATATTGCCAAGCCTTTATTTGAGCGCTTTTGTCAGCGAGTCATTATGCTTAATGATCGACCTGATGGTAGTTTTCCTACTGGCAATCCCGACCCCACAGAGCCTAATCGCCTCGCAGAGTTACAGCAAACCGTAATTGTAAACTCAGCAGACATGGGCTTAGCTTTCGATGGCGATGGCGACAGGTTAATGATTGTCGATAATAGCGGCAAAGTCGTCACTCCCGATCATTTATTGTACTTATTAGCGCAAGTAGCGATCTCTGAGCGGCAATCAAGGCAAGATACTACTGATGACGATAAAGCTAGTGGTAACGATCATGCCTTTACTGCACCGCCGGTATTATTCGATGTCAAATGCTCTCATCATTTAGTCAAACTGCTCGCCGCTCTAGGCGCGCAGCCGATCATGACTAGAACGGGCAGCAGCCTATTACGCCAGCAACTACAAACCGATCAGAAGCAAGCTATCTTTGCCGGTGAGTTATCGGGTCATTTTATCTTTAATGATGGCTATTTTATCGTTTATGATGACGCGATGTACGCCGGACTACGCTTATTACACTGGCTAGCTTTTACCGCTGTCCCTACTGCTGCGCAAACGGATAAAATTATGCTGACCACCGACTTGTGGGGCGAGCTGCGCTCAGTATTACCGCCTTATGATTTGACAGATATCACCCAAAACCTACCTAACTTAGTTAGCACCGCTGATCACTACCTGCCGTTGCCTAAAACACAAGCTTGTGAAGCTTCCGTGTTAGAGCATCTGATAGCTTACTGCTGCTATTTACAAGATTTAGCAAGTGCGCAGCGCGCTAGCACTAAGGCAGATGCTACTAGGCTAAGAACTAAAGATTTGTCTAAAAAACCAGTGCCTTGTAGCTGTTTTAACGATAGCTCTAGTACTAATACTGAGACCCACCTTCCTATCAGTGCTCTCTATAATATCAGCATAGAGCAGGCACAGCAGCTAATACCGGCGGATACTCAGATATCACTGATAGATGGCATACGCCTAGATTTTGCTAATGGTTTTGGCGTGCTGCGTGAGTCCAATACTAGTCATAACCTCACCGTACGTTTCGCTGGCGATAGCACTAAGGATTTGCAACAAGTACAAGCGCGATTCGTCGCTTTGTGCAAGCTATTTGATAGCCACTTGGCTCAGCAAATTGCGGCTATTGAGCCAGAATGACACGTTATCGCTATAGCGCTGTAAAACGATACTATGCTACTTGGAGGCTTAATTTATAATTTAAGCTGACTTATTTTAAACTGACTATCGCTTGAGCTACCTTTTAGGAGTTTTTTATGTCCCTTAATTTTAATGATGCCAAAACCACTGCAGAGGTTTTGACCACAGCACTGCCTTATATCCAGCGTTTTGTCGATAAGCTCATCGTCGTCAAATACGGCGGTAATGCCATGACCGATCCTGAGCTTGAAAGCTCTTTTGCTCGTGACATTGTACTGCTAAAGACAGTTGGGCTACATCCAGTCGTCGTACACGGCGGCGGCCCGCAAGTTGACACTTTACTCAAAGAGCTCGGACGCAAATCAGAGCGTATCGATGGCATGCGTGTCACTGACAAAAGCACGATGGATATTGTCGAGATGGTGCTCGGCGGCGGTGTTAATAAGTCGATCGTCAGCCTGATTAATAAACATGGGGGCAGAGCGATTGGTCTGACCGGTAAAGATGCCAACCTTATTAAAGCCAAAAAAATGCTCATGCAAAAGACCAATGACGCTGGTATTGAGACGCCCATAGATTTGGGTTATGTCGGTGATGTGGTCAGCGTCAATAAAGACGTGATTAATATGCTCATCTCCTCTAACTTTATTCCCGTTATTGCGCCGCTTGGTGTCGATGACAATGGTGATACTTATAACATCAATGCCGATTTGGTCGCGGGTAAAGTGGCCGAATTCTTGCAAGCTGAGAAGCTGATGCTACTCACCAATATCAAAGGCGTATTAGGCCGTGATGGTAAAGTAGTCACTGGCCTAACGCCGAAAAAGGTAGATGCCATGATAGAGGATGGGACTATTTCAGGCGGTATGATTCCTAAGATTCAATGTGCCCTAGATGCGGTGCGCAGTGGGGTCAAAAGCGCGGTTATCGTCGATGGTCGCGTACCCCATGCGACGCTTCTCGAGATTTTTACTAATGAAGGCGTTGGTACGCTGATTAGTCGTGAAGTCGATTCAGCGATGAGCTAATATTAGGAATAGCAATAAAGGATGGCGCTATTATGTCACTAGGCCTATGGTGTATGCTTTTCATTATTGAGAGCCTGTATTGTTGGTGGATAATCGGCTATGGCGGCGCAAAGTGGATAGAAGGCTGGAAGTCCTTTTTTCTCATTGAGTGGTTCGCGCTCGACTGGAATGCTGAACAGATCCGGCTTTACGTGCTGATTATTTGGGGCTTTAGTTTAATATGGTTTATAGTCGGTGTAATAAAGCCTGAGCTTCGCTTTTAATAGGTTGTTCATTTAAGACTGTTTTTATTTCCATCAAAAAAACCGCTACTCATTTATGGTAGCGGTGCTTTTAATTCCAAACGGTTTTAGTAATAAGTTAATAAGCACAGAACTCTATCGAGCTATAACTGCTATTACCATAAACTTTCATCCGATGGTTGCCTTTGCGCTCAGTAATATAAGAGGTTTCGTTTTCATAACGATCGCCAGTCAAACGTCCACTAGGCCCCGAGACGTAAGCGACATTGATTTGATCGTCACCAACGTTACGAATCACTAAATTTTGATCCGGCATCAACCACAAGCGAAACTCTTTACCATTGCTAATATTACCAGCAAAACTACCACAGTAACTATCCTTAGCAAAAGTCACTTTGGTAGAAGTATCTGCCGCTTGTACACTAGTCGCTACTAAAGGCACGGTAATCAGTGCCGCTACCATCCATAGCTTTTTCATATCCTTCCCCTTATTACATAAAGCCCTTGTTAAGATAGCTTAGCAAAATAGTTCAGTCTTTAATTGAGCAAACTTAATTCAGCTAAATTATCAGTTTAGAATACACTAAACCGTATGGAAAGCGATGGAGAAATTGTGTTGTTATTTAAATACTTTATCAAAGTCGTCTTCGTCAAAACCGCAAAGCAATACTGACTTGCCAGCAACCTCACCTTCAACGATAGGACGCTTAATCATACTGGTATTTTCCACCAATAGATCGATAGCTTTATGAACATCAGCGTCAGCAGCCTCTTTTTGCTCATCATCTAGTTTTCGCCATGTGGTGCCGCGCTTATTCAGCACTTTGTCTATGCCTAACTCATCAACCCAACGCTGCAAGCTGTCTTTATCGATGCCCTGTTTTTTATAGTCATGAAAAGTGTAGTCGATGTTTAAGTCGTCCAGTTTAATAAAAGCCTTTTTCATCGTGCTGCATGATTTTATGCCATAGATAGTGATACTCATCGTTATTCCTTATATGGTATTCGCTCAAAAATTAGAACCTTAGTCCTTTAATACTGCGCTATTATTACCCTAGACCATCGCATTTTTTCCCAATTTGCGCTATTCTAGCGTATCTAATTTTACTAATTATTTGTTTTCAGAACTTAAATTCCAAAACTTTAATAAGAATGTCTAACTTCGAGCCAATTATGAACCATGCTGTAACCTCTGACCACTCTAATCCTAATAATACCGCTACTCCAGCTGCCGATAATACACTCTATCAACCGCAGCTGATCGAAACGCAGCAGCAGGCCAAATGGGCTACCGATAAGCGTTTTGAAGTCAGCAATGAGCCAAGCGACAAACCCAGCCGTTATATGCTATCGATGTTCCCTTATCCAAGCGGTAAGCTGCACATGGGTCACGTGCGCAACTATACCATCTCTGATGTGCTGAGCCGTTATTATCGTCTCAAGGGTTTCGAGGTCATGCAGCCGATGGGTTGGGATGGGTTTGGGCTGCCTGCAGAAAATGCGGCGATTGCCAATCAGACGCCGCCTGCTGAATGGACGTTTGAAAATATCGATAATATGCGCGCGCAGCTTAAGCTATTAGGCTTATCGATCGATTGGTCGCGCGAGTTTGCCACTTGTAGCCCTGAATATTATCAGTGGGAGCAGTGGCTATTTTTGCAGCTATACAAAAAAGGCTTAGTCTATAAAAAGCTAGCGACAGTGAACTGGGATCCGGTGGATAATACCGTCCTTGCCAACGAACAAGTCATTGACGGTAAAGGCTGGCGCAGTGGCGCGCCGGTTGAGAAGCGCGATATTCCAATGTATTACTTCAATATCACCGAATACGCCGATGAATTGCTCGACGATTTGGATCAGTTAGAGGGTCATTGGCCTTCAGAAGTACTGACTATGCAGCGCAATTGGATCGGACGTAGTGCCGGTATGGAGGTGCACTTCCCTTATGAGCTTGAAGGGCAAGATAGTACCTTAGATGTGTTTACCACCCGCCCTGATACCTTGATGGGGGTCACTTATGTCGCCGTTGCCGCTGAGCATCCGTTAGCGAAATATGCTGCCGAAAATGATGAGGTCATCGCCCAGTTCAATGCGCTCTGCAAAAAGGGCTCCGTTGCTGAAGCCGATCTTGCCAAAGCTGAGAAGATCGGTATGGATACTGGCTTAACCGTTACTCATCCGCTCACTGGAGAAGAGTTGCCGGTTTGGGTCGCTAACTACGTACTTATGAGCTATGGTTCAGGTGCGGTAATGGCAGTACCAGCTCACGATGAGCGCGATTATGAATTTGCGACTAAATATGACTTACCGATCAAACAAGTCATCGACGTCCCTGCCGGTTATTTTGATGCCGCAAAAGCTGAGGCCGAAGCCGAAGGTTCTGAGGTTAACCTCGCCTACACTGAGCGCAATACTTTGGTCAACTCAGGCGAGTTTGATGGTATGGACTTTGAGCAGTCTTTTGCGGCGATGCTTGAGAAGCTTGAGCCAAAGGGTCTTGCCAATAAAAAAATTCAGTTCCGTCTACGTGATTGGGGCGTTTCCCGCCAGCGTTATTGGGGCTGCCCTATCCCTATGGTCAACTGTGAACACTGCGGTACGGTGCCCGTAGAAGAGCAAGACTTGCCAGTAGTATTGCCAACTAATGTAGTGCCTGATGGTCGCGGTAATCCGCTCAAAAACATGCCTGAGTTTGTCAATACCAGCTGTCCTAAATGTGGTAATCCAGCGGAGCGTGAAACGGATACCTTTGATACTTTTGTCGAATCAAGCTGGTACTACGCGCGCTTTGCCAGTCCAAATGACAACCAGCACATGGTCAATAAATCGGCCGCTAACAAATGGCTCCCCGTCGATCAATACGTCGGCGGCGTTGAGCATGCGGTGATGCATCTGCTTTATGCACGTTTTTTCCATAAATTGATGCGTGATGAAAATTTAGTCTCAGGTGATGAACCTTTCAAGAATCTCATGACCCAAGGCATGGTGTTAGCGGGCACCTTTAATCGTATCAATAGCGATGGTAGCACCACTTATTATTTTGCTGATGATGTCGATATCGACTATAACGAGCGCGGTCAACCGATCAAAGCTATCTTAAAAGCTGACGGTAAGCCGGTAAATATTGGCAAAATCGAGAAAATGTCAAAGTCGAAGAATAATGGCGTCGACCCACAAACTACTATCGATCAGTACGGCGCGGATACTGTGCGTTTATATACCTTGTTTACGGCCCCCGCCGATCAAACCCTTGAATGGTCTGATGATGCGCTTAAAGGTCCTTATAACTTTGTTAAAAAAGTCTGGCGTCTGGCTCATGATCATATTAAGGCCTTAAGCGCGGCTAATTTAGAGCTTGTTACTTTAAATAATCAGCCTCTAAATACAGAGGGTCTTAGCCGCGAGGCCAAAAATTTACGGCGTAAGACCCATGAAACGGTTGGCAAAATAGATAAAGACTTAGGCGAGCGTTTGGCCTTGAATACACCAGTATCGAGCCTGATGGAGCTTGCCAATGAGCTGACTAGTTTTAATGCCAATGGCGAGCAAGACTTGCAAGTGCAGCACGAAGCTTTGATAGACTTGCTCATTATGCTCTCCGTCTATGCGCCGCATGCTGGCGAGTATTTACTTGAGCAGTTGGCCGTTAATACGCTGACGATGAGCTATCCTGCTATGGATGCGAGTGCCTTAGTGCAAGACCTTATCACTATGGTGGTGCAGGTTAATGGTAAAGTGCGCGGTAAAATGGACGTCGCTCCTAATAGTGATCCTGAACAGCTAAAGGCTCAGGCACGCAGTATTGACAGCGTAGCTAAGTTTCTTACCGGTGAGATCAAAAAAGAGATCGTTGTCCCTAATAAATTAGTTAACATTGTCGTTGTTGGCTAATTTATTGTTTTTTATCTACCGGTGACGTTTTAGGCTTTTTTATAGCGATTAAGGATAAAGGTTATGGCGTATCAACAGCAAAAAATGCAGTCAGCACGTAAGAACAGTTCGGGTACGCCTGCTAAAAGCAAAAGCCTTGGTAAAACACTAGCCACCTCTTTACTAGCAGTGCTACCTATGGTTACTGTAGTGGCGACAGCGACTAGCCTTACTGGCTGCGGTTTTCATTTGCGCGGGCTTGATGCGCCCTTAAATTTTGAAGTCCAAAAAACAGCGGTAGTGATTGAAGACAATCGCCTCTCCTTCCCATTGAAGCTGCCATTGAATAGACGCCTAGAGACTTTGGGAGTAGACGTCGTCGATGGTATGACGATGATTGAAAACGCAGCCAATAGCAAAGCCAACAATATTGATGCCGAAAAAATTGCGCTAATAAAAGTAGATAATCTACGCTTTAGGCGCTATGAGCTAGTAGGCGTTTTGACCGAGATACGTTTGGTACTCTCCGCTGATGTGACCTACGACACTTATCAAAATGGACAGCCGGTGACTTTGACTAATCCTATCCAAGTAGAGCGCAGCTATCAGTATAATGAGGCATCGGTCAGCACTGACGATCAACAAGGCGATCAGATTCGCGATTGGCTCTATGATAGCTTAGCGCGCCGTATTACCGATCAATATGTCGCTATCAGCTTACCAAAAGTAGCCTCCAATATTAGCAAGACTAACCAAACTGCACCTATGTTAGAGCGCTCAGCGCCATCGACCACAGTGATTACTCCCCCAACCTCTTAGCATTTTAAACTGGCATTTTAAATCAGCAACTGATGGCTTATCTTTATGCAGCAGACCTTTATCCAAGCCTACCCTAAGTTACTGCAACCTTCAGTAGCAGTGGCGGGCTTGTGGCTGGCGCACGGTGATGAGCCTTTACTTCAGCAATGGCTGATTGACGCGCTGCGGCCCCACTGGCGCGAGCAGAACTATGCCATCAAACGCATTGAGCTAATATCAGTAAAGTCTTGGCAAGAGGTATTATCCGAGCTGAGCAGCTTATCATTATTCGATGATGCCAGCGCTTTAATTGTCACGGGTAACCACAAGCCTGATAAAGCCATCATTAGCGAGCTTGAGCGTTTTGCAGTTGAGGCGCAATCTGGTGCTCATAATCACAGCTTGTTATGGTTAACCCCAAAACAAGACAAACGCAGCCAAGCCAGCAAGTGGTTTGCACCTTTTGCCCAGTATGGTCAGATTATCGATGGTAACTTATACGATGAGCGCGCGCGTCAGCAGCTATTACAAGTGCAAGCAGAGCAATTCGGCTTACGGCTTTCGCAAGAGGCTTGGCAATTATTGATGTCGCACACCGAACATCACCTGCTAAGCGCTTATCAAACCCTTTGGCGCTTATCGTATCTGTTCGCGCCGCAGTTATCGAGACATGATAGTGACAGTCTCAGTCCTACTACTGACAAAAACAATAGCGACTCAGCCAGTCATAAAAACCTAGCTTTAGATATCACTGACTTGCAAGCAGCATTAGTCAGCGATGCGCAATTTAGCGTTTTTGACTTATCCGATGCTATGCTCGCGAGTAACAGCTCGCAAGTGGCGAAGATTATGTTTCAACTACAAGCCACTGACGAGCCAACGACTTTGGTACTTTGGGCCATCAGTAAAGACATGCGGCTAATCATGGCGCTAATGGACGGTCAAGATCCGCAAAGCTTAGGAATTTGGCGCAGTAAGCAAAGCCTATATAGCCAAGCTTGTCGACGTCACTCCCCTGCGCAAACCGCCTTATGGCCGGATCTGCTTTATCGCTGTGATCAAGCGATTAAAGGGTTAATTCGCCAGCCTGCTTGGGAGCTTTTATTACAAGCCGCGCTTGAGCTGTCGGGGAAAAAGCTGTTTGCTACTTGATGGCTTACTAAAATAACGACCTACAGTTTTTTAATAAATATTTATGTTGCAGCTACCCCGCTTCTCCTTAACCTTTCGCAAACTAATAACCATTTCAATTTATCAATGAAGTCTTTACTATAGTCAAAATTGTTTTGATTGTAAGTGGACTTTGAGCATGCGCAAAATCACCAAAAAATCAGCTATAAAATGGGGCATTATCGCCTTAGTTGTGCTAGCACTTATTGTGCTGGCTTACAGAACTTTCAAACCCAAAGAAGAGACTCCTAATTACATTACCGCCACCGCTGAAATAGGTGATATCGAAAACAACGTCATGGCATCCGGTAAAGTCAAAGCGTTAAACACGGTTGACGTTGGCGCGCAGGTATCAGGGGAAGTTACTCGGCTTTATGTCGAAGTCGGAGATGAGGTCAAGCAAGGCGATCTCATTGCCCAAATCGATCAAGTCACGCAGAAGAACAATTTAAGCAATGAGCAAGCCAGTCTTGAACAAAGTGAAGCCGCTATTCAAAGTGCCCAAGCCGAGTTTTTGAGTCGTCAAGCCAGCTTAAAAAGCGCTTATGCTGATCTAGCCAGCCGTCAATCTGAATACAAGCAAACACAATCTGACTTTGCGCGTCTTAAGGGCTTAGTCGCTATCGATGCCATCTCACAACAAGAATATGATACCCAAGCCACGAGTGTGGCAACGGCAAAAGCCGCGGTCGATAATGCTCGCGCCGCTATAGATACCGCTAAAGCCGCTATTACCACAACTCAAGCCAATATCAACAGCCAACGCGCCGCCTTACGAAAAGCACAAACTAACGTTAGTACTGCGCAAGAGGATTTGAGCTACACCACTATTCGCGCACCAATCTCCGGTACGGTCGTCTCTATCACTACCGAGCAAGGCACTACTGTAAACGCCAATCAAACTGCGCCTACTATCGTGACCTTAGCCGATTTATCGACTGTACGCATCAACGCTCAAATCTCTGAGGCGGACGTCATCAACGTGCAAGCGGGCATGCCCGTTTATTTCAATGTCATTGGCAACCCTGATGAGAAGTTTGATGCGGTGCTTAAAGCCATTGAGCCTGCACCAGAAAACATTAGTGACACCAGCTCTACTGATTCAGCGATCTATTACGTTGGTTATATCGAAGTCCCCAATACTGAGCGCCGTTTCCGTATTGATATGACCGCACAGGTCTACATTGTTGTTAATGAAGCTGAAAACGCTCTATTAGTCCCTTCTGCTGCCCTACAGCCTGCTAGCAAAGCTAGAAAACCAACTAACTCAGCCGAAAACAACTCTAAAGACGTTGAGGCTAAAGATAATAAAGCTATAGATAACTCTAATCGAGATATCGACTCTTCCAGAGCAAGCGTTCGCGTACTGAAAGCAGACGGTGAAGTAGTAGAGCAAGCGGTGAGCGTCGGCATTAATAACCGCGTCAATGCGCAGATTCTGAGTGGTCTCAAAGCAGGCGATGAGGTTATCTTAGGAGAAGAAAAAGCAGCTAATGGCGGTGGTAGAGGTGGTCGTCCCTTTTAACGCTTGATAATGACTAAACCTTTATTAAAAACAACCTTGATCATAACTAAGCATCACTTTTAGCTCAGCAAAATAGTACCTACACTAAAGATTAGACGATTTCTAATCTTAGAGAGTTAGTGAGCTTTTGATTTGATAACTATTGATTTGACAACTATAGGTCTTGGAACCCATGGATCCTCTAAAAACCAACGCCAATAGCGCAGCAAATGTGCCGTTAATGCAAGTGAAAGGACTGATTAAAGAGTTTCGTGCTGGTGAGCAGACGATACGTGTGCTGCATGATATTGACCTTATTATTCATCAAGGCGAGATGGTCGCCATTATCGGACAATCCGGCTCTGGTAAGTCGACTTTGATGAATATCTTAGGCTGTCTTGATCAAGCGACCGCTGGTGAGTATCAAATATATGGACAGCCTGTTAGTCGCTTGGATGCCGATGAGCTAGCTAAGCTGCGCCGTGAGCACTTTGGTTTTATCTTTCAACGCTATCATCTATTAGGTGATATTAACGCTCGTGATAACGTCTCTGTCCCGGCCGTTTATGCAGGGATGGACGGACAAGCCCGTAGCGATCGCGCAGAGAAGTTACTAGCCGATTTAGGCCTAGCAGACAAGGTTAACAATCGACCCAACCAGCTCTCAGGCGGTCAGCAGCAGCGAGTGTCTATCGCGCGGGCGCTGATGAATGGTGGCGATATTATCTTAGCCGATGAGCCGACAGGGGCGCTGGATAGTAAATCGGGCGAAGACGTTATGGCCATCTTGCACGAGCTAAAGTCGCAAGGCCATACCATTATCATGGTCACTCATGATCCCGGTCTTGCTCAGCAGGCCGAACGTGTCATTGAGCTAAAAGACGGCTATATCATTGAAGACTATCGCACCAAGCATTATCAGCAGACCGCAGTTGATAGTAGAGTCCAGCCAGAACCTATACTCAACAAGCATCGTAAAGGTAGGCTGAGTAGCTTTATAGATCGACTGTTTGAAGCGTTCAAAATGTCGTTGCTCGCGATGCGCGCGCACAAGATGCGTACGCTATTGACGATGCTTGGTATTATTATCGGTATCGCGTCAGTGGTCTCAGTCGTTGGCTTAGGCAAAGGCTCACAAGAGCAAATACTGGCCAACATCAGCTCCTTAGGTACCAATACCATTACCGTGATGGATGGCTACCCTTGGGGCGATCCGAGACGTCAGTACAATGATGATAATCTGACGCCGCAAGACGCGCAGGCGGTCGCTGATCAGCCTTATGTAGTGAGCGTCAGCCCACAGCTCGACACTAACATGAGCGTGCGTTATCGCAATATTGAAGAGGCAGCTAGCATAAGCGGTGTGGGTCAAGACTACCTTGACGTTAGCGGTGAGACCTTAATTCAAGGTCAAGGTTTCGATGAACAAAGCATCTTAAAACGCACGCAAGATATCATCATTGATGATAATGCTAAGCAGACTTTTTTTGCCGATAATGACAACCCTATCGGCGAAGTGGTGTTAATCGGTAGCGTGCCCGGCCGAATTATTGGCGTGCTAGCGCCTAATAACAGTGGTTTTGGTGGTCAAGTAGAGTCGCCTACTCTATACATGCCTTATACTACGATGATGTCTCGGCTCGTCGGTAGTCCCAATATTGAGCGTTTTGTCGCCTTGATTGATAATAGTATTTCCTCATCGGCAGCTGAATCTGCGATTTCCACCTTAATGGAAGGTCGCCACGGTACCGATGATTTTCGTATTCGTAACTCAGACTCCATTCGCCAAACGATTGAGTCTACTACCGGCACCATGACCCTACTGATCTCCTCTATTGCTATTATCTCCTTAATCGTCGGCGGCATTGGCGTTATGAATATTATGCTAGTCTCAGTCACTGAGCGTACCAATGAGATTGGTGTGCGTATGGCGGTTGGCGCTCGTCAAAACGATATCATGCAGCAGTTTTTGATCGAGGCTATACTGGTTTGTATCTTAGGTGGGTTGCTTGGCATTGGACTCGCCTTTGCTATCGGTGAGCTAATCAATAGCGTCGCTGGCGAGAGCTTCAAGGTAATTTATTCAACGACGTCTATTGTAGCGGCCTTTGTCTGCTCAACTTTAATTGGCGTTATCTTTGGTTTCTTGCCGGCGCGTAACGCTGCCAAACTTGATCCTGTGGAGGCGCTCTCTAGAGATTAGCTCGGTGTCTATTATCAAGGCGATAGCATAAAACTATTTCTAATAAAGTTGACTGATTTAAAAAATTCATAAAATTTACGCCCAATTCATCATTTTTGCTCCTCATGGGGTTGTAATTATCACAGGAATATATATAATGTGCTCTCACGTTTAGGGATAGAAACTATCTAAATGTGAATTAGAGAAAGCTTTGCGAATCACTTAATATTTAGACTTAAGTTGCTAGCAAAGTTTTTAGAATTTTCCCTTTAAGGAAAATTCTCTTGCAGAGCTAAAAAAGCAGCATTATTTATAACGTTGCGTTTAGATGCAAGGTTTTTGGAAATCCTATTTAAAGGATTTTCTCTTGCGAGACTAAAATTGCAGTGCAATTTTTTCACGTCTCTCAGGACCGATAGCTCAGTTGGTAGAGCAGTTGACTTTTAATCAATTGGTCCCGCGTTCGAGTCGCGGTCGGTCCACCATTTTCAGTAGTATTCTTATTAAGTATTCTGCCCTACTCGGTATTAGCTTGATAAGTTTAGTTTTAAAAACAAACATTTTTAGAACTTAACGTTTTACATAATTTCCCTTTAAGGAAATTATTCTTGCGAAGACTTAATATTTAGACTTAAGTTGCTAGCAAGACTTTCAGAAAATCCTATTTAAAGGATTTTCTCTTGCGAATGATTGCAACCCTTAGTTTGGATGCGTAGCTTTTAGAATTTACGAAAATGTAAATTCTCTTGCGCTCGGACGAAGCAGTGCTTCGTTTTATCCTCGCTCAGGACCGATAGCTCAGTTGGTAGAGCAGTTGACTTTTAATCAATTGGTCCCGCGTTCGAGTCGCGGTCGGTCCACCATACTGCAAAAGCCCCGCTACTTTTGGTAGCGGGGCTTTTTTTTATTCGTTTATCAACTGCTTGCTTATCAGTTGGCCCTTTGACTAAGGGGTTTTAACTCTTTTACGAGCGAATTTGAGTCTTAGAAAAGCAGTGCCCAAAATATTCTTTAATGAGGTTTTGCGAGGATTATTTGGTGTTTTTTCTATTAATCGAGCGAAGTCTTCATTACTCATCTTGACTCTTTTATCATGTGCTAATAATAAACTCTCTAACTTTAATGCTCTGATTTTATTTAAAGACGCTCGATAAGCATCAGGTAAAGTAATCAAATATGGTGACACTATTTTACCTTTCATACTCAGTATAAGATCTGCCGTATACGCCTGTTTACTCTGTGGATGCCACAAGGATAGATCACGATCCGTATGTCCCGGCGTCTCCAAAATTATCCAGTCTTCAAAACAGGGCACACTATCACCCTCTCCAACCGTTATATCAGCTTTCAAAATAGGATCATACCAAGCGTTTGTAAAAGACTTGCCTTGTCTATTGGCGACATAATACAACAAACCCAAATCATTCAAATGTTTAAACCTACCTAAAATGCCATGATACCAAGGTTTTTCAGCTTTGGCGCTAACAATTTGACAGCCCGTTTTTTGTTTCAATAGCTCAGCACCACCAGCATGATCGGGATGCATATGTGTAACCATCACAACCTTCAGCTGCTCTATTGGACGCTCTAAAACATTGGTAATGTACGCCAAGATGTTATCGACATCACATCGACATCCTGAATCAAGCAATAATAACTTATCAGGATAAACGGCCATATAAGTGGTCTGAATATACCCTTCAATCGCTACAATGTTTGTTAAATCCATAACAACTCTCAATCAACTACACTTTACTGATCTATTTTTAATGACTATTTATTCTAAGACTTATCTCATAGTTTTACTTATTCATTTGCTTACCATTATAACGTTCAGTTTCAAGTAATAAACTATATTCAGTGAACGCTTGTGAGCAAACTTTTTATTACCGCATAAAGTGAACCGTTCAGAGGGTTATAAGCTGATAAAGTAAAAAACTCAGCGCTTAGGCTGAGTTTTTTCGTTTAAATAACTACTTAATAAGACTAAGCTAAATCACGAACCTTGGGCTCACGTTCCCATAGACGAGATTTTGCATTCTCAACAAAGCTATCAAGCTCTGCTAATGGCGTGACAAACTTATCTTTTTCTACAGGAAGCTTACTTAAGATAAACTCCTCCGTGGCGCCGCAGTAAGCGATCGCTTTGCAGTGCGCGTAAGCATCCGTGAACCAGTCAAGCGTCGCGCTATCTTGAGCTAATTTTTTGGCTTGCTCTGGCATTATGATACTGACAATAGCATCGAAAAATACAGAGGGCGCACCAGCGATGCGTTCATCAGCTTGTACGCGAGTACCATCATCCAGCTCAACCTCTTTACTAGGGGCTACTATTTTTACCATACCCCCTTGTTTTTTGACTGCGTCTTCAAACCTCTTAACTTGTTCATGGCTTGAATCTTGAGCCACTAAAATACCGACTAAGCGACCTTTTAATGAGATAGGCGTGCGTCCAATCGTTTGGAGCGGCTTAGATATATCCATATCTTGTACGGGTGCTGCAGGTTCAGTCGCTTCTGGTAGCTCCATTCCTAGCGCGGTTGCAACACGGTCAGCTAAGTCTTCATCGATATTGATCAGATGACTGAGTACTCGTGCTCGGACATGCGCGGTATCCACTTTACCCAGCTCAAAAGCGTAGGCTGAAGCGATATGTGCCTGTTCTTCAGGCGTTTGACTGCGATAAAACATGCGCGGCTGACTATAATGATCAGCGAAGCTCTCAGCACGTACGCGGCCTTTGACGCCATCGTCCAACTGTTCATGGAAAGACTCAAAACCTTTCTTCACGCTTTCACGCGGACGAGTAGGATCTAAGCTTTGCGGCTCGTAGAGTACCCGAGTCTTTGGTACTTGCATCTGCATATGACCATCTTGCTGATTATTAGCAAATGGGCATTTTGGTGCATTAATAGGGATCTGGGCAAAGTTTGGTGAGCCTAAACGCGACAGCTGAGTATCTAAATAACTAAACAGACGACCTTGCAATAGCGGGTCATTACTGAAATCGATACCCGGTGGTAGATGCGAAGGACAGAATGCCACTTGCTCAGTTTCTGCAAAGAAATTATCTGGATTACGGTTAAGCACCATTTTACCGATAATTTTTACCGGTACTAATTCTTCTGGAATGAGTTTAGTCGCATCTAAATGATCAAATGGAAACTCATTAGCCTCTTCTTCGGTAAAGAGCTGTACGCCAAACTCCCACTCAGGATACATCTCATTGTTGATCGCTTCAAACATATCGCGGCGGTTATAGTCAGGGTCGGCGCCAGAGATTTTGACCGCTTCGTCCCAAGTTAGTGACTGCACTCCAGCCACCGGCTTCCAATGGAAGCGTACAAAGGTGCTTTTGCCGTCTTTATCGAGCAGACGATAACTGTGAATGCCAAAGCCTTCCATCATACTAAAGCTACGGGGTATGGCGCGATCGCTCATCAGCCAAATAACATTATGCATAGTCTCAGGGCTTAAAGATACAAAATCCCAAAAGGTATCGTGGGCGGAGGCTGCTTGCGGGAAACCGCGATCCGGCTCAGGCTTTACCGCATGGACAAGATCTGGGAACTTCATCGCATCTTGGATAAAGAAAATCGGCATATTATTACCAACGATATCCCAGTTACCTTCTTCGGTATATATCTTTACCGAAAAACCGCGGACATCGCGAGGCGTATCTTTTGAGCCTTTATTGCCAGCCACGGTCGAAAAACGAGTAAATAAAGGTGTCTGCTTCCCTGTTTCTGTAAGAATTTTGGCGGTCGTGTATTCTTCTAGCGATTCTGTCAGCTCGAAATAACCGTGCGCTGCACTACCACGCGCATGAACAATACGCTCTGGAATACGCTCGTGGTCGAAATGATTGATTTTTTCGCGTAATACAAAATCCTCTAAAAGGCTCGGGCCACGGCTACCGGCTTTCAAAGAGTTTTGATTATCAGCAATAACCACACCTTGCTGAGTGGTAAGCGCTTTGGCGTCATCGTCTGCGCGCTGATGGGTTTCGCCACCATTTCCGCGGGCAGGGTTCATGTCTTTTGCGGGGTCAGTATGATCAATATTTGTTTTCATCATGCATCCTAGCTAGTTATAAGAATTAGACTCTGATAAGAGCGAAATTTAATTCTACGGAACTTACTTAGGTTTTACATGATAATACCTGTTGATATTTGGTTAAAGTTTGCAGCTATCAAAAAGTGCTTGTGGTACTTTATTAAAAGACTGTTTGTTTAGGCCATATCGTCATTTTAATCATAGCAACGGAACAGATTTTGAACATTCCGTAATTTTGCGAACAATAAAATAAGATAATATTGTCTTGCCGTTTGCGAAGAATGACAGAATCAGAGTTATTTTTAGTTTATTAAGTACTTCCTCTAACCACTCTCTAGTACCGTTTGAGGACATGCTTTAGTCTTTTTACCCTTCTTCACTACGCTTATGAGGTCGCTTATGTTATCGAATAATAGTTGTCAATCTAGTCATTCCCGCTACTCTTGTTTTCAAACTATGCTTATTGGGTTATCAGTCAGCGCTCTTACGCTCGTTTTTAGTCAAAGCGCTGCTGCTATTACTACACAAGATATCAGCTATACAGTAGACAACCAACCTTACCAAGGATATTACGCGCAAGCGGATACACCTAACGCTCCTTTTATACTGCTAATTCATGATTGGGACGGCTTGACGGATTATGAGAAAAAGCGCGCGGATATGCTAGCGAGCGAGGGTTATAATGTACTAGCGGCTGATATGTTTGGTGCAGGCATTCGCCCTACCGAACTTGAAGACAAAAAACGGCTCACCTCCGAGCTATACGACGATCGTAGTAAAATGCGGCGCCTGCTTGCCGGTGCTCTAAATACAGGACAGGCGCAAGGCAATAATGTCCGCGAAGGCGTAACGATGGGTTATTGCTTTGGCGGCGGCGTTGCGCTTGAGCTTGCAAGAGCAGGATTTGAACAAAAGGCTTTTGTACCTTTTCATGGAGGACTTGAGACGCCAACCGGACAATCTTATGATAAAACCAAAGGAGAGATTTTAGTCTTTCATGGTACGGCCGACGAAGCGGTTCCCTTAGAGGACTTTACCGCCCTTGGCAAAACCTTAGAGGCCAGTAAAGTACCGCATGAAATGATCACTTATAGCGGCGCGGTGCATGCGTTTACGGATTTTAATAACCCTGATAGATATGATGCGCGCGCCGATCAGCGTTCTTGGAGTCGTTACTTAGACTTTTTAGCCAACACCTATAAATGATGCTTATTATTGTCGCACCATTCGTGTATTCTTTTATATTAACCATATCAAGGGTTCGTAGATTCGTTTGCGAGCCTTATTTATAAATAAAGTCTGTTGACTCTAATCGTCATTATCACAAGTAAGGAAAACAGTCATGTTAGCAAGGAATGAAGTATTACGGGCACGTATTAGATTGTTAGGATCATTTTTGGGGGAAGCCATTGCTCGCCAATCTGGAGCAGATACTGTCCATACTATTGAGACCTTGCGTAAAGGCTTTATTCAGGAACGCCGCGAGTATAATGAAGAGAAAAAACAGCAGCTTATTGATCTTATTGCCTCACTAGACAATCAAACCTTAAAAAATGTCATTCGTGCCTTCTCTATTTACTTTTTTCTCGCAAATTTGACTGAAGAAAATTATTTGCGTGAGCAGCGCCGTACCATGCGTGCAGAGTCTAATCAAAGTTGGGAAGGTTCTTTTCGCCGCACTTTACTAGAGTGTCGTGAGCGCAATATCGAACCTGAACAAATAAAAGAACTCATCGATCATCTCAAATTTATTCCTGTTTTTACCGCTCATCCTACTGAAGCACGTAGACGCACCACCATGAACATCTTGCAAACGCTATATGAGCATACGGATGCTATGATTGACTATCCCGAAGGTAGCCTAGCCTTTGAGCAAGCCAAACAAAAAACTGCAGAGACCATTGATCTGCTTTGGTCATCAGATGAGGTTCGTACGCGCAAACCTTTGGTCTATGACGAGATAAATAACGGTTTGCACTATTTTAATGCCAGTTTATTTACCGCCATTCCCAAAGTCTATCGCAATACCAAAGACGCTATCGTCGAGGTTTATCCAGAACTCACCGATTATCCCCTACCCGCCTTTGTCAGCTTCGGCTCTTGGATTGGTGGCGATAGAGATGGCAACCCATTTGTTACCTATGAGACCACGGAGATGGCTGTCTTGATGCATGCCGATACTGTACTGCGTCATTATCAAGTGTTAATTAGAAAATTACGTCGTGAGCTTATTCATAGCGACACGATTGTCGATATTGACGCAAACATATATGCTCGTATCGAAGACTACAGTGAGCTCGATCAAAAAGTTTTCTATTATAACCCTGATGATTATGATAACGAGCCGTATAGAAGGCTATTATCCCTCATCCTTGCCAAAATAAAAGCCACCAATCAACATATCCAAAGCCAAGGGACAGAGGATGAAGCCGCAGAAGATGCCTACTCAACACCGCAGGCCTTGTTAGATGACTTACGACTTATTCGACGAAGCGTGAGCACCCATGATCAGGCTCATAGCGAAGGTTTACTGCTTGATACCATTCGCTTAGTAAAAACTTGCGGCTTTCATTTAGCATCTCTCGATATTCGCCAAGACTCAGGCTATCACGGTGAGGTTATCGCTGACATCTTCGCTAATGCATCAAACCTACCTGACTATCAAAATCTCAACGAATTAGAACGTCAAGAATGGCTAACGCGTTTGCTAAAAAAATCTGGCACACCACTTATTTATAGCGATAATTTAAGCGAGCAGACGCGTGAACAGCTTAACTTGATGAGCTCTGTGGCGAAATTGCGCAAACTGGTTGGTGAGGATACTTTTGGTAGCTATGTTATCTCCATGACCAATAACGCCAGTCAACTGTTAGAAGTGCTTCTACTGATGCGTTTTGCGGGCTTATCTGGCATCGATAATGAAGGTCATTTATTTGCTGCCCTACCCGTTGCACCTTTATTTGAAACCATTGAAGATCTTAAAAACATTGATAAGATCATGCCTACGATTTTAGAAAACCCACTATATCGTGAGCTGCTCGAGCACTCAGGGAACTTGCAAGAAATCATGCTTGGCTACTCAGACTCTTCAAAGGATGGCGGCATTATCACCTCGGCTTGGCAGCTGTATAGCGCCCAGCAAACCATCACCAATATTGCCAACAAATACGGCATTAGCACACGACTGTTTCATGGACGCGGCGGCTCTGTCAGTCGTGGCGGCGGCTCAACCCATCAAGCCATTGCTGCCCAGCCTGCTGGCACACTAAACGGACAAATCAAGTTTACCGAGCAAGGCGAAGTACTTTACGCCAAATATGCCAATCCAGACACGGCGGTGTTTGAACTGACCATGGGAATCACTGGCGCTTTAAAGGCCAGCTCATCGCGGTTTGTCGCACAGCCAAAACAGCTTGATAGCTATGAAGCATTATTTTCTCGTTTGGCAGATGCAGGCGAAAAGCAATATCGGGCACTTACTGATAATACAGAAGGCTTCTATCAATTTTATTCTGAAGCCACGCCCGTACAAGAGATTTCATTGCTCAATATTGGCTCACGTCCTGCCCATCGCAAAAAAGGATTACCGAGCAAATCGACCATTCGGGCTATACCTTGGGTGTTTGGCTGGTCGCTGGCTCGCTTTACCCTTCCTGCTTGGTATGGCGTGGGCAGCGCCCTAGATAGTGTCAAAAAAGATGAAGGTTTAATGCAAGAGATGAATGAACACTGGCCATTTTTCAGTGCTTTTGTCAGCAATATTGAAATGGCCTTTACCAAGTCTGAGATGAGTATTGCCCGCGCATACAGCCAATTATGTGAGGATGAAACCTTACGCGAGCAAATAATGCAGGCAGTCATTGATGAGCATGAACTGACCAACGCAAATCTTAACTCATTGCTAGATCAAGAGTCACTGTTATCCAGTCAGCAAGATTTGGCGGCCTCGCTAGAGTGGCGTAATGCTTACTTGGATCCGATTAATTATATTCAAATCGAGCTACTCAAACGCATGCGACAACCAGAAACGACAGAAGATAAACTCGCGGTAGAAGATCCCTTAATTCGTAGTATCAATGCTTTAGCAGCGGGACTACGTAATACAGGTTAAGTTTTTAGATTAAAATAACCGCCACCAAATAAGGTAGCGGTTATTTTTTAAATACTAATATCTGATTGTTTGCTGGCATCTGATACTCATTGTCTAAGGTAAAATCATGCTGTTTTGCTAAAGCGAGAATATCTTCTTTATGCCGAATGCCACTATTAGGATCGCGCTGTCTTAACGATAAATCAAAACGTTGATTGCTAGCGCTAGTATAATGTCCGTGTTCATTAAAAGGCCCGTACACTATTAGCTTACCCTTTAATGGTAATACCTCTCCAGCCAACTCAAATAGTCTCTCAACCAAAGACCAAGCAATAATATGCAAAGTATTGGCAGTAAAAATAGCGTCGTAAGGGTTATTGTTTTTCGAGATTGGTATGGCATCTGTCATCAAATCAAACGCTAACGGCGCGTGTAAATTAGGTACAGGATAACGCTCATGCCAAGCTTGAATTACCTGATGGTTATCAATGACATCGCTCGTTTGCCATTGCAAGTTTGGCAAATTTTGCGCGAAATGTACACTATGTTGACCGGTTCCTGAGCCTACTTCTAGTACATGAGTAGAGTCTTGTAATTCTTTTTGTAGCACGTCTAAGATAGGTTGTTTATTATTCTCACACGCTTGTGAAAATGGCAGTCTATCTTGGCTACTAATATCCGTATTACCTAAGTTGTTTTTGTTCATAATACTATCTTGTCATAATCGTTTTAAAAAACTAGCCTAATAAATACCGGCTTCCACTCCAGCAGCTAACGTCATCGCCAGCTCTTCTACTTGCTCAGCAAACGCCTCTTGCCAATCACCCTTTAAAATAAGTGTGTCTTGGATTTGATTCCAGCGCAGACCGGTAACAATAGTTTTCATCGCTCGTTTAGTTCCCGTACCATCGAACCCCGCTCGAATATAGAGCGCAAAGGGAAGCCCCTGTTTATGCTCCAATACCGCGTAATAACAGCGATCAAAAAAGTCTTTGGTCAGTCCTGCCATATAAGACAGATTTTCGGTAGTCCCTAATAATAAAGCATCTGCTGCCAAAACATCTTCAGGCTGCGTATCTTGCGGTGACTTCAATATCACTTTAATAGCTATATCAGGGTGATTAGCGCCATCGTAAGCGGCCTTAGCCAACTTTTCGGTATTTTTTGAGGGCGCATGAGCGACGATTAGTAGCGTTTTGGAAGCCATGTTAGTCATCCTTATAGCGGTTACTAATTATTGGAATTAGTTGCTTTTAGAATTAAAAGTCACATTTTGCATGATATCAGGATGGATACTTTTGGCAACAGGGCACGTCAATGCCGTGTTATAAAATATTTTTTGCGTTTTTTCATCAAGCTGTTGATTAAAAGTGATAGCAACATGTATTTCACTGACCCGTCTAGGATCAGCAGTCATGATTTTAGTCACATCAGCCGTAGTACCTGCAATATCAATATCCATGTCACGCGCCTTGATACCAATGATGGTGAGCATACAACTGGCTAGGCTTGTCGCTAGCAAATCAGTCGGTGAAAACGCCTCGCCCTTGCCCTGATTGTCAGTTGGTGCATCAGTGATGATTTCATTGTTCGATTGCAGATGAATAGCGGTAGTGCGTAGGTCGCCTTGGTAGGTTACTTTTGAGGTAGTCATAGATTTAGTCCTTAATTTATAAAATATTATTATAATTATTTAATAGATGCTAATATTAAAACCATTTATACCAACATTAGTGCTGTAAAGGAAATTGTAATATGCATGTGTATGAACTTTCAGAATACCAAATTTATCAACTAAAATCGATAGATCCAGCATTAAGTAGCAATTGGAAAAACATTATAACCGATATTTTGCCACAGCTTGATAAGCCTAGCCGTAAAAGTGTGTACGAAAAAATATTATCAAAAAGAAATATCAGCCCAAATTTTACTTATATTATCCCAGATAACCTTAGAAGCGTATTATCCACAACTGCTATTGGTAATAAAGAATTAGAAGCGATTGCAATACAGATGTTAAAGTTTATCGAATCCAAACCTATTTCATATGATGCTATGGAGCTTGCTGACAAAACAGAAGCAATGCTTGACTATCTTAATCGAATTGATATCGGCGATCATTTTTTGGATCAGAAGAACCGTAATAGTATAAAACATGCTTTTTTATACGATTTGGCAGCTTTGATTGATAATATCGACTTTATAGTAAATCCTGGCATTAGACAACTTAATGCTGACATTATAAAAACATACTTCAAAGAAGTTTTTATTAAACAAAAAATTCAAGAACGTAACTTTCATGCTTGAGACTCAACTGACATCGACTTTCAAGAATACAAAAACTTGCCTAATATCATAAGAAAAGAAGCAAAATATAAAAAATTCTTTGTCGTCGAAAGTGAGAAATATTGGTTTTTAATAGGTATAGCTGATAAGCCAAGACAGAATCCTTATTCCATCAAGAGGTTTTTATATGAACATAGTAGTGGCAACAATACGTTTGTGTACTTAACTCATGTTGTTATTAGAAAACAACTAATAGATAAGGAACGCTATATTGAACATATTAATTATTGTATGAGTCGACTATATACTTTAGATGTTGGCGTATCAGATACGATCATCAAATTTATTAAAGAAACACAGCATTTATGTAAGACACAAATCGAACCTTTATTAAAGAAAGAATTAAAAAAGGATGGTGATGATACTGAATACGATATCTATAGGCGGATGAATGAATATGAAAAACAGATCACAATATTGATACTGAATAAACTGACTCACATTATAAAAAACGCTATAAGTGATGAGAGTGATCGAGACTATTTATTTTATTACATGGGTAAAATCTTTAATAAGATGATTAATAATATGCAAAACTTTCAATTACAGCCCATTGCAACATACTCTTATAACGTGGAGATTATGATTGCAAAATTAATCAGTTTTAGATACTTTCTAGATATGATGTATGAGTCATTAGCGAATAAGAGCTTTGAAGTAAATACACTGACGAATACCTCTAAAGAAATAATAACTATCATTAAAGATAAATTTGATGATGTAGAAGAAAGCTTAGGACAACTGAGTCAATTACAGCATGAGTTGAATATTTACCACGAAACTAAAGAGAATGGTAGTATCTGGCAAAAAATAATAATCGGGCGTCTACCAAAGTATACTTTAGAAGATATAGAACATTCAAAAGATGCAGTAAATGAAGAGTTTTTTCTAGATATCATTCGTTTGGCTAAAACATATACTAAAAATATTATTTACTTAGAGTTTGACTGTAATGAAATTCTAAATGAATATTATCGCCACTATGCTATTGCTGATGAAAAAATGGTAATTACACGCTTACCTAAAGTGTTAAGGTTACCAGAGAACAAAAAAGCATTCGATGCTCAAGAAATAAAAAAGGCGATTAATCACAACGTTTTCATAGCTCACAAAGCATTTTCTTAATAACTAATACTAATTTTAGGTTCGCAAGAGCCCTTTACAAGCATAGCCTTCCGTCTTGCGCTGCGGACAACTGTCTTCCAGACAGTCGTTATTCCTTGCTCACCCTTAAATAGCGTTTTCTGCGTAGGTCACATGATGATGACTAAATTAAAGATAAAAAAAAGAGCCACCCGGTTAAGGGTGACTCTTCTTAGAATAGAGAGCTGACGATGACCTACTCTCACATGGCCGGAGCCACACTACCATTGGCGCAACGATGTTTCACTTCTGAGTTCGGGAAGGGATCAGGTGGTGCCATCGTGCTATTGTCGTCAGCAAAGGGGGTTAGATATGAGTCTGTTTGTTTTACTTAATGACTTAAGTATCACTTATCCTAACTGAACCAAGGATAAAGGTGATATCGATATAATGCTTGTCTAACTATAAAACTAAGTTCTTATAGATAGCTACAAACCACTTGGGTGTTGTATGGTCAAGCCAAACGAGCAATTAGTACAGGTTAGCTACACACATCGCTGTGCTTC
>NZ_JBQQER010000014.1:0-77642 GCF_052259045.1 Psychrobacter sp. 1Y11
ATTGAATAAGTCATCGTTTATTTCATTAAATGCAATTGTTAATAGGATTGTATCGGTTTTATTTGGATTAGACTATAGATTGTTATAAGGTTCAGAAAGTTAACTAAGTTGCTTATAAAGATGGTTTAACTTTTTTGAAGATAAATGGACGTGGTGCAGATGGTGAGCAAATGTACGACTTCTTTGAAATGATAAGTCCGCTTTCCCATAATTATAGTCCTATAAGTAAATACTGGTCTCCAGCTGAAGCTTATGCAGTCTTAAAAAGACGTGGTGATTTCTCTCACATTAAAAGAGAAGGCATTAATAGAGAAAATAATAATCTATTTGAATAAACTGTCCTTTGAAGGAATATTAAAGTATTGATGTTCAGCGGATAGCTTATGTCGTATTGTAAATTTACTAGATAAATTACTCAAGATTCATCATTAATCCAAACATCATTTTTTTATAAAAATCTCGAAATAACTTACCAACTTTAGCCACATTTTCAAATTTAAACCCCAGTCGTTTTGCTTTAAGTAGTCTTATCTGTACAATACGATGCTTACATCCTGCAATTAGCTTTATTATTCTACGATTTTGTTCAGTGTTTATATAATGTCATAATTGACACTTAGAACTACTCCGCTAACAACCAAAGCAGTATTTTCCCCATAAAAAAGCCCGTATTAGCGAACTAATACGGGCTTTAATATTCAATAAATTATCTAACAAACTAGCCTAACCACTAAGCCCCTTCACCAAATTTACCACTTTGAAAATCATTAACCGCTTGCATGATTTCTTGCTGACTGTTCATCACAAAGGGACCGTATTGCACAATCGGCTCACGTAGTGGGCGACCAGTGATTAAAATTACTTTGGTATCCTCACTACTATCCGCGGTAATGGTAACGCCATCAGCACTGTCGTTGTTTTCCAGAATAGCCATAGTCTTAGTCGGCACTTCTCTACCTTCAATATCCACTTTACCGCGATACACAAAGGCAAAGGCATTGTGATCGGCTGGAATGGCCTGACTAAAACTAGACCCTGCTGGTAGATGGATATCCAAATACGTCGGCTCAGTGATGTCACGTGTGACTGCACCTTCTACGCCGTGCGATGTACCTGCAATGACAGTGACATCAACGCCATCTTCAGTCGTGTATTTAGGCAAGTCCTCACTTTGGAAGTCTTTATACCAAGGGTCATTCATTTTATCTTTGGCCGGTAGATTGAGCCAAAGCTGGAAGCCTTCCATCGCGCCGTCTTCTTGTTCAGGCAGTTCTGAATGGATAACACCTCTAGCCGCCGTCATCCACTGTACGCCACCGTTTT
This sequence comes from Psychrobacter sp. 1Y11, assembly GCF_052259045.1. Taxonomy (NCBI): domain Bacteria; kingdom Pseudomonadati; phylum Pseudomonadota; class Gammaproteobacteria; order Moraxellales; family Moraxellaceae; genus Psychrobacter; species Psychrobacter sp. 1Y11. Next base: position 1,324 of record NZ_JBQQER010000014.1, read on the forward strand.
GTAATAACCCCTCGTTACCCGCGCTGTCACGATGGCGCATACGGCCAGTAATCATATAGGTAATGGTTTCAAAACCGCGATGTGGGTGGTTGGGGAACCCAGCGACATAATCATCTGGATTGTCGCTTTTGAAGTTGTCTAGCATCAGATAAGGGTCGAGGCGCTGTTGCAGCTGCTGCGTGAGCACGCGAGTGAGTTTGACCCCAGCACCATCTTGGGTATCTACCCCAGCAAAGAGCTGTTCGATTTGGCGAGATTGGGTGACGGTATCTTTTACATTATTCACTATAATATTACTCATTATTCTCTCCTGCTTTTTTAATAACCGTTGATAATCATTAAGTTTTACCAATCTATAGGTATATATTTGAGGTCGAGGGGAGAAATTTCAATAGGATTATGTAGTTGATATTAATTTATAATATTAATAGTTAAGTATTAATTAAATAAATGTCGGTATAGAAAGTGATTACTCCTAGATGATAGTCAATAATAAAAATCTTACGTACGTATTGAGGTTTAATTGCTAAACTAAATGCCAATTATAAATCACCATACCTATGATAGAGAATGAGTAAAATGGCAGTCGATTTAACGAATACTTTAATAGTGGCTATATCAGCAACCGCATTATTTGATTTAACAGAGTCTGAGAACCATCTTTTGCAGCTGCTACAGCAGCGCCCTGATCAAGCGGTAAAGGAGTTTCGCGATTATATGGCGAAGCGTGAAGATCAGCCACTCGATAGTGGTGCAGGGTATCCGTTAATTAAAGCGCTGCTAAATCTTAATAATTACTGTAACGACTGCTTATCAGCGGATTCAACGACTGAGTCACCACTCGTTGAAGTGGTCATTGTCTCAAAGAGCAGTCCTGATACGGGTATTCAAGTGCTTAACGCTATTCGTGAGAATGGATTGAATATTTCACGCTCCGCATTCGTATCTGGAAGCCCGGTCGCTCCATATATCGAAGACTTTAACGTAGATCTGTTTTTGACGACCAATCGAGAGGATGCACAACAAGTAGCCGATGCTAATAGTTGCGCTTGTGCGATATTGGACGCTACTCCCGTCAACACTTATGAGCTTGATACCGATCAGCTACGTATTGCCTTCGACGGGGATGCGGTATTGTTCGATGATTCAGGAGAGCTGCTATATAAACAAAAGGGCCTACAAGCTTTTCATGATAGAGAGGCTGAGATGATCGATTTACCGATCGAAAAGGGCCCTTATGCGGAGTTATTAATTAAGCTGTCGAAATTGCAGCAGCGCTTACCTGCCAAGGTGCATCATTGTCCGATAAAGATTGCCTTAGTGACTGCCCGCAATGCTCCTGCAGACCTACGAGCGATAAAAACCTTGCGAGCTTGGGGCGTAGATGTAGATATGGCTTTCTTTTTGGGAGGGCTTGAAAAAACATCGGTGCTCAAAACTTTTGCCCCGCATATCTTCTTTGACGATTCTATCAAGCACATAGATGCCGCGCGTCGCTTTATGCCGACCGCTCTAGTCCCTTATCATTCTACATCGCTGCTATATGATAATAGTTATCTGAACAGCAATGAGCTCCTCGATTCATCTTTGACCTTTGAGCCGACCGTGCAGCCAGTTTTTGCGCCTAAGGTTTGAGTTGATTTCAGATGAAAAAGATATAAGGTATTCTTACTGACGTTAGCACTGTTTTGAGGGGTTATGAGTCAAATAATAAGAGGCAATCGATGAATGGACAAGCCATACTATCCTTGACTATGAGGCGCTTAAAGCAAGTCATAGGCTTATACGCATTCGTATTAATACCTATGTGGGGCATGTTTATTATTAATAATACTGTTATGTTTGGCTTGTGGAATATCTTTGGTATTGCTCCGCGTACGCTTGACTTGCGCAGTCTGATTGGCGTCTTTGCGTCATGGACGATGCACGGTAATCTCTCGCACATTATAGGTAATACGTTAGTATTATTGCAGATACTGTTCTTGTTTGGCTTATTTGAAAACAATGCTTATCGCACGACTTTGCAGCTTATTATTGCCTCTGGAATAATGACTTGGCTGATAGGCTCACCACTCTCTATCCACATTGGCGCTTCAGGACTTTGTTTTGCTATGCTCGGATTTATGATAGGCGGGGCTGTATTTGGAAGGCGCTGGGGCTATTTGCTTGCTTGTATTATTATGGGAGCAGGGTATTGGCTGACCATTAAACAAGGTCTAATGCCACAGCCAGGCGTTTCTTTTGCAGCGCATTTTGGTGGTCTATGCGCCGGATTGTTGATAGGGGCAAATTCAAAGCACGCTTATAAAATGGCTAAGTAGCCCTAAGCGAACTGGTTTGAAACAGCTAATTCTGCTTTTACTGATTAGCCTCTTATCTCTGATCTGTGCAGACATTTATATATAACGGGTCCTCTTTTTCTAACTCGCGCCACTTAGTCGTCTGCTTGACATGTTCCTCTATATTCAGCTCACTTCCTTTGTCTTGTAAGACATAATCTGCACGTGCAGGTGCTGCACAATCAATGACTTGTGGTATCTGCTGAACACTCAAACGTCTCTCAAATAGATATAAATTAACCAAATGAATATTCGGATTGTCTATTTGTGTACGAGCACCAACACTATCTACTGCTATAAAACGAAAAGTCTGTGGCTTAACATAAGACCACGGACGAAACCAAGTGCTACTCTGAGCCGTCTTAACAACGTTCACTCCCTCTGGTAGTTCAGCGACTTGTTGAGGGTACCAGTTGTATTCTTGATGAATTTGAAAGCCAAAAATACCAATAGCAGCAAACAAGGGAATAAGCCATCTTGGGGCGCGCTTACCTGCCAGTTTAGTGAGGTGAGTTATAACAAGGGCTAAACCTGCCATGCCAAAAGCCGCGGCTATGGTAGCAATAAACTCAAAAAGCATAAAACTTTCCTTAATGCGATCAGCACCGATTCTGACAGAACCAACTTATACAATTGAAGATTATGTCAGTGCTAGTATAGTTATGAGCGAATAAAAAATCACTCACAAGCAGTTTTTGCCTGTGAGTGATAAATGGAATGAACAGAACAATACACGTAAACCTATTAATCTATAGCTTAGTGATCGATAGCACCGCCAGCTCCACGTGGAGAGCGTACGCTTTCAACTAACTCTTGGATATGTGGTGGTGGTGGTGCAGTAGCATAAGAAACCACAAACGCTACAACAAAGTTGATTAAAGCACCAACGGCACCAAATGACAATGGTGAGATGCCGAATAACCAGTACTCTTCAGTATCAGGGAAGTTCGCCGTACCACTGATAAAGAACCAACCTTTGAACACAAAGATGTATACCAAGATAACGATCAAGCCTGAGAGCATACCGCAGATAGCGCCTAAGTTGTTAATACGCTTAGAGAAGATACCCATCATTAGTACTGGGAATAGCGAAGCTCCCGCAATACCAAAGGCTAATGCTACTACCTGTGCGGCAAACCCTGGTGGATTAATACCTAAGTATGTAGCGATGACGATAGCGATACCCATAGTGATACGAGCATATTTCAACTCTTGCTTATCAGTAATATTTGGATTCAGGTTACGTTTGATCAAGTCATGGCTGATCGCTGATGAGATAGCCAGTAGTAGACCGGCTGCTGTAGATAGAGCAGCAGCTAGACCACCTGCAGCGATAAGACCGATAACCCAAGGTGGAAGCTGGGCAATCTCTGGGTTTGCTAGTACCATGATATCAGCGTTAACGTCTAACTCATTACCAGCCCAACCACGAGCAGCAAGTTCGCCATCTAATACTTCACTGTTTTTGACACGGGCTTCATCGACAGCTGCAGTTGCTGCTGCGACATCGCCGCCATCAGTGGTAGCAGTAGCTAGAGCGGCTTCAGCGGCACCTAGACCACCGTCGTTATAGAACTGAATACGACCATCGTTATTTAAATCGTTGTACTTAATAAGACCTGTATCTTCCCATGTTCTCATCCAGTCTGGACGCTGATCGTAGTTGATCGGCTCAGCCTCAACACCTTGTGGATAGACAGTATCAATTAAGTTTAAACGTGCCATAGCGCCGACTGCAGGAGCCGTAAAGTACAATAGTGAGATAAACACTAGTGTCCAACCCGCTGTCCAACGTGCATCAGCCACTTTAGGTACGGTGAAGAAGCGAATAATAACGTGTGGTAAGCCTGCTGTACCTATCATTAGAGATAAAGTAAACAGTACCATATTGAGCTTATTAGGAACATCAGCGGTATAAGAGGCAAAGCCAAGATCAGTAACGACTTGGTTAAGCTTAGTCAAAATAGGTACACCTGATTCAACGTGGTTCGAGAACAAGCCTAAACCTGGAATTGGGTTACCTGTTAGCTCAAGTGAGATAAAGACTGCTGGGATAGTATAAGCAATCATTAGTACCACATACTGTGCAACCTGGGTGTAGGTAATCCCTTTCATACCACCTAGCACGGCGTAGAAGAAGACGACAATAGCAGCAATGATAAGACCTGTAGTATTTTCAACCTCTAAAAAGCGTGAGAAAGCAACACCAGCACCTGTCATCTGACCGATAACATAAGTGGTAGAGGCGACAATCAAACACACCACCGCAATCATAGCAGCAGTCTTAGAGTAAAAACGGTCACCGATGAAATCAGGGACCGTGAATTTACCGAACTTGCGTAAGTATGGGGCTAGTAGCATCGCTAGTAGGACGTAACCACCCGTCCAACCCATTAGATAAGTAGAAGCGCCATAACCACTAGCTGCAATCAAGCCTGCCATAGAGATAAAGGACGCCGCACTCATCCAGTCAGCTGCAGTTGCCATACCGTTGACTACGGGATGGACACCACCACCTGCGACATAAAATTCACTAGTAGAACCAGCACGAGCCCAAATGGCAATGCCGAAATAGAGCGCAAAGGAGGCCCCTACAAAAATAATATTAATTATAAATTGACTCATAGGTCTATTCCTCGTCTACGCCATATTGTTTATCTAACTTATTCATACGCCAAGCGTAGAAAAAAATTAAGATGATAAATACGCCAATGGACCCTTGCTGAGCGAACCAAAAGCCTAAATCGGTACCACCAATTTTGATACCTGCTAATAATGGACGTAATAGAATTGCAAACCCATATGAGCATAATGCCCAAATGATAAGGCTACCTATAATAAGACGAATATTGGCGCGCCAATAGCCGGATGGATCGTTGTGGTTCTCCATAGGACAACTCCTTTTGCCTAACAATAAAACAAGATGGTTGAGCCGTTGCTAATGAGTCATATTTACTTAACGATTAAGAGTTAACAATCGTGGCTTAACGTCTATCGCATCACAACTCAGTGCTATCTATATATAGCTGCAATCATATCGGCTCTAAAGACTTATATAGATGGTTCAAGCATAACGGCTAATTGCTTACTTAACCAGTTTTATCAAACATTAATTGATATGTGACAGTGTCATCATATATAACTAACGTCAAATCGAAATAAAATCTGCAAATTTAAGTATTCGTTATTGTCTTGCCTGTCGATGACTATACTGCACAGTCATAAACTTATTAGGAATATATACAAAATTGAGTCAATTAACAATAAGTAATTTAAAATTACTTTGTGGTAACGGAGCGTCTAAACTGTAAATAAATACATTTTATGAGCTGAGTTAAGGGCGCAAAGACAGGTATACTGTACCATTGACAAGACGGGTTTGAACGATAACTCAAAAAAGGCAATAAAAATCAAAGTAATCAGGAATCATTTATTTAGTGAATACTTATATAAAAGCTATCTTCTGGCGTGATTATTATAGCCAACTTTTATTCACTAAAGCTGTTCCAAGTGTCTAGACATTAAATGATTTTTATGGTAAAGAAAATTTGATACATAGTAGTTTTATGAATAAGTAGTAGTATCGATAATAAAGAGAAGAGGTAACACCATGGGTGAGAATATTGCAGAGTGGTTCAACAGTATCGTGAACTACGGTGTGAGTATTATTTGGGGTAATAATGATTGGTTGATCGCTAGCAATCCATGGTATGGCTTGTTGATGTTTGTACTGATTGGTGCGGGTCTCTATTTTACGGTCGTGACGCGCTTTATGCAGTTTCGGCACTTTGGGCATATGTGGAAACTGTTATGGGTGTCTAACCAAGGGCGCAAAGATGGTGGTATCAGCTCTTTTGAAGCCTTGATGACCTCTTTGGCCGCGCGCGTCGGCACAGGTAACTTGGCAGGGGTGGCGATTGCTATCTATTTGGGCGGTCCTGGTGCTATATTCTGGATGTGGATGACTGCAATAGTCGGCATGTCGACTAGCTTTATCGAATCGACTTTGGCGCAGGCTTACAAAGTACCACACACCGATAATGTCTATCGTGGCGGTCCTGCTTATTACATCGAAAAAGGTCTGGGCAAGCGCTGGATGGCGGTGTTTTTCTCCGTTTGTCTGCTAGTCGCTTTTGGCTTGGCATTCAATGGCGTACAGTCTAATACGATCGCGCAAGCGACGAATGAAGCCTTTGGAATTCCTACCTGGATGACTGGCTTGATTTTGGTAGTGTTAGTCGCACCAGTGGTATTTGGAGGTCTGCGCTCAGTGGCGCGTATAGCGGGTAAAATCGTACCGATAATGGCGATTTTATATATCTTATTAGCATTGTTTATTATCATAACCAACTTTAGCCAATTTCCAGCCGCCATTGCCTTAATTGTCAAATCAGCTTTTGGTTTTGAGCAAGCCGCGGGTGGGGTACTAGGTTACGGTATCGCCCAAGCTATCATTAATGGGGTTAAGCGCGGTCTCTTCTCTAACGAAGCCGGTATGGGGTCAGCACCAAATGCGGCTGCTACCGCCAAAACCAATCCTAATCATCCAGCGGTGCAAGGATTTATGCAGATGCTTGGGGTATTTATGGATACGCTAGTCATCTGTACGGCAACTGCTTCGATTATTATCTTATCAGGTGTGGTTGACCCGAATGTTGAGCAAGAGGGTATTCAGCTCACGCAGTTGGCTTTATCCCAATATGTCGGCGATTGGGGCGTTATCTTCGTTGCCATTGCGATTTTCTTCTTCTCCTTTACTTCTATCATCGCCAATTATAGCTATGGTGAGTCTAACCTTGAGTTTATCTCTGGTAGTAAGAATGCCAAAGTGATGATTATGATCTTTCGCTTTATGGTATTAGCGATGGTGTTTGTCGGTGCCATTGCCAGCTTGCCGGCGATATGGAACTTTGCTGATCTATCAATGGGACTCATGGCATTGACCAACTTAATCGCTATTATGTTGTTATCGCCAGTGGCACTCAGAATACTTCGTGACTATGAGCGTCAGATAAAAGCGGGTAAGACCGGGGATCAAATCAAATTTAATCCGGATGATTTTGTTAAATTAAGAGACGAGGCCAATCGTGATGCTTGGATTGATTAAACCTGATCAAACTAAGCTGATGAGCTAAAAGCTCATAAAGTATAAAAAAACCGCCCTTATTTTAGAGCGGTTTTTTAGTATCGTTTAGCTTAAAGCTACTGCTTACAGGTTTAGCTAGCGCTTACATGTTTGGATAGTTAGGACCACCGCCGCCCTCTGGCGTCACCCAAGTGATGTTTTGCGAAGGATCTTTGATATCGCAAGTTTTGCAATGGACACAGTTTTGCGCATTGATAACGAACTTAGCCCCTTCTGCATCTTTAACTACTTCATAAACACCGGCTGGGCAGTATAAACGTGCAGGCTCGGCATATAAGGGTAAGTTAATAGCGATAGGTACCGTTGGATCGGTTAGCTTTAAGTGTACCGGTTGATCTTCTGCATGGTTAGTATTTGAGATAAACACTGAAGAGAGTTTATCAAAAATAAGCTTGCCATCCGGCTTAGGATAAGTAGGCTGATAAGCATGAGCCGCACGCTCTAAGTGGTGATAGTCATGCGAGTTATCATGAATAGTCAAAGGCATCTTACCGCCAAGCAAGTTTTGCTCGATGAAGTTGAACGCGCCGCCCATCCATTGGCCCATGCGGTGCATAGCCGGCGAAAAGTTACGAGCTTCATAGTTATCTTGATATAACCAAGATTCTTTATACATAGTACTATAAGCGACTACTTCATCGTGCTGACGCCCGGCTTGTAGCGCCTCAAAGATAGCTTCTGCGGCAAGCATACCGGACTTCATAGAAGTATGCGTCCCTTTGATTTTGGCTGGGTTTAAGAAACCAGCGTCATCACCTGCTAGCACGCCACCTGGGAAGGTGAATTTAGGTAAAGAGTTGAGGCCACCTTTGGTCAGTGCTCGTGCTCCATACGAGATACGCTCGCCGCCTTCTAAGATATTGCGAATAAGTGGATGCAGCTTTAAGCGCTGCATCTCATCGAACGGTGACATATAAGGGTTGGAATAAGATAAGTCGATGACCATACCGAAGCTGACTTGATTGTTTTCAGCATGATACAACCACCAACCACCAGAAGATCCGGTATCACTCAACGGCCAACCAGAGCCATGCAGTACTACGCCTTCTTCATGCTTAGCAGGATCGATATCCCAAAGCTCTTTTAGGCCTATACCATAATGTTGTGGGTCAGAGTCGTTATCGAGACCAAAACGGCTAATCAAGCGTTTGCCAAGATGGCCACGGCTGCCCTCTGCAAAGATAGTGTACTTAGCGAGGAGCTCATAGCCAGGTTCAAAGCTTGGTTTTTCCTCACCGGTTGCCGCAACCCCCATATCTCCAGTCAAGATACCTTTGACCGAACCATCATCATTATAGAGAATATCAGCGGCAGGGAAGCCTGGGAACATCATCACTTCCAGCTCTTCAGCTTGCTCAGCGAGCCAACGTACCACGTTAGCCAACGAGACGATATAATTCCCATCGTTATGCATGAGGGCCGGAACCACTGAATCCATAAGCTTCGTGGATTTGGTCGCAGAACCAAGCATATAGACGCGATCTTCAATCGCCGGTACATTTAGCGGTGCGCCTTTCTCTTTCCAATCTGGAATCAGCTCATCTAGGGCGCGCGGCTCGATAACCGCGCCTGATAAGATATGAGCGCCAAACTCAGAACCTTTTTCGACCACACAAACCATAAACTCATCGTTACCTGCGGCGATAGCCTGTTGACGCAGACGGATAGCAGCAGATAGACCAGCAGGTCCACCACCGACGACAATAACGTCAAACTCCATCGATTCGCGTTCAACCTCTGGTTCTGGTTCAGGCGCCTCTATAACCGCTTCTTCGATAACTGGCTCTTCTTCGACCACTGGTTCTTCAGCAACGGGTTCTTCTTCGACAACTGGCTCTTCAGCAATGGGCTCTTCTACAACCGCTTCTTCGGTGACTGGCTCTTCGGCTACTATAGGTTCCTCAACAACCACTTCTTCAGCGACTGGCTCTTCCACTACTTCTGCTTTATCCACCGAATTCGCTTCTACTTCAGTAGCTTCTGTCGTTACCACCTCATTAGTGATATCAGATTCTGCATCTAAAACTGGCGCTTGCTTGTCTTGCTCTTGCATACCTACTCCTAAATTCTTAGTGGCTTATCTCAGGACAGTATTCGCATCGTCACTTAATAAGGCTTGCTCTATTCACTGCCTAAGATATTGGGCTACTCGATAAAGCTGTCTTTGTGATCGTAATTGAATGGACGCTCACACAACCGGTTCAAAAAAATCGTTACTCATTATAAAAGAAAAACACCACAAACACGATACGCATTTATGGACATCAATGTTAAGGTGAGGCTTAAACCCTATCATGAATATAAAGACGTTAAGTTGCTTGACCTAAAACTAAAATGAATCACTCAATTATACACAGCAAACTTTAACTAATAATATATCGCTAACAAGGAAACTGCCTTATGGATAGTCGTCATAAATCCGATGAAAAAAATGCTATCGATACCGCTAAGGCTATGCAGGATATGCCATCAGACTTAAGTAATATGGAGGCGCTTAGCCACTATTTAAAGTCATCAGCAGGAACACGTCAAGGTCGTAGCATACCGCCGTTAGAAAAATGGCATCCTGAACAAGTCATGGATATGGATCTTGTCATAAAAGCTAATGGTGAATGGTGGCACGAGGGGACACATATGACGCGTGAGTCATTAGTCAGTCTATTCGCAACCATTTTATGGAAAGAAGACCAAGACGGCAAGACGGAGTATTTTTTAAAAACACCAGTACAGAAATTGCGTATTGCAGTCGAAGATGCGCCGCTGCTCATCAACGATGTCGGTATCGTCAACGAGGAAGGGGTAAGCTGGCTTGAATTTAGTACCTTAACCGGTGATATCGTTCGACTAGATCCGCAGCATCCTATAGCGCTCCGGGCTTTTCACGCTGATAGCAAAGACAACTCTCACACCCATAATAATGCCGATGGACAAGTTCGGCCTTATATGATGGTCCGTAATGGTTTAGAGGCGCTTATCGGTCGCAATGCTTTTTATCATTTAACCGAAATTGGTACGCTGAGCGAGCAAGCAGGAATGACTATTTTGACATTACAAAGTGGCGGCCAAGAGTATCAGCTCTCCATGCCTGATAATGAATAGTTAAGTAGATAGCTTCTGTATATAGCTCCTAAACTATAGCCCCTAAACTATAGCGGCTAATTTTAGTTCATTTCCAGCTTTCAAAGTTTTTTAGTGATATTTGCCAGACCTAAAAATCATTTCATCCTCTATTAGCTATATTTTGTCGAGATTGAACATAAAGTATTGGCATCTAGTATATACTCATAAACTTATCAGTGTATTCACGCGTTATAGTCAATTCGAAAGAAAATCGATACGCTACTATTGTCGTGCTACTGGTACAAATTTTCCTTGCTTGTTGTGCGCTTCGCACTGTTCGATGCTGAGCAAAATCCACTGCAGTAGCACTGTATAGGTTTTGAAGTGAATCAGCTATAAGATACAGATAAGCGATGGCAGTTAAGCTATGAGTCAACTTGAGCCTATAAATGGCGAGCTATAGCTATCGGTCTAAAGCTCATTATCAATGATACTATTTATAAAAATGATATGTCCAAAAATAACCACCAATCAGTAGTTGATAGCGAGCAGAGCGATGTTTGCACTATAGACAATGCGCCAAACGCGACCTTAAATCACGCGCCAGATCGCACCTTAAGTCATGATCTAAGTGAAGCACCAATAGGCGTCTTTGATTCAGGCATAGGTGGCTTGTCAGTGTATCTACACTTAGCTCAGCAGCTACCTGCCGAGCGTTATTTGTATTATGCAGATACCAAGCACGTCCCGTACGGCAATCGCGACAGCCAAGATATCAAAGATTTGACGCTAACGGCAGTGCAGTGGCTATATGAGCAAGGCTGCAAACTTATCGTCATCGCTTGCAACAGCGCTTCTGCGCACGCGCTAACGATAGCCCGCGAATGCTATCCGCAGATACCTATCGTAGGGTTAGTACCAGCGCTCAAGCCTGCGGTATTAGGCAGTCGTAGCGGCCGAGTCGCTGTTATGGCAACCAAAGCGACCCTTGAGGGCACTTTACTCAATCAAGTCATCGCTGAGATAGCCGAGCCTAACCATATAGCAGTGAGTAAATATTTCAATCCAGAATTAGTACCATGGGTAGAGGCAGGGATGCCAATTATCTCGCCAACGGCTATTCGCTTGCGGCAAAAGCTCCAGCAGTTGGCCGATGACGATATCGACTATTTAGTACTGGGCTGTACGCATTATCCTTTTTTTAAGGAATTTTTGTTGCAAGAGATTCGTGAGCAAAAGCTGCCAATAACGGTTGTAGACTCAGGGCAAGCAATCGCTGCTCGAGTGCGCTCTTTATTAATAGAAAAGCGCATGCTGGCGGCATCAGACAAGACAGGGATGGATAATCCATTGCGGCTTTATACTAGTAAATATGACGATAATTTGGGTCAGGTTATTGAGCGGCTGCTGGGTAAGCAGGTCAATATTCAATACGTCGCTTAACGCTAGAGCCATTATCTGCAAACCCGCTTCAGTATTTTAAAAACGCTTAACAGTATTGTGTTAGGATAAATCAATAATAATAACAAAGCCATGTTTTAGACAAAATACGAGCATGAGCATAGCCAGATACTGTAGAGGTCACTTTGCCAAACCGTCGATATCACATTCATGTTATCTGCGTTGCCCATAGTCAGCCACTGATTTTGGACAGTTTGGCGGTATTTTTTCAATCGCGCGCGTTTTTGACTTACGATCTCTCAACCCATTTATCACAATCGGCTTTATACGGTCGACAATGCGTTGATGCTTGTGATTATGTGCTGATGGTGATTGGCGATAGTTACGGAGCAGTGCAGAATACGGGGTTTAGTCAAATGCATCTGAGTTATTTCAATGCTAAGGCTCGAGTCAAGCCTATGATGACGCTCATAAAAAGACATTACGATCCTGACGAGCTCAGTGAGTCGCTCAAAGCCTTTATTCGTATAGTAGAACAAAAAAAGAATGAAGTGCACTATTATGATGATAATACTGATATTAAGCAGCTATTAAGCAGCATGCACGCTAATATGATAGAAAAGTCGAATTTAGCGGCAGAGTGGATAAATGCTAGAGACCTTGTCAGCAAAACGGCGGTGAACACCCACGGAAATTTAAATCCTCAAGCGAGTCGTCTAGCAAATGCTCGCCATCAGACTAATAACAGTTATGAAGCTAGCGATAGTGTCACTACAACGATTGATCTAAACGAGTCCCTTGATATCGAGTACAGTGCTCAGGCCTACGAGGATGGTAACTTAACGGATGTGATAATGACTATGTCAATCACTTGGCAAAACGTTTTATTTGCTTTAGGAGGGATGCCAGATTTTTTTTCAAGTTATGGTCTGCAAAGTCAATTCAACCGGTTGATTGCGCCTAAGGCTGAGGGTGATATCAAACAGCTCATGCCTAAAGTTCATGCTGTTGCTCGCTGTCAAATTATAAAAAGTGATTTAGATAAGCTACAAAGACTACTGATAGCCGCCAACTGGATTCAGATAAAGAGCTCTGGTTCTGAGATACGCTCTACCAAAGAGCTTTGGAGTTTGACTTTTTATGCCAAAAAATTACTAGTAGAAAATAAAACTAGCAACAACAATGGACAGCAATCCTCTGCTCAAGATTAGTACGCGCAGTTTATAGGCGTAAGCTTAAAACCCTACTTTCTATTAAAAACCTCTATCCCTATAAAAAAACCCTTTAGCTTTTAAGGAGTCGAGCAGGACTACGTTTCGTAATACAAAGCATACGTGTCAACGCTTGTTAAACTTGCTTATATTCATAATAATAGAAAGTACTAGCAGACGAAATAACTACTATTAACCAATGACTGTTAATACATGACTACCATGAATGAATAAGAAAAATAAAATTAGGTCTGATTGCTGTTTAATGGAACTTAGTCTTATAGAGCATATTTTGTAAATTATTCACTCGATTAAGGAGAGCGTAATGAGTAACTCTAAAAATGATGAACTAAAACATGAAATTGATGGGTTAGAAAAAGCCATGTATGATGCCGATCAGTTTCGCACCCTAGAAGAGCAAGTGGCTGATATGAAGCGCCGCGGTATCGATCCAAGCCAAGCCTATAAAGATCTAGATAGAAAAGAAGAAGACGAGGATTGGGGCGATGACACCTGGAAAGAAAACGGCAAGTGGGAGCCAAAAACGCCCGCTGATCTCGATGACAAAGCCCGCGAAAACTGGAATGGTGATAATGGTGAACCTAATCCACCGCCTATTGTATAAACCAAAATATGTATAAAGCAAAATAACTAATAGCTAAAACAAAAACCACATCAACTTGATGTGGTTTTTTGATGTAATTTCTAAAGTCTAGTATGACTTAGTTGATGCGCTCAAGGCGTACGCTACCATCGCTATTGGTCACTCGGCGATAGCGGATATTTCCAGAATCGGCCGGTTGAATAGAGCGCTGCACAGAGGGCTGCGAAGAATAAACATTAGGCGTGGCCGTTTGCTGTTGAATCAGTTGCCCCATACGATCGGCAGGTGCCGGATTTAGAGGCTGGCTATTGTTTGACTGATTATTTACTGGCTGGCTGTATTGGTTGCTATACTGATTTTGGTTAGGGGCAGCATTACCAATAATGGTACGATAAAACTTCTGACCGGCGCGGCCATCGGCAGGAAAGACACCGCGGCTGGTTTGATACTGCTGAATGGCGGTGCGGGTATTGTCGCCGATAATGCCGTCAACTCCGCCAATATCAAAGCCTGCGTCTAATAAGGCTTGCTGAATATCTTTTGCTTGCTGACGGCTGATACCCGGATCATCGGTCGGCCAAGCGGTGATAAAGTCAGTTTTGTTACTGTCCTCACGGGTAATCAAATCAGATAAATGCGCAATTGCTAAGGCATAGTTTTCTGAAGCATTGTACGAGTAGAAAGTATCGAAATTTTTACCGACTAAAAAAGCAGGACCGTCGATGCCTGCGGGTAATAATAAGCCGGCGCTATCTAAATCATAAGGTAGCGGGCTGCCGTTTGCGAGCGTCAGCCCTTGATTACGCCAATGGCTTATCGATTTTTTATTTTTACGGTCTGATGCTGCCCAGTAACCATCAGGAAGTTTGACTTCATAACCCCAAGGCTCGCCTGTGCGATAACCACGGTTGTCTAAAAAGTTAGCTGTTGAAGCTAGCGCATCGGGGACACTATTGACGAGGTCGCGACGACCATCACCGTCAAAATCGACCGCCAATTCTAAAAAGGTGCTCGGCATAAACTGCGTCTGCCCAAACGCCCCCGCCCATGAGCCCGTCATATCACTTGGTGCGATATCACCGCGTTGGACGATTTTGAGCGCATTGGCAAACTCACCTTGGAAGTAGCTTTGGCGACGATCAAAACAGGATAGCGTCGCTAAAGACTCAAACAAAGGCTTTTTGCCTAAAGTCTGGCCAAAGTTGGACTCAACACCCCATACCCCCAATACATGCTCAGGCTTGACGCCATAACGCGACTCGATTTGGCGCAAGGTGTCGCCCCATTGGCGCTTGGCGCGAATACCGTCCTCGACCCGCTCACGATCCACTAGCGCGGATAAATAATCCCAAACATCTTTTTGAAATTCAGGCTGATAGTTCAGCGATTGAATCACACTCGGATCAGGCTGAGTCGGACGATAGTTATTAAAGGTGAAGCTGTCTACACTGCGAAATTTACTAGAGTTTTTGAGACCATCTAGGCACTGCTGAAATTCGCTATTAGATAGGTCGGGAGCCGGTGGCTTAGCGGCTTGCGCGGTGCTGGCAAGACTGAGGCTGATAGCAGCGGTCAACAGGGAGAGGGTAGAGAGCTTATTCAAACGCATGGAGATATCCTGTAAAGGTGAAAAGCAGAGCATAAAATCAAAGATTCAGTTAGAGTAACTAATATCGATAATAAAGAAAAGCACTAGCATGGCCTGGTTACGATAAGCTGACAGGAGGGTGAGGATGCAGGAGAGGTTGGCATTGAATTCGGCTAAGAATAATGGTCATTCGTATGACGCTAATGGTTAGCATAATCGCTTTATTACCATTACAAACCTATATTCGCTATGACTAAAGTTAACCGACCTACTACTGACTCAAAACGATATCCAATTCCTGAATAAAGTTGCCAATACGCTCGGCATTCTTACCCAAATCACTTTTGCCCATTCTTGATTTACTGCGAATATCGACTAAGCGCTCATCACCAGTATCTTGCACACGCACCACGATATCATCCTTGAACCCAAACCATAATGTCGCATCGGTCGCTTCAATCAGCCCGTCTTTTTCATCACTATTGACTAAATTCCAGCCTAGATTATTAGAGGCCTGCTCAACAGCGGCTACTAGCTCTGCTTTGGACTGTGAATACTGCAAAGTTTGCAGCTCAGGATAAGCTTCGCGTTGTTTTTTGGCAGTCTCAATACCCGCATATGCTGCTGGATTAGGAGCATCAGCACGTAGCGGCGCAATCGCTACAAACTCAGGTGGCGTCGTTATGTCGGTTGAAATATCGTGGATAGCAGGCACATTATTGGCCGTACTCATCATCCACAAAGGCATAATGATAGCGACTAGAGAGAAGATTATCGCGACCGCCGCACTAGTAAAAGTCACCGTTTTTCGCTTAAATAGCATCTGCATGATAAGTAATACCAACGCCGCTATACCAGCGATAACTGCATACTTAAAACCCGCAAAAGCAGTCCCCAACTCAACAATGCCAGATTTATAAAGGGGGCCAGGTAGCGTCACTAGTAAAAATGCCGCCAAGCTCATTAGTAACACGATGATTTTCATATCACGACTCTATTTTAAGGCCTATTATCCATTAACGGTAGGCGTTAATAACCAAACATGCTCAGTGACGCTCAGTGCGGCATTAGCATTTAAGGTTGAAGGGTTATGCTCAAGCTCAGTGAGCTGATAAGTATCGCTATAGTAGTGCTGCAATTGCTCAGCGCTAATTGAGAACGGTGGACCGTCCCTTTGACTTTGATCATAATTAAGCGTAATAAGTAATTGTGGGGCGTTTTTATTATCAACACTGACGCTCAGTTTACGTATCTGCTCGCTATATTTTGGGCGCATATCTGGCGGTAGGGCAATCAGGGCGGCTCTATCATACACTGCATCAACTTGACCTATGTTGTCAGCCGTTAGTGCGAAGATATCTGCTACCCATAGCTCAATCGTCCGCCCTGATAGCTGACCTTGATAGCATTTAATAGTGTCATTATCGGTAGGCCGGCTAATTTTCGGAGTCATACCTTGCTCAGCGAAAAACTCTTCTACTGCAGATTCGACCAGCTCAATACCAATGACATCATACCCTTGCTGTGCCAGCCAAGCCATGTCTATCGATTTACCACTTAACGGTACGAGTAGGCGACTGGCTTTTGCGAGATTTAGAGCCGGAAAGTGCTTGAGCAACAAGGGGTTGACCTCAGACTTATGAAAGCCAATACGACCCTCGATCCAGCGCGATTGCCAAAAATCAGCTTGCATATTCTATTTCCTTAACCTGTTTACTAATATGATGGGGTTAGAGGTCGTTATCATTGTCATTATGATAACGCTAAATAGCACAAAAAAGCCAAGCGTAATCACACTTGGCTTTAGCACCTACAAAAATAACGTCGACTGTCTAAGCGACCATGTACTCTTTAAACTCTTGACGTAGCTTAGCAAGCTTTGGGGGGATAGCAAAGTTACAATAAGCTTGACTAGGGTTTCTATTAAAGAAGTCTTGATGATCTTCTTCTGCACGATAGAATTCAACCGCAGGATGTACTTCGGTGACGACGTTGACGCCCATATCACGCAGTTTGTTAATCGTACGATCAACGGTTGGTTTTTGTGCTTCATCCGTATAGTAGACTATGCTGCGATACTGGCTACCGACATCATTGCCTTGACGGTCTTTAGTCGTTGGATCGTGAGTCGCGAAAAACACATCGAGCAGCACTTCTAGCGGCAATACTGAGTCATCAAACTCTATTTTTATGACTTCCACATGACCACTATTACCGCCGCAGACGGCTCCGTAGTTGGCAGTTGCCGCCTCACCGCCCATATAGCCTGAAACCACAGACTGGACGCCTTTTACGGATAAAAATACCGATTCGGTGCACCAAAAGCAGCCACCACCTAAGATAATTGTTTGCATAATATTTCCTATTATTAATGATTTAAACTAAGCCTATTTTGCGACTTTCACTATGTGCTTACAAAGCTTAGTTTTACCTATTTAGGATAACAAGCAGGCTTTGAGCTATGAGTAACAAACAGTAATGTTATAATGGGCTTTTGCTAAATGTCTTACTATACAAACTGTTTGCTAAATGAGCCGTTCCATGAGTCAATCTAATCCCTCTCCAAAAACTGATATCGAAGCTAATGTTAAGCCTGATACCTTATTTGATAGGCCCTTTACCACGCCACTAGATAAAGTCGCACGCTTCTCCTTTGATGAGCAAGTGGTCGCCTGTTTCCCTGACATGATTCGCCGTAGTGTGCCCGGTTATGGTCAAGTACTCGCTATGCTGCCACTCTTTGCGCGGCGTCATTGCAAGTATCGTCAGCAGAACAGTGACGGTCAAAAGGTGAGCCGTATTTATGATTTGGGCTGCTCGCTTGGCGGGGCAACGATGGCGCTAGCGGGCGGGTTTGAGTCACAAGACCTACAGATTAAAGCGATTGATATCTCACCGGCGATGACGACTGAAGCGACCACCTTACTGAGTGATAATTATCCAGAGCATGATATTGAAGTTATTACTGCGGATATTCGCGATGTGGAGCTAGAATCGTGTGATATGGTAATTTTGAACTTAACGTTACAGTTTTTACCTGCTGCCGATAGAGTTGCAGTATTAGAGAAAATTTATGCCGCATTAAGTGAAGGTGGCATACTAGTACTAACTGAGAAAACCCATGCGTTTGATGAGCAGTATGATGCATGGTTGGTTGAGCGTTATTATGACTTTAAACGCGCTAATGGTTATAGCGAGATGGAGATCAGCGGTAAGCGTAACGCGCTGGAAAATGTGCTGATTACCGATACTCTAGATCAGCACCATCAGCGTTTAAGCGAAGTAGGGTTTGCAAGGCATTTGACTTGGTTTCAGTTTTTGAACTTTGTGTCGATTGTGGCGTTTAAGTAGTTTTTGAATAAACCCTTAAAAATAAATCACCCATGCCCCGCAGATTTCACGACTATGAAAGAACGCTAAGCTTGAGGCCAATCTTTTTATCTTTGTTCTTCCTTTTATAACTATTATCTAGCCACTTATAATCTAACGAAAACTGAAATTTCTATGACCAACAACACTATTGTCAACGCTGAACGTGAACTGTATTTAACCTTGTTGACCATCGCTGAGACGCAGCCGGTGGCTTACGAATGGTTGGCGCTACTGCCTAAGTGGCTAACGGCTATCAAGGATAAGCGTAGTTACGCGCATGCGCCAGCTTATCAGTCTTCCGTGACGCGTTTGCCGACTATTGATGCTGATAGCGTTGATTTGAATAGTTCAGCTATTACGGTGAATAGCGAGCTTAGTGACTCCGAACATAAACAAATTACCGCGTTACTCAAGCAATTGATGCCTTGGCGAAAAGGGCCTTTTTATATTGGCGGTCAAATTGGTAACGATGAAGCAGGCATTCGGATAGATACCGAATGGCATAGCGATTGGAAATGGGATCGGGTAGCTCCGCATTTGAGTCCTTTGAAAGGCAGGCGTGTCCTTGATGTCGGTGGCGGCTCTGGTTATCACGGTTGGCGTATGGCAGGGGCGGGCGCAGAGACGGTTATCATCGTCGATCCATCGTGTTTGTTTTATCATCAGTTTATGGCGATTCGGCATTTTGTGGGGAATGCTGACAATTACCGAACTCATTATATTCCAGTGCCACTAGAGGCGTTGCCTGCCAGTGGCGACCAAGGCAGTCAACTGTTTGATACCGTGTTCAGCATGGGGGTGCTTTATCATCGCCAGTCACCGTTTGAGCATTTGCAGCAGTTGCGCGGACAGTTGGTGAAAGGTGGCGAGTTAGTACTTGAGACTTTAGTGATCGATGGTGATGCCAATACGGTACTAGTGCCACATGATCGTTATGCACAGATGAATAATGTTTACTTTCTGCCGTCGGTTGAAGCGCTAATAGGCTGGCTAGAAAAGGTTGGCTTTAATGAAGTGCGCTGCGTGGATGTCGATGTGACTACAATAGAGGAACAGCGAGCAACCGAGTGGATGACTTATCAATCGCTCACGGATTTCCTTGACCCCAATGATCCTAGCAAAACGGTTGAAGGTTATCCGGCGCCGAAGCGCGCGACGATCATAGCTAGAAGGTAATCTTATCATTTTGCAAAGGCTCGAAGCGTAGGGTGCTTTTTAAATACCAGTCAAACTATGAGGACGCATGCAATGCAGCCTACAAAGATAGGGGTGATATATTGTGAAAATAGCGATAGCTGTGATGACGGCCAGTTTTTTCTCCTTTCCCGCTCTAGCTGCAGACGCTTATGGCGACCCATTCCATGGCAGCGGTTTTGTAAGTGATGACTGGCATGTGGTCTGTGACAATACTTTGACTTGCCGTGCTGCCGGCTATACTGATGAGAGTGCTGAATGGCGCGGTAGTATTTTGATGACCGTAGCGGCAGGTGATAAAATACCAAGTACACAAGTGGTATTAAACTATTTGGAGTCATCAGACGAGATAATCGCTCAAATTGAAGGTAAGAATAATTCTATTGAGCTATGGCTAAATGATAAGTTTTATGGAGCCATTAAGCCGCCAGTAGATGGGAGTAGCGCTAGGGGGTTGACCGATGCGCAAACGGCCCAACTTATCAAACAGGCGCGAAAAAATAGCAAAGTAGTATTTAAAAAAGGCGCGTATCAATGGCAAATATCTGATCAGGGTATGGCGGCTGTGTTATTAAAACTAGATGATGTTCAGGGCCGGGTAGGAACGTCTTCAGCTTTAGTCAGTAAAACTAATCCCAATCGGCAAATTCCTAAATCTGCTAAAGCAAAACCTATTATCAGAAAAGCATTTGCTTATTCTGACGAAGATAACAAACCACTTACCCCATCAACACTGAGCTATTTTCAAGAGAATATTGATAAGTGGGCAATAGCGACTCTTGATAACGAAGCGCGCACCGATTGTAACGTGCTGACCTCAGATCAAAGCTGGTTCGATAAAAACAATAAAGTTTGGCAGTTTATAGCTATTGATAGGAATTACACCTTGGCTCGCCACCCATGCTGGACGGGCGCTTACAACTTTGGTCATGGTTATTGGTTGCTAGATAACGACAAACCGAGTAAACCTGAATTAATTACTCTATCTGGTTCAGAGTATAGTGAAGGTGAGATATTTTCCGCGCATAAAGGTCGTGGATTAGGCGACTGTTGGTCAATGTCTAACTGGGTTTGGGATGGCAAAAGTTTTGTGCTGTCTAGTGAATTGACTACTGGTATGTGTCGCTTAATAGAAGCTGGTGGGGCTTGGAGCATGCCCACTTATGTCAGTGAAGTGGTTGAGCCTAACCAATAAACCATTTTTCAAAAGCAACTTCGACTAAAACTTTGATAATAAACCCTATAAAACCTGCGCCTAAAGCTAAAAACATCCAAAAGGTTCCCGCGCGCCCTGCGTCAGATTTTTTAGAAAGGTCCCAAATAATAAAAAATAAGAAAGCGATAAATACAGGCAATAATATATACAGTCCCCAGTTGGTAACCGTACTAGCAGCAATGGCGAACATACTTTTTTCCTTAAGTGCAATTTAAGTGCAATAAAAATAAAAGCCATATTATAACGTGGAACGGTTTTGATATGAACTTTTGCGGTTGGCAATATGACAGTATTACTACATTCAACACGCCCTAGTCCTTAGATGCCATAAATTGTGGCTGTTTAGCGCTATTTTTATCAATAATGATGCAATAACCTGCAAAGATTGTTATATTTACGGGTTATCACTTTTTCGTCATATTTATCTGAGTTTATACCCTTATGTCACAAGCCCAAATTGATACTTTAGCAGCCCTGTTTGAGGATGCTGTCCAAACTCTAAAAGAAGGCGGCGTATTGCCTGCTGATTGGCAGAATAATAGCCAAATTACCCGTACTAAAGACCTTAGTCACGGCGATTTTGCCAGCAACATTGCGATGACCGCTGCCAAGGCCGCTAGAAGTAATCCGCGCGCTTTAGCAGAGCAAATCGTTAACGCGCTACCCGAAAACCAAGATATCCGCCAAGTCGATATCGCCGGGCCTGGCTTCATTAATGTATTTCTAAATAGCGATGCTAAGTTTGCAGTTTTAGAAGATATTTTTACGCTGCAAGATCGTTTTGGTCTCAGTGATCAGTTTGCAGGGCAAAAGGTGCAAGTGGAGTTTGTCTCCGCTAACCCAACCTCAAGCTTACACGTTGGTCATGGTCGCGGTGCGGCCTTTGGCATGAGTGTTTCGAATTTGCTCGAAGCAGTGGGTTATGACGTCACCCGTGAATACTATGTCAATGACGCCGGTCGGCAGATGGATATCTTGGCGACGAGTACTTATTTGCGCTATCTAGAAGCGAACGGCGAGAGTGTGGCTTTCCCGTCTAACGCTTATAAAGGCGACTATGTCCGTGATATCGCCGAAACTGTAAAGACGCAGCACGGCGCTAGTTACGTGCATTCTTTTGCAGAGGTCGCTAAAGACGTTACTGCAGATGCTAAGTACGATATCAATGCTACCGGTGAAAAAGAGCTGATCTCAGGCGACAAAGAGGCGCATATTGATGGGCTGATTGCTAATAGCAAACGCTTATTGGGTGAGAATTATGAGCTGTTTCTTAATGCCGCGCTGACTGGCATTTTGGCTGATATCAAAGACGATTTGAACGATTTTGGCGTGCGTTATGAGCGCTGGTTTAGCGAGAGATCGATCACTGATGAGATCGAGCCGGCACTGCAAGTGTTACAGGAAAAAGGCCATCTATTTGAGCAAGACGGCAATATCTGGTTTAGGTCGACAGACTTTGGCGATGAAAAAGATAGAGTCGTGCGCCGTGCTAATGGCCAAACCACCTATTTTGCCTCTGATATCGCCTATCATAAGAATAAATTCGATCGCGGTTTTGATAAAGTGATTGATGTATTGGGCGCGGATCATCATGGCTACGTACCGCGAGTACGAGCCGCACTATTAGCGCTTGGTATAGATGCTGAGCGCTTGGATGTAGTATTAGTACAGTTTGTTGCCCTATGGCGTGGCAGTGAAAAAGTGCAGATGTCTTCGCGCTCTGGTGAGTTTGTGACGCTGCGTGAGCTACGCGAAGAGGTTGGCAATGATGCGGCGCGTTTTTATTATGTGGCGCGTAAGCCTGAGGTGCACGTAGATTTTGATTTAGAGCTGGCCAAATCACAAAGCAAAGACAACCAAGTGTATTACATTCAGTATGCGCACGCTCGCGTTTGCCGCGTATTAGAAAAACTACAGACTAGCGGGCTGAGCGTCGATGACAGCGTTGGCGCAGCACAGCAAAACTTGCTTAGCGCGCCAAGTGAAGAAGCGCTTATTAAGCTATTAGCCGCTTATCCTGCGACTTTATTACGTGCAGCGACGGGTTATGAGCCGCACATCTTGACCAACTACTTAAAAGAATTAGCAGCGCTGTTCCACGGCTGGTATGACACCAATCGTATCTTGCCTATGAGCCTGACTTCAGGGGCGACACCAAGTGCCGATGAGCTAAATATGATGCAGGCACGCCTGCGCTTGTCTAAAGCAGTTCGGCAAGTACTGGCTAATGGCCTAAATCTTTTAGGGCTGACTGCACCTTCTAGCATGTAAGCGAATACGTTATACTGATATCAATGTAGTCTTATATCAACTCAGTAGGGAGAAACCAATCCATGTTAGCCAAAAAACCTAGAGGCGCCACTGAAAAACGTAAGTCAAGTAGCGTATCAGGCTTATTGTGGATGTTCGTTGGCGCGATATTGACGCTTATGATAGGGGTGTTTTTGTACCTCTCGCCATTGTTTAATTTTAGTCCTGCCGAGAGTGAAACCGCGGCTGATTCTGATCGGCAGATACAGCAGCGAGTGGAGACGGACACTGACAATGCAGATTATGAGTTTTATGACATTCTGCCTAACCAAGAGATGGCGACCATTCCTGATGAAGATATCGGCGGAGTAGAGAATGATCGTTTAGGTGCTACGGATGACTTCGAGGCTGACGTTGTAGTGACTCAGCCTGAGGCTAGTGCTGATAATAATAGCAATTTGGGTATCTCTGAAAACACAACGATTGAACCGAGTGGCAGCTCAGCAGCTAATAACAGCGATGCCGATAATGAGATTACGATAGTAGAAGAAAATGCGACTTACGACGGTACCGCGCCTACATCTCCTAATAGCAACAGAGCAAACAATGCGAATATAGCGGCTGGCAGTGGCACAGCGACAGTACAAAAAGCGCCAGCCTCCACTTACATTCTACAAATCAATAGCTTTGGCGATGCTGATGAGGCGGATCGCCGCCGCGCGCAAGTGTTGATGGCAGGGGTGGATGCTAGAGTCGTCAAAAACACGACCGGCAATGGCTTACCTATTTATCAGGTGATTTCACGTCCAATGAATAATCGTCAGGCGGTCACTAGTGCACAGCAGCGCTTACAAAACAACGGTATCGACTCTATTATCGTTGAGCAGCGTCGATAGTTGCGAGAATTCTTTATTATTAAGGAAAAGCGTCACATTGACGCTTTTTTTGTGCTATTTTTTTGAGGAATGAACTAAGCAAGAGGTATTTTGCAAGAAATATTTTAGTCATGGATTATCTGAGCTGATGGCAATCAGCAAGACTACCTCCCTTTATCAATTGACAGTGAGAGCTTAACAATGAATTCAGCTGAGACGACGACAGCGTCAAATGGCATGATCAAATCATTCTTTCAAAAATACTTTATCGATGCTTTTACTGGTATGGCCTTGGGGCTGTTTGTTACCTTAATCGCTGGACTTATCATCTCGCAAATCGGCGGCTGGTTACAGATTCCAGCACTGATGGCTATCGGCAAACTCGCCTCTGTGTTGATGGGCGCAGGGATAGGCGTAGGTATTGCTTACTATCTCAAAGCGCCGACGCTAGTAATGCTCAGCTGCTTAGTCGCCGGTATGCTTGGCGCGCATACCGAAGCCTTTATGTCAGGGACGTTGTTTACCGCACAAGAGTCAGGTCCCGCGACCTTTTTAGCTCTACCCGGCAATCCTATTGGTGCTTATTTGGCCTCAGTGTTTGCATATCGAGCGGGTACTTGGGTCTCTGGTAAGACTAAACTAGATATCTTGCTTGTACCCTTAGCGGTCTGTACTGTTGCTTGGGCAGTTTGCGCTTTTTTAAATCCGCCAGTAGTTGTCGCGGTGAATGCGGTCGGTCAAGGCATACAGGCTGCGACTGAGCTTCAACCCTTTTTAATGGGTATCGTCATTGCGGTCATTGTCGGTATTTTGCTGACGCTACCAACCTCTAGCGCGGCGATCTGTATCGCGATTGGTCTTGGCGGGCTCGCCGGCGGCGCGGCAGTGGTCGGCTGTGCGGCGCATATGATTGGCTTTGCGGTCGCAAGCTTTAAGGACAATGGCTTTAGCGGTGTCATCTCGCAAGGCCTTGGTACTAGTATGCTGCAAATTCCAAATGTATTGAAAAAACCCATTATTCTATTGCCGGCCATCGTGGCTAGTGCCGTTGTTGGTCCTATCGCCACTGTGGTGTTTGAGCTGGCTTGTACGGCGACGGGCGCGGGTATGGGCACGGCAGGACTGGTTGGGGTGTTTGGCGTGATTGAGGCTTCACAGGCGCTGATGAGCACCACACAGTTATGGACAGCGATTATCTTATTGATGTTTGTATTACCCGCTATTATTGCAGGACTAGTGGCTTGGCTGATGAGAAAGTCAGGCTGGCTAGTCGCGGGTGACATGAGGTTGCCTTAAGCTCAAATATCATAAGTAGCGTTTATACACAAACCTCTCACCTACAAAAAACGCCTAAGCTTTAAAGTTTAGGCGTTTTTTTGACTCTGTGATAAATGGAGGACTAAACAAACAAGCGGACTAAGAACTGCTGGATTTTAATGAGTTACGTTTTTTCATCTTACGACTCACCTTATTAACGTCATTAAGTATCTTGCTATAACGATTTGGGAATACCCGCTGCACGGCATCTATCATTTTAGCATCGTTACCAATCAAGCGGCGTGGCTGATTGGTGGCGGCTGCTTCCAGAATAACCCAAGCCGCGGCGTTGGCATCAAATTTTAGGAATTTGTTAAAGCTTCTAATAGCGCTTGGACCAGAGCGCATCCCAAGCTCGCTGATGCTATCGTTACCGCGCGCGCTATTGGCGATATTAGTACGGATACCGCCCGGATGAATGCAAGTAGCCGAGACACCGCAGCGCTGAATATCTAGCTCTTGACGCAAGCTCTCGGTGAAGCCGCGTACCGCAAATTTGCTGGCGTTATAAGCGGACTGTGAAGGCTGAGCGGTAAGGCCAAATAGGCTTGAGATATTAATGATATGACCGTGTTCATTGAATTGGCGTAATTTATTATCATCCTTTTTAGTACTAGCTTCGGTTTCGCTAAGCTTGACGCTGTTTTTAATTAGTGGCAAAAAAGCCTTAGTACCATAAACCACGCCCCAAAAGTTGATATCCATCACCCATTCTAGCTCCTCTAAACTACTACCTTCTACGGTAGAGTAGAGCGCTACGCCAGCATTATTAAAGACAAAATTTACTTTACCATGGTCTGCTACGACGCTATCCGCCCAGTCATAAACGGCATCTTTGTCAGCGACATCAAGGACGGCAATAGTGCTTTTGACATCAAAACCTTCGAGCAATTTTTGCGTTTCAGCTAGCGGCTCTGCGCCGATATCTGAGAGCGCCACCTCACAGCCCATTTTGGCCAAGTGGATGGCAAGCGCTCGGCCCATACCCGATCCTGCACCAGTAATAGCGGCGACATGACCTTTATAGAAGTCGCTAATATCTTCACTTTGAGCGCTATTTGATGCATGCGGTTTTAACGAATCGGGTAAATGCTGACGTAGAGCAGAGGTCATAGCAGTCATGGAATTCAACATGATTAACAATCCTTTGTAATAATGAGAGTGATGATAAGGTATAAAGCACGAGTGTTAAATGAATAAAATAATACGGTAAACATAATAATTTATTATATGAGCTTATCACGGCTTAGGCTTACAGCCGAAACACATTGGTATACGCAGCTGTCATTTTTTAGCATAAAAAAAGGTGTCTAGCATACATAATGCCAGACACCTTTAGGATAACCGATGACCAATTAAGCAATTTTGGGGATTTTGCCTTCATTGATGACGGTATCATCTACAGTGACCGATTTAGCATTTTCCATCGATGGTAGCTCGTACATAGTCTCAAGTAAGGCATTTTCGACGATAGAGCGTAGACCGCGTGCCCCTGTCTTGCGCTCCATGGCTTTTTTGGCAATGGCATCAAGCGCCTTTTGGGTAAAGGTAATTTTAGCGCCTTCCATATCGAATAGATACTCGTACTGCTTAACTAAAGCGTTCTTAGGCTCAGTCAATATCTGTATGAGCGCTTTTTCGTCTAGCTCTTCTAAAGCTGCCAAAACCGGCAAACGACCGATCAGCTCTGGGATAAGGCCGAACTTGATTAAATCCTCCGGTTCTACTAGCTGTAATAGATCTGAGCTACGGCGGCTATCGTCTTTTGAGCTGACATCAGCATTAAAGCCAATACCCCCTTTTTCAGTACGCTGCTGAATGACTTTATCAAGTCCAGCAAAAGCGCCACCAACGATAATTAAGATATTACTAGTATCGACTTGGATCAGCTCTTGTTGTGGGTGCTTGCGACCACCGTGCGGTGGAATAGCGGCAACCGTGCCCTCGATCAGTTTGAGCAGCGCTTGTTGAACGCCTTCGCCTGAGACGTCACGAGTGATCGATAGGTTCTCGCCTTTTTTGCTGATTTTATCGATCTCATCGATATAGATGATGCCTTGTTCCGCTTTACTAACGTCATAGTCAGAAGCTTGCAGAAGCTTTTGGACGATGTTTTCGACGTCTTCACCGACATAACCGGCTTCAGTTAGCGTTGTCGCATCCGCCATAGCGAAAGGGACATCTAATAACCGCGCTAAAGTCTGCGCTAACAAGGTTTTACCTGAACCGGTTGGACCGATTAGCAAGATATTACTCTTCGCCAATTCAACCATCGCATCATCCGCGCCGATCTTAGCTTTTTTCTTATCGCTAGCTAAGGTTTGGCTCACTTTGAGACGTTTATAGTGGTTATAAACCGCGACTGCCAGAGCTTTTTTGGCCGCGTCTTGACCGATAACATAATCATCAAGCTTCGCGCGCAGCTCCTTAGGAGTCGGTAGCTTTTTATTGACCCATGAGGTATCTAGCTCGCCATCTGTTTCTTCTTCGTCAACGCTGTCTACGATAAGGTCTGTACAAAGCTCGATACATTCATTACAGATATTGGCATCATCAGCGGCAATTAACTGTTTCACTTCATTTTTGGCTTTACCGCAAAATGAACACTGCGGGGTCTTGTCTTTTGCCATGTAGAGGCACTCCTAAAATCTTACTTTTCTGGTTTAAAACTTAGCGATAAACGAAGTTTGGCGATTTCTTTGGTTTAATAGCTGTCTAGACAACAGACTATTTTTTTAGGTCCGCTGGGCGACGCTCTAATACTTCATCGACTAAGCCATATTCTTTGGCTTCCTTGGCATCTAACCAGTAGTCACGCTCAACGTCTTTCTCGATTTTCTCTACAGGCTGGCCCGTACGTTCAGCCAAAATCTCGTTTAGACGCGCACGCGTTTTGATGATTTCACGCGCATTAATCTCGATATCAGTCGCCTGACCTTGAGCGCCGCCTGATGGTTGATGAATCATCACCCGTGAATTGGCTAGGGCGTAGCGTTTGCCGCGTTCGCCCGCTGCCAGTAAGAATGAGCCCATGCTATAAGCGCCGCCCATACAGATAGTGGAGACTTCCGGCTTGATGAAGTTCATGGTATCAAAAATAGCGAGACCTGCGCTCACAGAACCGCCTGGAGAGTTGATATATAAGTGGATATCTTTATCCGGGTTTTCCGCTTCTAGAAATAGCAACTGGGCGACGATAAGGTTGGCCATGTGATCTTCGACTTGACCAGTCAAAAAGATAACGCGCTCACGTAATAGACGCGAGAAAATATCGAACGAACGCTCGCCGCGAGCGGACTGCTCAACCACCATAGGAACGAGTGCGCCTTGTGCCGCTTGGCCTGCACTTTGTACCTGATCGTGGGCGCTCATCAGCATATCGAAATGAGGATTGGCTGTAATGCGATCATAATCTGTCATAGGGAAGTCCTAGTATTGGAATATAAGTATTAAAAGGTAGAGACAAAATAACTGTTTTTATAAAAAGAGCTGTTTTTAGAATAGAGTGAATATAGTCAGTTCAAAATAAAGTTGTTATAAATTTGAACGCGCTACTGGTATAAATTTTACTTGCGTGCTGTTATCACAGAGGCTGCGTAAAATTCATCCCAGCAGCGCTATGACACTTTTAAAGTAATTCGACTATAGTCTATAAAGTGTTTAGTCTATAAAGCAACTGGGCTATTCAGTAAAAAGTGCAGCAATAGTAACTTTTTTAGTGAGTAATAGTAAATGCCTAGCGTCACAAATGATAAATTGTCCCCTATTAATAAGGCGTCAGTAGTCATTTATCAAGGGCAGCGCGGCAAAGATAGTAAAAAACTAGCTATTCATCACTGTCTAAAACAAACGGTACTGACAAAAATGCCCCAACAGAGGTGTTGAGGCAGTTTATATTATCCCGTTATCAGTCAATGCCATAATGATAAATCATTGATACGCAAAGACCGCAATTCTCACTCATTACATTGCTTGCTGCTGTTGTTGCTGAGCAGCTAGCAAGTCTTGATAGCTGACTTCTTTATCAGTGACTTTACCTTGCTCGATGAGATAATCAACGACTTGATCTTCTAAGACTACTGATTCGATATTAGCGCGTTGCTGCTTATCGTTAGTGTAGTATTCGATAACTTCCGCTGGATCTTCGTAGTTTTCAGCCGCTTCTTTGATGAAAGTCTCGACGCGATCTTGATCGACTTCGATGTTTTTGGTATCGATGACGCGAGCGACGATGATACCAAGGCGAGCGGCACGTAGCGCTTGCTCTTCAAACAGCTCATTTGGCAGCATATCTTTATCGAAGCTATCAGCGCTAGAGCCGAACTGCTGAGCGAAACGCTGCATCATCATGCTACGCTGACGGTCGATTTCTTGCTCAAGCATCGCGTTTGGTACATCAAACTCGTTCTTCTCTAGTAGTGCATCAAAAGTCGCTTGCTTGACTTGGCTACGAGCCGCGTTCTTGATTTCGCGTTCCATATTTTTGCGCACGTCTTCTTTTAACTTATCGATGCCACCCTCTTTTACGCCAAATAGCTCAAGGAACTCATCGTCAATCTCAGGTAGCTTAGGTTTTTCAACCAGTTTGACGTTGATTTTGAACTGAGCTTCTTTACCCGCTAAATTTTCAGCTTGATAATCTTCTGGGAAAGTCACATCGATGACTTTTTCTTCGCCAGCTTTCATGCCTTTGATGCCATCTTCAAAGCCTGGAATCATCTGGTTACTACCGATAACTAATTTGAAATCTTCAGCACTACCGCCTTCAAATTTCTCGCCGTCGATGGAGCCTTCAAAGTCAAAAGTGACCTGAGTATCTTTGGTCGCTTTGCCTTTTTTCTCAACGAACTCTTGGCGCTGCTTTTGTAGGTTTTCGATCATGGTATCGACATCGGCATCATCTACAGAGGCGGTATGACGCTCTACTTCGATCTCATCGATACCTTGTACTTCCACTTCTGGGAAGATCTCAACGGTCGCTTGATAGACTAAGAAGTCATCTTCAAGTTTGACGTCATCGATATTTGGCATACCAACCGCGCGGATGTCCTCTTCTTTGATCGCTTCAAAGACAGTATCGCGAATAACGTCATTGATAACTTCTTGCTGAATGCCCGCGCCATACTGTGAGCGGATATGCGACATTGGCACATTGCCTTTACGGAAACCGTCAATTTTGGCGGTTTTCGCCACTTGGCGAATACGACCTTCGACTTTATTTTGGATTTTTTCAACAGGAACTTTAACGGTCAGTTGTGTTTCTTTGTTAGACAGCTTATTGGTTGTGACTTGTAAATCTGTAGCCATGTTAATTACACCTTAGATGATTTAAATAATAGTCAATCGCGCTTATATATGGATGAAGATAAACGAATTATCGATTGTCGTTAGAATGAATAGGGTATCGCAGATATCAGCTTAAAATACTAAGCTTTAAATACTTAGCGCTGATAACCATTATCGCTGTCCGTAAACCCTGATTACTTTTTTAATCAGTCAGTTATCAAACAAAAGGGGCCAAAGTCGAGCAGCAATAAAATTTAAAAGTAGAACAGTATAATCTATCTGCTAATTAAAGTAAAAGCTATCTGTTACCTGATAGTATATTTGCTCTAAATTCCTTCCTAAAAGCAATAAATGAATGTCAAAAACCTCATAATTGCTGCAATAATTGCTTAATCGCTTGCCCACGATGACTGATTTGGTTTTTATGAGCGCTGTCCAAACTCGCCGCCGTTGCTTCTAGTTCAGGTAACCAAAACAGCGGATCATAACCAAAACCACCCTGACCGTGAGGCGCTTCCAATATCTCGCCTTGCCATAGACCTTGAGCGATAATAGGTAGCGGATCATCAGAGTGACGGACCAGCGCTAGGACACAGACAAACAGTCCTTTGATCGGCGTGTCTTTATTATTAGTGCGATTTTGCGCACGAATAGGCTGCAAGTCAGTGATGAGCTTGGCGTTGTTCTTAGCTTCATTGCCATGCTCGCCTGCATAGCGGGCAGAGTAGATGCCGGGTGCGTTGCCCAATACTGGCACACATAAGCCTGAGTCATCAGCAATCGCCGGCAAACCGCTAATGCGGCTAGCGTGACGCGCTTTGATAATCGCGTTTTCAATGAAGCTTAAACCGTCCTCTATCGCATCTTCTATCTCTAGCCGACCCTGCGGAATAATAGTGACATCTAAATTCGCTGCTGTAAATAAGCGCTCAAACTCTGCTAATTTACCTTTATTATTACTGGCAAGCACCCATTGATTCTGTGCTGAAAATTCGCTGAACTGATCCTTTGCTAAGCTCTGTGTATGCGTTTGAGAAGTCGTTGTACTCATAAAATATATCCAAGAATTGAGAATTTATGCTGCGTAATCAGTCAGCCTATAATGATTAGTAAACGCTCTATAACATTCAGTAACGGATATCATCCGCGACTGTTGTTATACTAGGTCACAAGCTACAGTGAATTATAGCTTACAGCTTATGCCTTCTGAGTTCATCTCTTGTCGATTTAAAATCTATAAAACGGATTTAAAATGGACAGACAGTAACTCGGAGTCATTTAAGCTCGTTTTAGGGTTATAACTTTTAGATTTATAACAAGGTGCATAAGTACTTTAAGCACCATTGCATATTCACTAATAATAAACTCAGCCAACTTAGTCTACTCTTTTATAGCGAGTTCTATAATTAAAACTATGTAGAGTCTAATGCTATAAATCGTTGGCTAAAACAGCAAGGATAAAATAACTATGTCAAATATTAAATTACCAGATCTCCCTTATGCCAAAGACGCACTAGAGCCACATATCAGTGCCGAGACGCTAGAGTATCATCATGATAAGCATCATGCTGCTTATGTGAATAAGCTAAATGACTTGCTACCTGGTTCTGGCTATGAAGGCAAAACCCTACCAGAAATCATCGAAGGCACGTCAAAAGACGATAGCAAACAAACGATGTTTAACCAAGCGGCACAAGTTTGGAACCATACTTTCTACTGGAACTGCATGACGCCAGAAAACGGTGGCGGCGAACCTACTGGTGATCTAAAAGGCAAAATCGAAGAAGATTTCGGTAGCTATGATAAGTTCCGTGAAGAGTTCAAAAACGCAGCCACTTCACAGTTCGGTTCAGGTTGGGCATGGCTAGTTGCTGATAAAGTTGGCGGTAAACTATCTATTGCTAAGACGGGTAACGCTGATAACCCATTGGCGCATGATCAAGTAGCAGTATTGACTTGTGATGTGTGGGAACATGCTTACTACATCGATTATCGTAACCGTCGTCCTGACTATGTTGACACGTTCCTAGACAAGCTAGTGAACTGGGACTACGCCAACGCAAAATATAAAGGTCAAGATGCTGGTGTTGAAGAGTAATCTTTAACTCAAGTATTTGATTAATAAAAAAGGACGCTGAGAGGCGTCTTTTTTTTGGTTTGATTTTGGAGGTGAAATGAGGATTAGTGTAGTGTCCTCCATTACTAATATAAGCGGCTAGGACAATACTATACTGTCAGTAAGACTTTGATAAAACTAACCAAACCCTACAACACCTCAAACCCAAACTTACCCAACGCCTTTCTAAGCATCGCAATATTATAATACGCATGCGCATTCACCGTATTTTGAAAGAAGATATATAGCGTATCGAAATGCTGACGTTGATTGGCAATCGCTTGTGCCCAATCCTGCATTTCCACCTCAGAGTAGCGATAATCATGGCGATCGGCGGCGCTCATCGCATCCCACCAGTTTAGATTATTGCCATGCATTCTTAGATAGCCCGTGCGTTCGGTAAATATTAATCTAGATGGCGGTAAGCCGCTGACTTTAGGATAATCAACGCTACACCAAATCAAACCTTGCTGTTTAAAGCTATCGACCACTTGCGGCGTATGCCATGCGTTATGACGAAACTCGACGGCTAGTGGATAGTCGCCAAACCAGCTGACCAAGTTAGCTAAATATAGCCTGTGCTCGCGAGTCCGATCAAAACCATGCGGAAACTGGAGTAATAATGGCGCTAAGCAATCCGCTTCTATTAGTGGCGTCAAAGCATTCAGAAAAGCTTGCGCGTGCTCCGCTGACCCTTTGCGCGCATGAGTGAAATCTTGATGCAGTTTGACCGCAAACTTCAATTCGCTGTCGGCTTGTACGTAGGCTTTATCCATCATACCGGCAAAAGCTTTTTGACCGATAGGCGCGTAGAAGGTGCTGTTAATCTCGACCGCGCCGTATTGACGGGCGTACTCACGTAAGAAATCGGTCTTTTTGGTGCCTTGAGGATACAGCGTACCCAGCAAGTCGGTATCGCTATAACCGCCAGTGCCTAGATATATAGTAGGAGTAGAATTATTATTCATAATGACTACTTATTAAAACTCTTTATTAGTTCTCACGATGATGAGTTTGGCCTTACTTTTTCCGCTGCCAAAGCCATTCAATAACGGCTAACACCGCATTGTTGTTACCTAATTCACGAGGTATTGCACTGCGGCCTTGCGCAAACAGCGACTGCGCGTAGTCTTTGGCCGCGTCGACGCCCATGAGCTTGACATAGGTTGATTTGTCTAGTTTTTCATCGCTGCCAGCCGGTTTACCTAGATCATCGGTATTACCAGTCACATCTAAGATATCGTCTTGTACTTGAAAGGCCAGACCAATATACTGAGCGCAGTCTTGCAGTGCTATACGTTGCGGCGCCGTAGCACCCGCACAAATCCCGCCCATCAGCATAGCCGCTTCTATTAACGCGCCGGTCTTATCACGGTGAATAGCTTCCAAATCCATTTGCGATATGCCTGTACTCGCTTCTGCATTGAGATCTAGCATTTGCCCTGCCACCATCCGCCGCGCTCGCGGTGCAAATACGGCCAAAAGCTTACTGGCTATCAAGTCATTAAAAGGCGCAAAGGTGTCGATCTCGGCGCTCAGTACTTCAAAAGCCAGCGTCTGCAAAACATCACCTGCTAGCAAAGCGGTCGCCTCGGTAAAGACGATATGAGCGGTGGGCTGACCACGGCGCAGCTCATCATCATCCATGCAAGGCAAATCATCGTGCACTAGCGAATAAGTGTGCAATAGCTCCACTGCTAGTGCTGCTCTTCGGCACATATCATAATGAGTTTCATGGCGCAAAAGAGCAGCCAAACCTGTTGGTTTATCTTCTATTACGCTTGTAGTTTCGGCTTGTTCATCAGCCAAGGCGGTATCATTAGAGGTCGCGATCACACTAGCAAAAGCACTGGCGACTAATAAAGGCCGTACCAGCTTACCTTCACCTGTCATCACATAGCGACAAGCTTCATCTAAAGGACTTGGCAAATCAGCATAGATAAATAGCGCTTCAATATCTGCGGCTAATTGCACGCGTAACGAGCTAGATAGCTGCTCAAAAGAGTCAAAAGGAACGAAATGCGGAGTGGAGGGGAGAGACATAAAGCTACCAATGACTAAGTGAAATAACAAGAGTGAAAATGGCCTTAGTTTAGCATGATAGTGATAGCGGCTTATATAGCAGCTGCGCAAGATTGGCTAAGCTTTCGTTACGTATTGATGATTTAACTCGTAGCGCTAATATGTTTTTATAATATAACCCTTAAACGCTCAATAACGATGAGCTATAAAACCGCTCCTTCTAAGGTGCTGCTATACAAATAAAGCATATTAAGGGAGAGGTAAATGGCCATTAGAGATTTAAGAGTGACTTACGAGTCCGGCTTTAGCTTGTGACAGTCGCGGTTATAATCCCTAAACTGATTGTCGATACAGGCTAAAGGGCGCTGATAGCAGTACACATTGCTGTACGCTCTAACAGATCACCTTAAATAGCTGATCTTTCATTTTATTGGTCTTTTACTAATTATTGGTTTTTACTAATAACTATCAACGATAATTTTAATTCAAAAACGTACCAATTCAAAAAAGTAATCATTCAAAAACGTGACTTTTAATAAGCTTTGATTGTATCAATCAGCTTTTGTAGCCCTATAAATCATATAACCCAGCAAGGAGTTTCAAATGGTATATCAAGGAAATCGCATTACCGTGAGCATGCTAGAGGATGGCATTGCTAATATGCATTTTAATGCTGAAGGTGAGAGCGTTAATAAATTTGACATGGAAACCAACAAACAGCTTAGCGAAGCGGTCACTGCTTTAGAAAAAGCCGACGATGTTAAAGGCCTTATCGTCACTTCAAGCAAAGGCGTATTTATCGCCGGCGCTGACATCACAGAATTTGTCGCTTCATTCCAAAAACCTGAAGATGAGATCAAAGACTGGGGCGTCAAAGTCAATGACAATTTCAATCGCTTTGAAGACTTGCCATTCCCGAAAGTTGCCGCTATCAACGGCGCAGCGTTAGGCGGTGGTTGTGAAATGACTTTAGTATGTGAATACCGTGTGATGAGCGAAAAAGCTATCATCGGCCTGCCTGAGACGCAACTTGGTATTTTCCCAGGCTTCGGTGGTACGGTGCGTAGTACTCGCGTCATCGGTATTGATAATGCCTTAGAGCTTATTGCTACAGGTAAACCCAAAAAACCACTCGAAGCGCTAAAGCTTGGTTTAGTTGACGCTACTGTCGCCGCTGATGACTTGCAAGATGCTGCTGTCGATTTGGTCAAAAAATGCATCTCAGGCGAGCTTGATTGGCAGGCCAAACGTGAAGAGAAGCTCAATCCTGTTAAATTAAATCAGCTTGAGCAAGCGATGGCGTTCAATAGCGCTAAAGGCATGATTTTCTCAAAAGCCAATCCAAAGCAGTATCCAGCGCCAGCGCTCGCTATCGAAGCGATCGAAAAGCACGTGAATCTGCCACGTGACAAAGCGATCGAAGTAGAAGCCACTTACTTTGCTAAAGCCGCGAAAACGCCGCAAGCTGAGAGCTTAGTCGGTCTGTTCTTAAATGATCAACTAGTCAAAAAGCTTGCTAAAAAGCACAGCAAACAAGCGCACGAAATCAATGAAGCTGCTGTACTAGGTGCAGGTATTATGGGCGGCGGTATCGCTTATCAAGCCGCTAGCAAAGGCTTGCCTATCATCATGAAAGATATCAAATCTGAGCAATTAGATTTGGGTATGGGTGAAGCGAGCAAGCTATTAGGCAAAATGGTCGAACGCAAAAAAATGACCCCAGCGAAAATGGGCGAAACCTTAAGCCGCATCCGTCCAACGCTAAATTACGGCGACTTTAGCGAGACCGACATCGTTATCGAAGCAGTAGTAGAGAACCCTAAAGTGAAGCACGCGGTACTCAAAGAAGTCGAAGGCTTAGTCAAAAAAGATGCTATTTTGGCTTCTAATACCTCAACCATCTCCATCACCCATTTGGCAGAAGTGCTTGAACGTCCAGAGAACTTCGTCGGTATGCATTTCTTTAACCCTGTACACCGTATGCCGCTAGTAGAAGTGATCCGCGGTGAGAAGTCTTCAGAAGAAGCGATTGCTACGACTGTAGCACTAGCGACCAAGATGGGTAAAGTGCCCGTAGTCGTAAATGACTGCCCAGGCTTCTTAGTGAATCGTGTCCTATTCCCGTACTTTGGCGCTTTTGACTTACTGCTCAAGCAAGGTGCTGACTTTGTCCATGTCGATAAAGTCATGGAAAAGTTCGGCTGGCCTATGGGTCCGGCTTACCTGATCGACGTGGTTGGTCTAGATACTGGTGTACATGGCGCAGAGGTCATGGCAGAAGGTTTCCCTGATCGCATGAACCCTGATTATAAAGGTGCGATTGAGCATCTATATGAGAATGAGCGTCTCGGTCAGAAAAACGGCGTTGGCTTTTATAAGTACGAAACCGATAAGCGCGGTAAGCCAAAGAAAGTCGCTGACGAAGCCACTTATAAGCTGTTAGAAACGACAACCGATAGCGACAAGCAAGAGTTTGACGATCAAGCGATCATCGACCGTACTATGCTAGCTTTCTGTAACGAGACCGTACGCTGCTTAGAAGATAATATCGTCAGTACGCCTGCTGAGGCTGATATGGCAATGATTATGGGTGTCGGTTTCCCGCCATTCCGTGGTGGTCCATGCCGTTACATCGATCAATTGGGTCTAGATAACTATCTAGCGCTGTGTGAAAAATATGCGCACCTTGGTAAAGCTTATGAAGCGCCGCAAAAGATCCGCGATATGGCCGCGGCTGGTGAGAGATTCTACCCTGTTGCATAACTGAGTCTTAAAAGCATATAGACAACAACGTATAGATACCCTATTAGGATAAGTGCCGTAAGCTTGCTGACTATTTAAGATGAATAATAATCTATCAAGCTAAGCATTACGGCGCTGACAACAAATTGAAAAGGAATACAGTATGACAACTTTAAGTCCAACAGACGTAGTCATCGTCGACGGTGTACGTTCAGCGATGGGAAGAACCAAAAACGGTATGTTCCGTCATGTGCGTGCCGATAGCCTATCAGCTGAGCTGGTTCGCGCTTTAGTTGAGCGTAATGACTTTGATACCAATGATGTCGAAGATATCATTTGGGGCTGTGTCAACCAAACCTTAGAGCAAGGTATGAATATCGGTCGCAATATCGGCCTGCTGGCTGATATCCCTAAGACCACGGGCGGCCAAACGGTCAACCGTCTATGCGGCTCATCGATGCAAGCTCTGCACACGGCAGCGGCGCAAATTATGACCAATCAAGGCGATACCTTCATCATTGGTGGGGTTGAGCATATGGGTCACGTCGGTATGATGCACGGTATCGATCTAAACCCAGCAGCCTCTAAGCACTATGCCAAAGCCTCTAATATGATGGGCTTGACCGCTGAGATGCTAGGGCGCATGAATAATGTGAGCCGCGAAGAGCAAGATGCTTTCGGTCTTGAGTCGCATCGCCGCGCTTGGGAAGCGACTACTGAGGGTCGTTTCGATAACGAAATCATCGGTATCGAAGGCCATGATGAACAAGGTCGTCTGCAACTGTGCACGGTCGATGAAGTGATTCGCCCTGATGCGACGATGGAGCAAATGCAAAAGCTACGTCCTGCCTTTGATCCAAAGGGTACAGTGACGGCGGCTACTTCGTCAGCCTTATCTGACGGTGCGTCCGCTATGCTAGTCATGAGTGCGCAAAAAGCCAAAGACTTAGGTCTTAAGCCGCGTGCTCGTATTCGTAGCATGGGTATCGCCGGTTGTGACGCTGCTATCATGGGCTATGGCCCTGTACCGGCTTCGCAAAAAGCACTGAAACGTGCCGGTCTAAGTCTAGAAGATATACAAACCATCGAGCTCAACGAAGCCTTTGCGGCGCAGAGCTTAGCTGTTATTAAGTCTATGGGCCTAGAAGATAAGCAAGACATCATCAACATCAACGGCGGCGCGATCGCTTTGGGCCATCCACTCGGCTGCTCAGGCGCACGTATCACCGTGACTTTGCTCAACGCTATGGAGCAGATGGATACTGAGATTGGCCTTGCGACTATGTGTATCGGTCTAGGTCAAGGTATCGCTACCGTTATTGAGCGCGTATAAGAGTACGAACTGACTTTTATTAAGCAATAATCTTAGTGATATAGCAAAGCCCTTAGCGAAATAGCTAAGGGCTTTTTTATGGTTGACTCTTATCTTTCACAAGGGAGAGGGCATATTTGAGCTTATCTCATTGACGCCCTAGCTAAACTATGACTAAATAAGAGATAGCATAAATTAATATTATAGGATTCTGTAGTACACGACTACAGTCGTACAAGGAGTGTAATATGCCTACTATGATTACTGATCGGACTTACCGTATCGCCCGCGAAAATACCCAAGCTATGGTTGTCGACGTACAAGAACGCCTGACGCCGCATATCTTAGATCACGAAAAGATCACTAAAAAGATAGTGACTTTGATCAAAGGTCTACAAGCGCTCGATATCCCCATTATGCTCAATGAGCAGTATAAAAAAGGACTAGGCGAAACCTTGCCTGAGATTACCGATGTGTTAGAAGGCAGTAACGCCAAAGGCTTTGAAAAGGTCACTTTTAGTGCTTGTGACAATGATGACTCTTGGCATCACTTAGCGCAGCAAAACCGCAGCATCGTTATCTTATGCGGGGTTGAGACTCATGTTTGTGTAATGCAAACTGCGCTTGATCTACTAGACAATGGCATGCAGCCGGTAATCATCGGCGACGCTGTGGGCTCGCGCTTTCCTTATGACAAAAAGCAAGCTATTCGCCGTATTCGCCGCGCAGGTGGGGTCATTACTACCGTTGAATCTATCTTGTTTGAGCTATGCCGCAGTAGTAAAGATCCTGCTTTTAAGACGATTAGTAATTTGATCAAATAAAGGTCGAGTGTTATAAAACAGTCGTTTCTATAGTATATCTTTAATAAGTGACGTTAATAAATGCGATGCTGCCGCGTAGCATACAGCAGCATCCATGAAAGCATTATCGTTACTAGCACTCAAAACTAACGCTTCAACTCAACGAGTTTTTATGTCTTTGTATCAAACCGCTACATCCACTGCTAAGGCTTCTGTGTATGCTAGCCCGTCCGCTAACCTTCAAGATCGCCTTCAGTCTAATGACAGTCATCCTGCCAGAGACATGGACGATATCACTCATTTTTTGTTAGAGCTTGATGCGCTCAAGCACGTCAACCGCCGTAATTACATTACCCAAAATGACGTTGCCAGTGAATTCAGAATAGAGAACTCTGCTGAGCACTCATGGCACTTAGCGATGGCATGTTGGTCCATCGCTGAAGCGTTTGAGTTGAAGGTCAATCATGAGAAGTTACTGAAGATGGCGCTCATTCATGATTTAGGCGAAATTGATGCAGGTGATACCTTTTTGTATGCTAATACTCGTAAAGATGCGCATATCAAAGAGCGCGATGGTATAGCCCGTCTGCAAAGCGAGCGCGGTAATGGTATAGCAGAACTAAGCAAGATTTGGGAAGAGCAAGAAACTGGAAACAGTGCCGAGACTCAGTTGCTTAAGGTTGTCGACCGCTTACTGCCTTTTTTATTAAATATAAAGACGCAAGGTAGGACATGGATTGAGCTTGGCGTAAAACGGTCGCAAGTGGCAGCCGCTCATGTTTTTATCAAAGATAGCTTTCCCACTATTCATCAATGGATGACCGCACAGCTAGACTATGCAGCTGAGCAGGGCTGGCTAATAACAGGCTAACGCCTTTGTATCAGGCTTTAGCCGTTCCTAAGAGCTGACCCATTTGCACCACCGAGTTAGCGCTCATACTCTGTTGCCAATCTGCCTTTGCCGCTTTTGGCAGTACCACAATCGCCGTCGATCCGAGATAGAAACGGCCAAGCTCATCGCCTTTCGCCAGCGCCATATTATGCGCCTCTTCCTGCATATCATCTGTACGCGTGATTTTACCTGTTGCGACCGATTCAATACCTGCGACAATCATAGCGCCGACCAGTACCACTGCCGCCTTACCGTATTCGGTATCAAACATACAAACCAGACGCTCATTACGCGCAAATAAATCGGGAATATTGGCCGCTGTGACCGTATTTACCGAAAATAGCGTGCCCGGCACGTAACGAGTATTCGTTAAAGTACCCGCAAAAGGCATATGTACTCGGTGATAATTACTGGGCGCTAGATAGACGGTTGCAAAGCTGCCATCCGCAAAATAATCACCATCAGCGCTATTGGCAAGCAGTTGACCGATATCATAGTCACGGCCTTTGGCTTGCAGGACTTTATGATCTTTGATTTGCCCAAGCTGTGATATTATCCCATCAGCAGGACTAACGATACCACCCACAGTGCTATCGATAGCGCGAGCATCGTCTTTTAACTCGCGGGTAAAAAAGTCATTAAAGCTCTCATAAGCGTTGAAGCTATCACGCTCATACTCCTCTAGTGTCACATTGTAGGCTTTGGCAAAGCTACGAATAAAGGCGCGTTTGACTAGCGGATGACGGCTAGCAGCCAAGCGTCCGGCGGCTTTGCTTAATTTCTGCTGCGGTAGAAACTGCTGCAGGGTGGTAAATAGAGTCATAAGAGCTACCTAAAAATAAATTGAAAATAACAGCTAAAAATAATGATAACAATACCCTTATTTTATCATGATCCGCTTTTATCTGTGTGTGGATAAGTTATCTTTGCATGTTTATCTTAGGGCGTGTTGAACATTCGATCATGGCACTGACAGAGACTATTTTTTAGGCGATTCAAGGGTAAAAATATCTAGCTTAGTCATTCTAAGGGGATATTTTTAGCAAAGGAGCGGCAAAAAAGAGTCCTGTCCTTGCAGGCTGATGCTAAAATTGCCCCATACGGTGTTGCAAGTCTAGCTAAGGTATTAACATTATCTTCGACTTGCGCCTAGTCTGGAACGATTTTAGCGATCAGCAGTGCCTATTTATAAATGTTCAACACGCCCTAGTCTTCGCATACTTAATCTATCAGCAATAATAGCCATAAAGGAGTGGTCAATGAAAGCGCTTATTCAGCGAGTAAAGCAGGCGAGTGTCGAGGTCGATGGTCAAAGCGTTGGCGCAATCGAGCAAGGGATATTAACTTATATTGGTCTTGGTCCTGATGATGACTTACACACGGCGAAGCGTATGATCGATAAGATACTCACCTATCGTATCTTTGAAAATGAGAGTGATCCTGCGAAAGCTGGCAAGCTTGATCAGAATGTACAGCAGGTCGGTGGCGGTTTATTATTGGTTTCGCAGTTTACTTTGATGGCGAAGACCGACAAAGGTCGTCGTCCTGACTTTGGTGGGGCGATGGGTCCTGAGGCGGCAAAGTCTCTATTTACAGAGCTAGTCGCTTATGCCAAGACTCAATATCCCAAAGTGTCGACGGGTGAAT
The DNA here is from genome assembly GCF_052259045.1 of Psychrobacter sp. 1Y11. Classification (NCBI taxonomy): domain Bacteria; kingdom Pseudomonadati; phylum Pseudomonadota; class Gammaproteobacteria; order Moraxellales; family Moraxellaceae; genus Psychrobacter; species Psychrobacter sp. 1Y11. The sequence goes on from NZ_JBQQER010000014.1 coordinate 43,717, forward strand.
TTGGCGCGAATATGCAAGTGATGAGTATCAATGACGGACCGCTCAATTTTAATTTAAAAATGAGCTAATTTAGCAGTTTCTAATTTTTTACTAATAAAGGATAAGGGTTGACCGCGCTACCTTTGATATAAATCCCGTAGTGCACATGCGGCGGCGTGCCTTTGGCATTGCCGCTATCACCCACGTAGCCAATAGTGTCGCCGCTCTCGATCCAATCATTGACCTCAATATCGCCGTACTCTTCTAAATGCGCATAATAATGTCCTGCGCCGCCTGGACCAACAATAACCACAACGCGCCCGCCTAAGTTGTTTTCGCCCACTTTACTGACGATACCATGTGTAGTCGCTTGCACAGGGGTGTTACGCTCGGCAAAGATATCGATGCCTTCGTGCGAGCGACCTGCACTGCGAGCAGCGCCCCAAGTATCAGTCAAATGCTGGCCGGGTAGCGGGCTTGGTAAGCTATTATCACTAGGCAATGCTTCTTGTAGTAGATTAACTTGCTGCCACTTGGCAACGATAAAGTTTTGTGTTTGCCAGCGCAGATTCGGTAGCACCTTATCTACGACGAACAGTAGCGCAAAGAGTAAAGCCGCTCTGAGTAATAGACTGAATATACGCCCAATAAGCGAAGGCTTAGGCGCTTTTGCATTAGAAGGTTTTGGTAGAGGTGGAGGCTTAGTGGCTGGCATCGCGCGCTCTTGTAATTTGGTTAATAGGTATAATATACCTTTATAACATATTGTTTTTAATATTATGATTGTCGCAAGACTGTTTAACACCTTAGGGACTGTTGAGCATTCGACCTTGACACTGACAGACCTTAATAATCACAATGTTTTTAGCTACATTTACATTTGCAGCTACTACTAGCTGAATTAACTTATGATTAATCTAAATACTGCCCTTATCATCGATACTGAAACCGATCAAGGCCGTGATCCGCGTCCTATTCAAGTGGCGACTATCAATGTCGCCACGGGTTTTGAGTGGATGAAGTATTTTAATAGTGGGCGTACGATATCGCCGGTAGTCATCAAGATTCATGGTATCACCGATGATGATGTCGCAGGGTGTGAGCGTTTTGAGTCAGATAAGTTTGAGCTGCCAGAGTATCTGATAGGACATAACGTACGCTTTGATTGGCGCGTGATAGGGAGTCCTTCGGCCAAGCTGATTTGTACGGTAAGACTGGCGCGAGTCGCTTTTCCTGAATGGAGGGGTTATAGTCAGTCCAAGTGCATCGAGCAGTTGCTAGGTAAAGACGAGGCGAAGCAAATGACTATCGCCGCTCACGATGCACTAGGCGACGCGCGAATGTGTTATTTGCTTTATAAAGCCTGTTGCGAGCGCCTAGAGATTGAGCCAACCGACTTTGCCGCTGCGCATAAGGTATCTAATACCGCCAGCCCCGCTAGTAGGATGCCTTTTGGTAAGCACAAAGGCAAGCTGATAAAAGAGGTACCTATCAGCTACATAAAGTGGATGCTGGGGAATATTCACAATATGCAGCCGACGCTGTATTCGGCGCTAACGAAGCGAGTAGAAGCAGAAAAAACCAAAGAGTGATGAGAGAAGTCAGTTTGTCACACCATAAATATCTGCTTTTAACCAACGATGCTGCTTAAATTTTGTTAAGGCTTATGACTGTTTATTTAACCAATCTACCGCCATCTGCCAGAGCTGCGGCGCTTTGCTATAAGTACTACGACTAAAGTAACGCATGTGCCCGATGTGACTCACGCCTAAATCTTTAGGGTCTAGATAGTGCTTTTCTACGGGCATATTTGGGAATACTCTAATCATATCGTCCATATTTTCACTATTGGCAATATCATCATCACTAAAGCCGAGCCAGGATGAGGGCATAGTCAGATCATCATAGTAGTGATTGTGAATAGTTTTGCCTAGAGCCGTTTTTATATAACCGGCGCCATTACACCACTCACGCCACTGACGCGCGACCCCGCGAGGTAGCGGCTCACCCATGCCAATTTTATCGGCAGGCGTATAACCTAAGACTAAATTAGTTAGTGGAATAAACGCGTCCATAAAGCCCATGGCTTTGAGTTTATACGGCATGTCTAAGTTTTTGATGCGTCCTGATGAGCACGCAACGTTAAATACTGAGCTCAAAGCGGCATAGTTCGGCATCATCCCGATGAGCTGACCCCCAGCGCTATGTCCGATGAGATGATAACTGGCCTCTGGGAATTCGTACTGCAAAGCATCAAGTACCGCTGGCATGTCATGGCGACCCCAACTAATGAGAGAAGCATCAGACTTAGCTAGAGTAGTCGATAGAGACTGACCGATGCCTTCATTATCAAAGGTGATAACTCCAAAGCCTTGCTCCGCTAAGAAAGTGGCAAAATTAAGATAAAACTGACGCTTGATACCTGTCGCTGGCGCTATCATTACCGCTGTTTTTATCGCAAGGGTTGTCTCAGAATTGCTGTCGGTTTGCGGGCGATAGACAGTCGCCGCTAACGGCTGGTTACGCTCAGTCATAATGGTCAAGGGATAACTATCGATAGCGCTATTTTCAGTATTATTTGTATAATTATTGACATCATTGGCCGATGAATGAGTTGTTGCAGTTATTGCAAGAGTATCGTTATCGAGCATAATCATATCCTGATGGCTTAAAAGTGTCGTTGTTGAGTAGTAAGAAGTCGTTGAGGACATCTGACGATAAGGCTTATGGTAAAATACATAGTAGGTTAGGCTAATTAGCTAGTAGACTAAGCGAATTAAGCAGAAATAATTTAAACAAGATAAGCATGAACTATAAGCCAATATTTACCAACTTGCGTAGGAAAACACTAGCATAAAAATAACAGTTAAATAAAATATAGGACATATTATGATGCAAATGAAGATTAACAATGAAAACTATGAAGTCATTACCAGTAATGATATCTCAAACATAGAGCAAGCGGTCGATAAATCTAGCTTAAGTATGCCTCTAGTGGCGGTCTACTGCGGCTCGCGCTTAGGTAATAATGAGATATACGAGCAGGCTGCACGTGAGCTTGGCAGAGCTTTAGCCTGTAACGGTCTAGGCTTAGTCTATGGCGGCGCCAGCATCGGACTGATGGGCGCAGTCGCGGATGAAGTCATCAAGGGTGATGCACAAGCGGTTGGAGTGATTCCAACCTTTATGCTCAAGCACGAAATCGCCCATCAAGGTCTGACTCGTTTGCATCTCACCGATACTATGCACACGCGTAAGACGGTGATGGCAGAGTATGCCGATGCCTTTATTACCTTACCTGGTGGCCTTGGCACGCTTGAGGAGATTATGGAAATCGCCACGTGGCGTCAGCTCTATCAGCACGAAAAACCGATGATTATCCTAAATATAAATGGCTTTTATGATCGTATGATTGAGCATCTCAAATTCACTACTGAGCAAGGCTTTATGAAGCAACAAGATCTAGAGCGCTTAGTCGTCTGTAACACTATTGACGAAGCTATAGAGCTGCTACAAACCATCGTTACTATCGAAGATGAGGTAGATACCAAAAAGATGGTCGGCAATTAGACTACCTTTACACTTAACCCTTTGCGCTCAATCAGCGACCGTTACATTAGCAACGGTCGCTTTGTTTATTATCGATACTATTCAACACGCTCTAATAAATGAGCAAAGCGGATCAATCTAAACCTCAGCAGTCGTCAGACTATCTAATGGCAACTCGCTAATACCATGGTTAACGCCTGCCATAGCTAAGGGGAAACCACGCTGTTTTGCAAGCTCTTGTGCGACTTCATGCACGGCTGCGCTGTTATTGCGCGCTAAATAAGCCCAGTCATGCGTATAGCGTTCTTTGTCAGCGGGCAAGTCTTTTACTAGCAGCCCTATATCTATCAGTTGCTTGACAATCTCATCAGCCGCCAATAACGTTGACGAGGCTTTGACATTCTCAGCACGAGCATAGTGTAGATGCTCATAAAGACTAACATCAGCTACTCGTAACGTATCGTCTTTGCCTGGGATTTGCTGACCACCGTATAGAGCATTACCTACTGTACGCGCACTATTAAAGGTTGGTACAAACTCTGCTATGTACTCAATCGCTTGCTGACTACGAGCTTGCAAAGGCGCTTTGTCCCAGCCATCTTCTATATAATGCAGATATTGGGAAGGTAGTTTTGGCTGCGCACTGTTTTCACTAGAAGCCACTAAACCATCATCGAACAAAGTGATAAATTTGCTCATACCATGAATCTGAAAATAACCGTCTGGATAAGGCGTTAGCTGTGCCATACCCTCTGGCGTACCGCGATCACCATAAACGATAATCTCTGGAATTTGACCCCCTGCATCCTCCCAGTGAGTAATATAAGAGGATTTGAACTCAACCATACGCTCAACATCTACCCCCACCATATCATCGATGACACCGGTGCGAAAACCACAAGCATTGATTAGATAATCGACTTCGATAGATTCGGTCTTGTCAGCGCTACCGCTGTCTTTACCCTCTTGCTGATAATCCACTCGCCATTTGCTGACATGATGATGAGCAGTCGTACAGTCGCTGCATTCAACAGCCGTCACTTGCTCAACTCGCGTATCGGTAAAGACATGGGCATTATCATAACCCTTTAGCGCTAACTGCGCTGAAGCGGCGAGGCGAAAGATATTCCAGCCGTACTCTTGTACCACAATCAGCGGAAACTTAACCTTATTTAAGTCCAAATACTTAGCAACAGGTATTACCCATTCATCCACCGTAGTTGGCACTGCCACTTGCTCACGCTCTGATAACTCAATCAAACGTTCATGGCTATAAAGTTGATAATAGTCCTCAGGATCGCCAAGTACTTTATTATTAGGATCTTGGGCAATAAGCTCACGATAAGCTTGGGTCAATATCTCAAGGCGCGGCAGTAAATCCTCGGGCATCCCCTCATCGCGATTAGGAACTGCAAAAACCGTTGGGCGCACGTCCATGGTATAAGGATAAAGACGTAAGATATCGATGCACTGTTTTAAGAGCGCTACGCAGTCCTCATCTGGGATTTCGCGATATAAGTTGCCACCGGCATGTAGATGACACATGGGCGGACCATCGATTAAGGAGGCTTTTTTCTCAAACAAATAAGTCTCAAGGCCTAGAGCAGCCAAACGAATAGCAATAGTAGCACCAGCAGTACCGCCGCCTAAGATACCAACGCGCTTAGGATTGTTATTTTTGTTCATCACAGGCTTACTAGTAAAACGGCTCGTAAGTATTTGGGATGGTGTTGTTGCTTTTTTATCATGGGATTGAGTCATTATTTTGCTCTTATTGTTTTGGCGTCTTTAACGGCTACAGGTATTAATATTTTCTTATTAACGTTTGAGAAGCAACTGTAGCTCACTACTTTTGATTACCAAGTATTTGAAGCTCATAGACGCAATTGGTTAAGAATAGTCGTATAAGGTACTTTGTAAATGATATGCGTGCGCAATAGGTTAAGTTCAATACGAAATACCAACCGTATGCATTATTAATCAATTAGAGCTGTAAATAAAAATTGTGAAGTTGTACTTATCATTTAGACTGGTATTTTATAAAAAACTAAAGAGGCTGTCAGAGTAAATACGTAAGAATATGCATTAGTTTTGTCAGTGAAAACCAAAAAGAGGCACGAAGACTAGATCAATTTTAGCTATCAGCAGTGCTCATTTATGAATGCTCAACAGACCCTAATGACTTGCAAAAATTTCAAACCTTTCCTATTTTGAACAGACTACATTCATATCTTGAACAGTAGTCTCAAAGTATGTGTGATCAATTTCTAAGCTTTTAATTATCGCTATAACAGTAGGTCGGCGTGGATGTTAAGGGACGCTAACGGAGACATTACTTGCATCAGGACCTAAAAACCGTTAAAATCGCGGTTCAATTTTCCCGCTGGGGAAAGGCTAAGAGAGCAAAGGTGTGGTGTTGGGTGCTGGAATAAGCCAGTGATGCAATTGCTAGACTTATAGATGTGCTTAGTGCCTCAGTTACGTATGCTTAAAGCTTCAATAAACAGGCATACATCGGACTTAAGAGAGTTTATTATGCGTAAAGATATCCATCCTAATTATCAAGAAGTTCTATTCCATGACACTAACGCTGACGTGTACTTTTTGACGCGCTCTACCGTTAATACAAAAGCCACTCGCGAGTACGAAGGTACAGAATATCCATACTATCCACTGGATATCTCAAGTGCATCACACCCGTTCTACACAGGCGAGCAGCGTAAGAGCTCTACCGAAGGCCGTGTGGCAAGCTTCAACAAACGCTTTGGCGCGTTTGGTGGTCGTAGCAAGAAAGCGACTAACGCTGAGTAAGCAATACGATCCTAATAGGCTTATCGATAAGATAAGGTTAAGCCAAAAAAAACCGCTAATGATTTAGCGGTTTTTTTATGCAAAGAAGCAAAAATAACAGTTCTTATTTTCTATACAGTGACTGAGCTGATAGCTCAGGTGTCAAACAATTCGGCTATAAGCTCCGCCAATTGCTGCGCCCAATACCCATACATGAGGCTACTGGGATGAAAGCCATCATCAGCAAACATGACCGAGATATCAATAGGCGCACCGTTTGCATGCTCGTCTAACATCCGCGAAAAATCGGTTGCCATGTAAGTCACACCCTGATGAGCGCTACAGACTCGCTGCAATATGTCATCGAGCTTTGTGGCTCTAGCTGCCACAAAATGATTTAAAGGCGCAGGCAATGCTGGCATTTGTTCCATCTGTGGCAATCTTGCAAAAATCAGCTGCCGCACTGCGAATTTACGCTGGGCAATAGTAATAATCGCTTCGAGTCGCTGTTGCCACTCAGCCGCTGCGACTTGTGTAGTCGTATCATTAACCCCAACACTGATAACCATGACATCAAGCGGCTGACTAGGTTTAGAGATGACATACAAGCGGCGTAAAATGTCAAAACTCGTATGCCCCGTTGTCGCCTGTACTGACCAGCTCAGCGTATCAAACTGCTGACCAAAGGCTTGATTATCTAGCGCTTGTTGCTGTAGGGCGGGTATCAGTTGACCTGCTAGCGCATCTTGTTGGGTTTGACTGCCAACTCCAGCCGCTGCCGAATCACCAACGACCATAACGCTTAAGGTATGGTCGTTGTCGTTTGTTATTTGCTGGACGGCGTCAGTAAGTCTAACTCGTCCATGACGCTCACCTTCAGGCTCAGGCAAACGCACGGTGTCGCGTTTGACCTTGTAGCCTTGATATAGATAGATAGGCGCTAGCAGCACCTCTTTTGCAGCGCCAGCTATTTTAGTCGTCGCTACCATCCTGTACGCTCCCGAATCGTAGTTAAAGTATCATCGATAAGTAGTTTGCCATCGACATAGACATCGCGTAGTAAGCCTTGAGCGCTGTTATCAAGCTCATCTACTTTAATGGTTTTTAGCTGACCGCTGCTGTCTTTTATTAAGGCCAGTCGTCCTTTTTTTGAGCGTTTGGAGTGACTAGTGACAGGGTCTTTATAGATATCTATCCATTCGCCATCGATACAGATAGCGCTGGCTTTCATCGCCCAGCTCATCGTGTCGCGGTTGACTTGTTGTAGTAAGCCGCCGCCCATACCAAAGGTAATATTCTCCGCGCTAAAACCGGCATCCATCACCGCATCGATGATTTTGCCTAAGCTTTGCGCGTTAATGCCATCGCCTTGAATAATGCGTACACAATCTGGCAACACTTTATAGCCTTTGCTATTGATAGTGGTACCAAATTTTATCGCTAAGCGCTCTAAAGCTTCACGCACTACCTTCGTCGGCTCACCGCTATCGGGACGAATGACTAAAGTACCGCCCATGTTTTCGACCGCTTCTTTTAGCTCATCACCCCAGATATTGTCGATGGCATTCCACAAGTCGTAACTGTCAGAGACCACTGAAAAGGCTTTATCTTTGCCACCAAATTGCTCAATCATATTGGCAAAAGCAGCCGTTTCACCATCGCGGCCCCAAGCGGTCATCGTGCTATGCTCAGCGGCAGGAATAGAAAAAGCTGCCATCTCCTTATCCATACCGTACCAACGACTAGCAGCGACCAAAGCCGTCATCGAGTCGGTACCTGAGAAATTCACTAAGTTCGCCAAACTGCCTAGCGCCACTGACTCAAAGCTAGAAGCCCCGCGAGCGCCAAAATCATGCAAGCGAAAGGGTAGTGAATCCGTATTATCGGCGGACTTCTCTAGTGCCTTACGGATAATACCCTTACAGTAATAAGAGACGCTAGCCACCGTTGAGGGATACCAAATAGCGCGCAGTAGCGCGGTTTCGATATAGCTTGGCAGCCAATAAAAATCAGGGTCGGTATTGATGACCTGGCAGACGACATTGGAAACAGGGACGATACTACCTTCGGGAACGGCTTCGATACGTAGCGGTAGATAGCCGTTATGTCTCTCTAATAATAGCTCCCATCCCGTGCGATTAAAGGTCAAGCCGTGTGCCTCAATAACGAGCTCGGCTTCATCGATATCTTGCTGAGTGATGGGCTTGCTAAGGTACTCTTTGATAAAAGCTTGCAGACCAAAGAACACCACATCGTAGTCGCCTTTTCGCGCTTCGACATAGCTTGACATATACTCGCTACCCGCTGGATATTGCACCCAGTGCGAGGTCTTGTAGCTGTCGGAATTTAAGATAAGATTGTTGAAATTGCTAGTGTACATCACAGAACTCCTCTGCTTTGAATTAAATGGATCACTTGCGTTACGTCTGAGCTATAGAGTGACTTGAAGTACTAGAGGTACATCTGCTTCCTTCTATAATCCAGACGTTTAACAATTTATCCATTAACATCGTTTTATTTAGAATAATAAACGATGTATAAAAACCCTTGCCGTCTATCGGCTTAGGCAGTGAAACTGAATAATTAACTAAAGCCCGACCATCTTAGTGATAATCGCATAATGATCTTCGAACATCATCTTCGCGTCTAGCTCAGCTAGCGGTAACCAAAAAGCATTGGCAGCGTCATCACCACCTTTCACTTTCGGTAGACCTTTTGCATCATTCTTTAATTGTAAATAAAAGGCTTGCGTAAGGGTACGACCGCGCGCGGAGCGATATGGATCATCAAAGGTATGCTGGCTGTGAAACGAACCACGTAATACAGGCTCCGGCACCTTTAGACGCGTCTCTTCGCGTAGCTCACGGATACAAGCATCAAATAAGGTCTCTTTTGGATTGAGAAAACCGCCTGGCAAAGCCCAAAGTCCGCGTCCCGGCATACTGCGGCGCTCAACCAGTAAGATATGTCCGGATTGCACTACAAGTGCATCGGCAGTCATGAATGTCGGCGGGTAAGGTGCAGACTCCCATTGTTTTTTGTATTTATCAATAAACCCTGCCTCTTCGTGCAGCCGCTGGTACTCGTCCGTTTTATTGAACGCTTTTAACACTTGGCGGGTGGACTCAGGCGTACGTTCAGGGGTCGGCATCGCACCCATCAGATAGCTATCGCGAATAGGCGTTGCCGACAAGTTTTGATAATTAGGTACAGAGACCGAAGCCCAGTTCGGAAAAAGCGAGAGGTAGTATGAAGAGCTGTCTTTTGAATGACCAATCAAGCCAATATCTGCGCTCAAATTATCGGTGACCGATCTGACGCCCGCTTGTACATACTTTAGCCAGCGCGTGTCGTTGTAGAGCGCATCATCGAGCGCCACACAGTAAATACGCGCGGCTTCTTCATCGCTATATGCGCCTTTGATCATCGCAGTACGCTCGGCGACCGAAAATGGATTGCGTAGGCTACGTGGCAAGTTAGCAGAACCTATCAGCATAATGACATTATCTGCGCGCTGCAAAGCCTCATCGATAACCGCTTTATGTCCACAGTGAAAGGGCTGAAAACGCCCGATAAAAACCAGATATTTATAGTGTTTATGGTTGTTATTATTAGCTGCTGCTGATGCGCTCATAAACCTTTTTCCCTACGACAAGCTTATTTGTTATTACTCAAAAAATGTATAATGACGCTAATATTGACACAAGCGCTTAGCGGCTGACAAGTGTAAAGATGTTTTGCGCCAAAACTAGGGTCTGTTGAAGCTAAGCTCATGTAAAAGACCCTTCTACTCTTGCATGAATAGAAGGGTCTCAAGCAGTTCTTTTAGATAACTAAATTAATCTGACAGCGATTCAATCTTCTCTAAACCTTGCTGCTTAATAACTGCGCTGACACCCTCATCAGCTTCCATACGCTTGATAAAACCGTTTAAATTATTGTATTTAGACAAATCAATGTCAAACTTTTTTGCCCACGTTAACGTCACATAAAGATAAACGTCAGCGGTAGTTTTCGTACCTGTTAGATAGTCATGTTTACTTAACTGCTCGTTTGGCAATCTGATTAAGTGGGCGATTTTTTCTTTAGCTTTTTGCTTTAAGCTCTCTTGTGCTTTATCACCTTCAACGAAACCATCAGGGCCAAACAGTGGCGCAAAGGCTTTATGTAGATCAGCATTAACGAACGCTAGCCAATGCATCACTTGTGCTTTGCCCGCAGGGGAAGTGTCTGTGCCAAATATATTGGCATCAGGATAATTGGCATCGATATAGACTTGGGTGGCAATATTTTGGGTAACAATATTTTTAGAACCATCAGTCTCGCCATCGACGATTGCTGGTACCGCACCTTGTGGATTAATTTTTAGATACTCTTCTGATTTGACTGAATCATGGTCTAATAACTCAAGCTCATAATCAGCACCAGTCCATTCTAAGGCGGTATGGGGAACGATAGCACAAGTTCCTGGGATGACGTATAATTTCATAACTTACTCCTGTTAGTTATTGTTTGCATTGAAAGTTTTTTATTAGTTATTCTTACCGAGTCTAACGAGGGTGAGCGCTTAAGTTAGTTATCTTCTGTGACATTGGTTTAATACTTGTAGTCTTAGTTTGCTCTAGCTGGCATATTTTTCGATCCAGGCGGCTACTGTTGGCCAGATCTCTTTTGCGGCGTTGCGGCTCATAAGTACTCGTGTATGATCGTAATCCTCTAAATGCCCGCTGGATTTTGCGTACTCACAAAAAACATTATCAGCATGGCTAAACTCATCAAAAAACAGCTTGCAGCCTTGAGCTGGGGAGATAAATAGATCGCCTCTACCACTGATGGCGTAGATAGGCGTAGTAATATTTGCCATACCTTGCCGATAATCAAAACGCTCATTTGCGGGCTTCAGCTGTTTATCGATATCTTTATTTTTTATAAAGCTGCTTTTAAAGTTTTTTTGTAGATTCCAGTCATACCACTGGGTCATCGTGTAGTAGCTTTCATTAAAAGGGCCGAGACCGAGCTTTTTGGCAGGTATATAGCCAAGCAGCTTAGTAAAGATTTTTGCTGCAAGGATTTTGGCGTAACTGATCGGGTTTAGGACAGCGCCGTAGGCTTGACAAGCAAAAGTGCTGATACTATTAATCTTAGTGATATAACTAGGATTCTGCACTAAAAACATCACTAGGCCAACACCGCCGCCGCTATGAGTGACGCAGTGCAAGTTATCAAGCTTGAGATCGTCAAATAAGTAGCGAAAAGCAGCCTCATAGTCATGAGTAGCCACGCTCTCAAAGTTAAATCTACTCTCAGGGATCGAGCTGCTCCCATGTCCGCGCCACTCCATGATATAGCAAGTATGGCCAAGGCCTGCTAGATAACTGGCGATACCTAAGCAGACTTTTTTGTCCGAAAAAGTACCGTGAGTCAAAAAGATATTTTGTCTCTTTATCGCCTTTTGCGATGGTTTATTAACAGTCTCATCAGTAACTTCCCAAACGGCGATTTTTTCGCCATCTCTGGTGGTTATTAAGGTTAAGTCTTCAGAAATCATAAAATAGTGGCTTGTAAAGGGAAGGAGAAAACATAGGCGCAGTGGCTAGTAGCTTGATACTGGTATTGTGCTACTTAAATAAAGAGTCGTCATATCCTATAACGATAGTGGCTTGATAATCAATATTATCGCCTTAATATAAAGGAAGTAGTGATGACGATTAAATCACAGTAGCGAGGTCGGAATTAAAACCTATTTGGGTTATAATAGCGCTCAAAGGCTTTATTCAGTGAAAAAATAGTTCGCAAAAATGCTATGGCTTAAAATCATAATATACACTGGTATTTTTGAACAAAATTAACTTTTACTTTAACAGGTTAAGTTTTTTTAAATAATAGCCATTAAATTAAAATCGTTTTAATGATAGGTATGTAAACTGACGACACAACGGTGCTAGCAATCAGGCGTCGGTGTCATAACGTACAGGAAATACTATGAGTAATCAAAACCCAACTGCAAGTGCTCCTACTAGCAATGAAGCAGAGTTTGAGTCTGCGCTTGATACCGAGCAAACTGAAGCTAAAAGTAATATTACTATAACTGAGTCAGCGCAAGGCTATTTGGCTGATTTATTATCCAAGCAAGATACTGACGGTATCGGTGTCCGGATCTTTGTGGAGCATCCAGGTACGCCACGTGCTGAGTGCTGTATGGCCTATAATCAGCCCGGCGAAGAAGATAGCGCCGATCTAAAATTCAGCTATGATAATTTTGCTGCCTTTATCGATGCCGCTTCTGTACCTTACTTAGAAGACGCGGTGATTGATTATAATAAAGACCGCTTCGGTGGCCAGCTGACCTTCCGTGCTCCTAACTCAAAAGTGCCGAAAGTAGGCGCTGATGCCAGTATTGAAGAGCGTATCAACTATGTGCTTCAGTCAGAGATTAATCCAAGTCTTGCCGCGCATGGTGGTGATGTGCAACTGCTTGAACTCATCGAAGAAGAAGGTGTTGGCCTGACTGCAGTGCTGAAGTTCGGTGGCGGTTGTCAGGGCTGCTCAGCAGTTGATATGACTCTGCGTCAAGGCGTTGAAGTACAGCTTAAGCAACAAATTCCAGAGTTGACGCAAGTCGTTGATGATACCGATCATACCCGCACTGAAAACGCTTATTATAAATAAGCTCTGTATAAAGATGGGTTGTTAATTCTCTTTGCTTATGATATTTATTCATTAAGTAATAAAAAATTCGCTATTCTTTTCATAAGGAAGCTGGGTTATGATTAACTCAGCTTTTTTTATGCCTAACATTTGATTATCATTGAATAAGCTTTCAATCCGATGATTTTTTAGAGATTAAACTACAGTTAGTTCACTTTAAAACCGATATAGTGCTACCAGTAGCACGATGATATTAAAGTAGCGATTTTATTTCGAATTGGCTATAACTTAGAAATCGCAATTAATAAGGAGTACATTATGAGCGAGGAAAATGCAGAAAACGGTAACCATAATCAGCGTTTAGAGACGTTAGCGATTCATGCTGGCTATAGCGTTGAGCAGACCACAAAAGCCGTTGCCGTACCGATTTATCACACGAGCTCCTATGCTTTTGACGATACTCAACACGGCGCTGATCTGTTTGATTTAAAGGTCGCGGGCAACATTTATACCCGTATCATGAATCCGACCAATGCGGTACTAGAGGAGCGAGTGGCCGCGCTTGAAGGGGGTATCGGCGCTCTAGCCGTTGCCTCTGGTATGGCAGCGATTACTTATGCGGTGCAGACCATCTGCGAGATGGGCGACAATATCGTTGCGGTATCGACCTTGTACGGCGGCACTTATAACTTCTTTGCTCATACGCTGCCGCGTCAAGGCGTCGAGGTACGTTTCTTCGATCATAAAAATCCCGAATCGATTCGCGATCTAATCGATGATAAAACCAAGATGGTGTTTGCTGAGAGTATCGGTAATCCGCTAGGTAATATCATCGATATCCAAGCGGTAAGTGACATCGCGCATGAGTATGGCGTGCCAGTAGTGATAGATAATACGGTTGCTACGCCTGCGCTCTGTCGTCCGTTTGAATACGGCGCTGATATCGTTATTCACTCACTCACCAAATATATGAGCGGCACAGGAACTTCAATCGGTGGTGCTATTGTTGATAGCGGTCAATTTGCTTGGGGCGATCATCCTAAGCGCTTTCCACTACTGAACGAGCCAGACGCTAGCTACCACGGTGTTAACTTCGTCAAAGACGTCGGTGCGGCGGCCTTTATTGCACGCGCTCGCGTGGCACCGCTGCGTAATACAGGGGCGGCGCTCAGTCCGCTCAACGCCTTTGGAATCTTGCAAGGCATTGAGACTCTAAGCCTACGTATGGAGCGCCATGTCCAGAACGCCCAAGCGGTCGCTGAGTATCTAAAGGGTCATGACAAGGTCGCTTGGATTAAGTATGCAGGCCTAGAAGATCATCCTGATCACGCTTTGGCGCAGAAATACATGAAAGGCACGCCATCAGCGATTCTAACCTTCGGCGTAAAAGGCGGCCGCGAAGCAGGCGCGCGCTTTATTGATGCGCTGCAGCTGATTACGCGTTTGGTCAATATCGGCGATGCAAAGTCGCTAGCGAGCCATCCTGCGACCACCACGCATCGGCAGCTCAACGGTCAAGAGCTAGAGCAAGCCGGCGTCACCGAAGACATGGTGCGCTTGTCGATTGGTATTGAGCATATCGAAGATATCAAAGCCGATCTTGAGCAAGCTTTGGCTAAAGCTTAGTGCTTTAGATAGCTCGCTTTATATCTTTGGTTAGATAAAATGATTAGCTAAAATAAAAATCCCATCTCAAGATAGAGGTGGGATTTTTTTGATACTTATAATTAATAATATTTAAGATTAATAGTACTTAAGATTAATAGTACTTAAAGCAAAAAGTAATCAAAGCTATTTACGCAGTCAGTACGCGCCGCGCTATATCTTTATAGAGTTGCGACTCTAGACGGGGACCGAACTGCTGAATCACTTGCGCTGATACTTCACCGGCTAGACGCCCACACTCAGGGAGTGAGTAATGCTGTGATAAGGCATATAAAAAAGTCCCTGAGTAATTATCTCCGGCGCCATTGGTATCGATAACGTCGATAACTTTTGGGGTAGGGACTTGATGGATATCGATACTGGTCTGCTCATCAGGCTTATGCGCGATAATGGTATCATTAGCGCCATCGGTCACTACCGCAATTTGGCAATAGTTAAGAAGGGCACGAGCGGCGGCCTTGATTTGCTTTTTTTCAGTGAACAGTTTGGCTTCTTCGCTATTGCAAAATATCACCGCTACTTTATTACCGAGCATATTGAGCAGGCCTTCTTTGGCAAACTTTATCACGGCAGGGTCGGCAAAACTGACGGCTATTTTAGCATTATGAATACCGGCTTGCTGGCGCAGCTTAGTCATAGCCGGCTGAATACCTTCTGACATAGCAAGATAGCCTTCTAAATAGAGCCAATCTGCCCTTGTTAGTGCCTCAAAGTTGACGTTTTCCTCGCTGATATCGCTTGAGGTACCGAGGTAAGTCTGCATGGTACGCTCACCATCATCTGTTACCGCCACCACGCATGAGCCGGTAACACCGCCTTCATGAATCGATCGCTCTGAGGTTGCAACGCCCGCATTATGTAAGTCTTCTAAGTAGAATTTTCCAGCCTCATCATCGCCGACGCGGCAGGCATAAAAAGGCTTGCCGCCAAGACTGGCAAAGGCATACATAGCGTTAGCCGCTGAGCCGCCGCCCGCTTGTTTTGAAGGTTCGATATTGGCCAGCTGGAAGTAAGCAAGCAATTGCTGCTGCTCTTCAAACGCCGCGAGCGTCATATTGCCTTTGGTTAATTCCGTCTCTTCTAAGGCGGCATCGCTCAACACATATTCGTGATCGACCAATGCATTACCTATTGCTATCACATCGTACATGGCTTACTTCTCCTAATTGAATGCTAGAACGCTATTTTAAAACAAGCGAAATAAATACAAACTGTCTTTATCGTAACGGCCGCTAAGCTTGTAGCTCAAGTAAACGCTGATATAAAGCGTTCTTTTTGACCCCAGTGATATCGGAGGCTAAGCTTGCAGCTTTTTTTACTGACAAGTCTTTAAGTAGACGCTCCAAAAGCTCATCATGGATGCTGATATCAGCATCCTTTACGTTAGCCTCTCCTGCAACAACGACGACTATTTCACCGCGCTGTTGATTGTCATCGGTTGTGACAAACTTAACCAAATCGCCAAGCGTCGTTTTATGTACGGTCTCAAAAGTCTTAGTCAGCTCGCGGCAAAACGTTGCCTCGCGCTCTGTCCCAAATACCGCAGCCATATCGCTCAAGCTTGCCATAATACGATGCGGCGCTTCATAAAATATTAAGGTTTCCGTACGCGCTTTTAGCGCCTCTAATTGCTTTTGACGGCCATGAGTCTTCGCATTCAAAAAACCAATGAAACTAAAGCGATCGGAGGGCAGACCGGCTACCGAGAGCGCAGCGATAGCGGCTGAAGCACCGACGATAGGCGATACTTTTACTCCAGCATCATGAGCGGCTTGTACCAATTGATAGCCGGGGTCACTGACCAAAGGCGTACCGGCATCACTGATTAAAGCAACGGAGTGCCCTTGCTCGATCATCTCAATAATCTTGGGTGTTTGAATCGCGCTATTGTGCTCATGATATGCCCAAAGCTTATTGTGACCTTTGTTATTTGCGTCGTTCTGTGATAATGCTTCTGTCTTAGCATTATCACGATTAATATCAGTTTCATTGGCTTTATCAGCTTTAGTATGAATACCGAAATGTGACAACAGCTTGCCTGAGGTGCGAGTGTCTTCGCAGGCGATAATGTCGACTTGTTTCAGGATATCAATCGCATGCGCAGTCATGTCAGCAAGATTGCCTATAGGAGTAGCAACGATGTACAAACACGCTGGCATCTTTGTAAGGGTGGACATGAAAACCTCAAATCGCTATAGAAAATTAGAATAAAAAGTAAAAGCTGTAAAGCTTAGCTAGTTTAGCATGTTGTGCTATGATAATTCTGAAATGTTGCGCAGACTAATTAAGGCTATGACCTATAAAAAGCCGAATAAAAGGCCAGAACATAAACCGCTACTATTGACCTCGCCCAGGCAGCGCCAAGGCAGCCATTATGAGCATCAGGCTTGTGAGTATCTGCAAGCAAAAGGGCTTATCTTAATTGCAAAAAACTGGCAAAAACCCAAAGTAGGTGAGCTTGATTTAGTAATGCTAGAGACCGGAAAATCATGGTCGACCTTAGTGTTTATCGAAGTGCGGCAACGCCGAATATCCAGCTTTGGCGATGCCGCGCTCAGCATAACGGCGGCAAAGCGACATAAAATTATCAAGACCGCCAAATATTTTTTGCAGCAGCATCCTAAGTACGCCGATTATGAGTGTCGCTTCGATGTGATTGCTTATGATACGACTGATTATCATCGCAAGCTCAGAGACGCTGCGCTCAGTGCGGGGCCAGAATGGCTACAAGGAGCTTTTGCAGCACAGGCTTGGTAGCCAAATATCTATGTTAGCAATGCTTAGTCATCAATGTTTATTTATCAATGCTTAGGCGAGATATCTTTGACCTAAATGCTATTATAAATTAAGAGCTATAAGCTCAATCGTTAATAGATATCGTTACCAAAAACCTAACTACTAATGGCGAAAATTAAGTAAAGTAGCTAAACTCCTTAGAGATCTATAAAGGTCATAAAATCGTATCAATCACGCTCTAACAATCATGCTCCAAGAGGTAAATAATGATAAGGATGTCTCCGCTCGCTGCTATCTCAAACACCTTAAGTCGTCAAACGTGTGTCAAAATGATGATGACTAGCCTAGTGGCGGCAAGTCTCGCTATCACCGGTTGCACGACTAACTATCTAACCAATAGCACCAACGGTACTTATGGCGTACCGGTCACCGAGCGTACTATTCCGCAGCGTTTGCTCGATCGTAGTATAGAGCACACGGCCAAAATCAACGTCTACGGATTACAAGAGAATCTGCAGCAAAACAGCCGGATGAGCATAGACAGCTTCAATAGTGAAGTATTGCTGAGCGGGGAAGTTCCTACTGAGGCGCTCAAATCGCAAATAGAGCAAGTCATTAAGTCAATGCCTGATGTGCGGCAAGTCTATAACGAGCTTAGCGTTAGTGTCGCTCGCGGTTATAGCTCAACGGTACAAGATGGTTATATCACCTCAAAGCTACTGGCAAAAGTCGCGACGAGCGATGGGGTAAAGTCATCCCAGCTCAAAGCGGTAACCAATAACGGTGTGGTTTATATCATGGGCCGCATGACCCCAACGCAGCAGAGTAATTTAATCGATATCGCCAATGATACGGCGGGCATCACCGAGCTAGTGTTATTTACGACCTTAGTCAATGATATAGGCGCGACTATCAGCGATGAAGACATCATGACTGATCCTACTTTGGCTACTAATGTAGATGTCACGGTACCAAACGCCACTGCAGTTATTAGAACCCCAACACCAGCCTCTACTAACAGCGCGGTTGTCGCTCCCGTCGCTGACAATACGCAGCCTATTAACGCTCCTGCAGAGACGCCGATAGCCCCTAGATCCTCTAGTCCTTATGTTGACTTGTACCAAGATGAGTAGAGGTTAGAATAGGCTGAGCATTCACAAGAATGCTAACCATTATCACAGGGTTTATCTGACTTCATCATCTTTAACCATTAAGCTATTTACTGTTGTAGAAGCTCGCATCTTACTTTTAACAGATAAAACCAGAATAATAGGAGAGTAGACCATGAAGCAGCCAGCCAATGCGCCCCAATCAGCAAGTATTAACTCTGAGCCGTCACGTCAATTGAAGCTCGTAAAGAAATCTAAGCTTGTAAAGATAGGGGTGACGGCCGCGTTTGCGTTTGGCGGTATGCTAGTGGCCACTCAGCAGGCGCAAGCATTATCCGCATTGGCTATAGTCAACGGTCTGACTGCGAGTGGCGGCGTTACGGTCAGTAAAGATATCTTATATGGTGATGAGTCAGCGCAAGACTTAGATGTCTACTATCCCAAGCCATTAGCGCAAGCGATGAAGACTGAAAAGGCGATTACCAGTAGTTACCCTATGGTGGTGTTCGTCCATGGGGGCTCGTGGGAGAGTGGCAATAAAGACGAATACGCTTTCGTCGGTCAAAGCTTAGCGCAGGCCGGTTATGTTACGGCGGTCATTAATTATCGTAAAGCGCCTGAACACGTTTATCCTGATTTTGTGGAAGACACCGCGCAGGCTATCGCCTGGAGTTATAAAAATGCTGAAAGCCTACATGCGGATCCACAGCGCTTAGCGGTGATCGGACACTCAGCTGGCGCATTCAATGTGGTCGCGGCTATGTCTAACGAGGATTTTTTAGCGCCTTATGGCGTTAGCCCAGACGATATCACCGCCGTTATCGGTATCGCTGGGCCTTATAGCTATGACTTTCGAAAATATGGCGGTTCCAGCGCCTTTGCCAATGATGCGACGCCTGACGAAGTGATGCCTGATCGACAAATTAAAGGTCCACAGCCGCCTTATCTATTACTGACCGCCGAGAATGATAAAACGGTTTATGACACCAATACCGTGAAAATGACTCAGGCTCTCAAAGATTACGGCGCAACGGTTGAGAATGGTGAGATAAAAGGCGCCAGTCATGCCACTAGCATTGGCGCCATGGCACCACCACTGCGCTGGGTCAATGATGTGCGCGCGCAAGTCTTGAGCTATCTCAATAAAAAGCTTAACTAAAAAAGTCTGAGCCTATTGATAAAACAGTTAATGTTTTTATTGCATTATCACTAGCTCTCATCTGCTGTTTTATAACACAGCTGATAGCTAGCAGTATAAGTAGCTGATGCTTGACAATACTGTGCTAGACAATACTGTCAGAGAGTCAAACTCTTGTTATAATGTCGCACGCGTAATAAAAATACTGAAATAAAACATCTTTAAAGAATAAAGGATACTTTATGAGCATGAACGCTGATGATTTAATCGCATTTTTACAGCAGCATTATCCAGACGCTTTTATTCAAGCAGCCAATCAAGGTAATAAGTTTGATGTACGCGTGGTGGATGCCAGCTTTGAGGGCAAGCGCAGCGTACAGCGCCAACAAGCTATTTATGCGTTAGTCAATGACAAGATAGCAAGCGGTGATATACATGCGCTCAATATTCAAGCCTTGACGCCTGCTGAATGGGAAGTGCAGTCAAAGGGCTAAAATGCTACGCCCAAAGCTAAGCTTACTAACACATATCAGCTTACTAGCTAGTGTTACTAGACTCGTTTCGGTCTATTTTACTTATCATCATAACTACCCTTAGGTTGTCATTTTATGGATCAATTCTTAATTACCGGAAGCAGTCGTATTGCAGGTGAGGTCACCATCTCCGGTGCTAAAAACGCTGCTTTACCGTTATTGGCGGCGATGATATTAGCCGAAACCCCAACGACTTTGCATAACGTGCCTTCACTCCAAGATGTGCGCACTTTAATTCAGCTCATCGGTGGTATGGGAATCGATATCCATAAAGATGGCGATACAGTGACTTGTGATACTAAAAATATAGATAATTTCTACGCGCCGTATGACTTAGTTAAAACCATGCGCGCCTCTATCTTGGTCTTAGGGCCACTGCTAGCCCGTTTTGGGGAAGCGGAAGTGTCTTTGCCAGGGGGTTGCGCGATTGGCTCGCGTCCTGTTGATCAGCATCTTAAAGCTTTTGAAGCGATGGGAGCTGAGATCAGCGTAGAAAATGGCTATGTCAAAGCTCAAGCACCAAAAGGGGGTAAGCTGATCGGCTGTAAGTTTTCTTTTGATATGGTGACGGTTGGCGGTACTGAAAACGTCATCATGGCTGCCGCTTTAGCGAAAGGAACGACGGTTCTTGGTAACTGTGCGCTTGAGCCAGAAGTCGTCGATCTAGCCAATATGCTCGTGGCAATGGGCGCGAAAATTAGCGGCATTGGCACCGCGACGATGACTATTGAAGGTGTTGAACGCTTACAAGGCTGTGAGTATTCGGTGGTACCTGATCGTATCGAGACAGGCTCTTATCTGGCCGGTGCTTTGATGACGCGCGGTGATGTATTGACCAAGAAAACGTCGGCTGCATTGTTGATTCCTGTACTAGAGAAGTTTGAGTCGATGGGCGCGTTGATTACCACAGGTGAGGATTGGATTCGCGCGCAGATGAGTATTCGTCCGCAGCCTGTCGATATTCGTACTCAGCCTCATCCAGGCTTTCCTACTGATATGCAAGCTCAGCTAATGGCTATCTCTTGCCTGGCTGATGGCACGAGTACCTTTATTGAAAATATCTTTGAAAATCGCTATATGCATGTGCCAGAGCTCAATCGCTTGGGCGCCTCTATCCAAGTCGATGGCCATACGGCTGTCGTGAAGGGTGTTGAGAACTTCACAGCGGCACCAGTGATGGCAACTGATCTGCGAGCCTCTATGTCGCTAGTAATGGCGGCAGCGGCGGCTGAAGGTGAAAGCCTTATTGACCGTATTTATCATATCGATCGCGGTTATGAAGACGTTGAAAATAAACTACGCGCTTTAGGCGTGAACATTGAGCGTATTAACAGCAACGACTGATACTGATAATACGAGCGCTGTTTTTGATAAAGGGTCGCAAGACTGCTATAGAACAAACCCCCTTAAATCGACGCTTAATATTTGCAATCGACACTTATTATTTAAATTTTATCCAAACTTTAGAAAAAACTATGACTGGAAATAATGAAAAACAGCAGGACAACGCTTTATTGAACGAAGTGGACAATGAGTTTAATGGTCTAACCTTAGCGCTTTCTAAAGGCCGTATTCTTGATGAAACTATGCCGCTGCTGCAAGCAGCTGGGGTGGATTTGTTAGAAGACCCTAGTGCATCGCGCAAGCTTATCTTCCCAACCACCAACCCAAATGTGCGCGTACTGATTTTGCGAGCAAGCGATGTGCCTACTTATGTAGAGCATGGCGCCGCTGATTTTGGGGTGGCAGGAAAAGACGTCTTACTTGAGCATGGTGCCAATCATGTTTATGAACTTTTAGATCTACAAATCGCACAATGTAAGCTGATGACGGCTGGCGTTAAGGGTGCTACGTTGCCTAATCGCCGTTTGCGCATCGCTACTAAGTACGTCAATGTTGCCCGCGCTTATTTTGCCAGTCAAGGTCAGCAAGTCGATGTCATCAAGCTTTATGGCTCGATGGAGCTTGCGCCTTTAGTGGGCTTGGGCGATTTGATCGTCGATGTCGTCGACACTGGTAATACCTTGATTGCGAATGGTCTTGAGCCGCGCGATCATATCTGTGATGTCTCCTCGCGGCTAATTGTCAATCAAGTCAGTTATAAGCGCAAGTTTGCTTTACTTGAACCTATTTTAGATAGTTTTAAAGAGAGTATAACAGCGTCAGTATAACAGCTGCTTCTTAGCGCAAAGTTTTATCCATTAATAATATAAAACCTCATTATCTGAGTGTAGCAATCAGTTTAGTACCGTATTTTATATAGGGCGTGCTACACTGGTTTTATTATGCTTGCTCTTTATACAAGCAAAAATATGACCATAAGTAATCATTTACGTGGTTAAGGTTTGCTTTGAAATCGCTTATCATTTTGCTGATCGACTCATTATCAGCTCAACCATAGGATCCAGTTATGCGCCAATTGACTACTCAAGATAGTGACTTTGAGCAGCAACTATCTACTTTGCTTGCTTTTGAGACCGTTAACGATGGGGGTTTATTAAAGACTGTTGATGATATTATCGCGCAGGTGCGTGCTCATGGTGATATCGAGGTGTTGGCGTTAACACAAAAATTTGATCAGCATCCTGCCACAACAATGGCCGAGCTAGAGATCTCACAAGAATCTTTAGTGAAAGCTTTTACCACGCTTGATACTGAGGTAAAAGAAGCGCTGAACACCGCTGCCACGCGAGTCAAGGATTTTCATGAGCGTCAAGTACAAGAAAGCTGGCACTATGAAGATGAGTTGGGTAATCGTTTGGGTCAAAAAGTCACGCCGCTTGATCGCGTCGGCATCTATGTGCCCGGCGGCTTAGCCTCTTATCCTTCCTCAGTACTGATGAACGCTATCCCCGCAAAAGTCGCTGGCGTGAGTGAAGTCATCATGGTGGTACCTGCGCCTAATGGCGTGCTCAACCCCTTGGTATTGGCTGCCGCGCATTTGGCAGAAGTTGACCGAGTCTTTACCGTAGGAGGAGCGCAGGCGGTAGCTGCTTTAGCCTATGGCACCGAAACGATTCCGCAAGTAGATAAGATCACAGGCCCAGGTAACAAATACGTCGCTGCCGCTAAGCGTGCCGTTTTTGGTCAAGTGGGCATCGATATGATCGCCGGGCCCTCTGAAGTATTGGTTTATGCTGAAGGCGAAGCCGATGATCGAGCAGACTGGCTAGCGATGGACTTGTTATCACAAGCCGAGCATGACCGTATCGCACAAGCTATTTTTGTCACTACAAGTAGTGAGCAATTAGCCGAGGTCGCTGCGGAGATTGACAAGGCTTTGAGCGAGCTACCTAAAGCGGATATCGCGCGCGACTCTCTGCAAAACCGTGGCGCTTTGATACTGGTTAAAGATAGAAAGGACGGTATGGCACTGATTAATCGTATTGCGCCTGAGCATTTAGAGCTGTCTGTTGATGATCCAGAGAGCCTGCTTGATGACGTTCGTCATGCTGGGGCGATATTTATGGGTCGTCATACTCCAGAGGCTATCGGCGATTACTGCGCTGGACCTAACCATGTCCTACCTACCTCAGGCACGGCCAGATTCTCATCGCCGTTAGGGGTTTATGATTTTCAAAAAAAATCTTCTATCATCTATTGTAGTGAAGGGGGCAGTAAGCCTTTAGCCCAGACCGCTGATATCTTAGCGCAGCGTGAAGATTTAGAGGCGCACGCGCGTTCTGCTCGTTATCGTTACCAGTAAGACTTTATAAATAACTGAATGACAGCATAAAAATATAGACGTACTAATAGATATAATAAACCCTCGATGACTCATAAACAGTCATCATGATGCGGGGCTGATCATTTTTAACTTGTTTCTTAATTGGGGATTTCTAACAGCGTATTACGGTACTATTAATATGGCTGTCAGAGTAGAATAATAGTAGGATAATTTATGAGTGAAATAAAAGTAGATACTAGGCTGTGGTCCACTAAAGCGCGTAATTTATCACCTTACATCCCTGGTGAGCAGCCGCAACACGATAACTTATGTAAGCTTAATACCAACGAAAACCCATTTCCGCCCTCACCAAGAGTCACTGAAGCGATCAGTGCTGTGCTTACACAGCAAGCTGAGGAGCTACGCTTATATCCTGCGCCTGAATCTGACGACTTACGTGCCGCCTTAGCTAGAGCGTATGACCTCGATATCAATCAAGTTTTCGTAGGCAATGGTTCAGATGAAGTACTCGCCTTAATATTTGCCAGCTTCTTTATGAAAGAGCGTCCATTACTAGCGCCCGATATCAGCTACAGCTTTTATCCGGTATATGCCCAGACTTTTGGGGTTGAGCTGGTAAAGATCGCTCTAGAAGCTGATTTCAGTATCGACCCAGATGCTTATCGTCAGCCTTGTAGTGGTATCATCATTGCCAACCCCAATGCGCCAACGGGTCTATTACTCTCGCTCACAGATATCCGTAAGCTAGCCAGCGAACATCCCAATGCCACTATTGTCATAGATGAAGCTTATATTGATTTTGCGCAAGTTGGTGCGGCCGATTCTGCAGCGCCCGTTTCAGCGGTGAGTTTGATTGACGAGCTAGATAATTTATTAGTCACCCAAACCTTTTCTAAATCGCGCTCGCTTGCAGGTCTCAGAGTAGGGATGGCGTTTGGTAATGCCTCGTTGATTGAAGCGTTGACGCGCATGAAAAACAGCTTCAACAGCTATCCGTTAGATAAGCTTGCGCAAGCCGGCGCGACCGCTAGTGTTTTGGATACTGAATATTTTGAGCAGACTTGTCAGCAAGTGATTGATTTGCGTCATTCTTTGACTACCGAATTGGCAGCTTTAGGTTTTGAGGTGTTGCCATCGCAAGCTAATTTTGTTTTTGCGCGTCCTCATGACGGTGATGCTAGTGGTATAGCAGGCGCATTACGTGAGCGAGGCATCATCGTTAGACACTTTGATCAGCCGCGTATTCAGGAATATCTGCGTATTACGGTAGGAACCGCTGAGCAGCATCAGCGTCTCATTACTGCGCTAAAAGAGCTAACAGCTTAATTAAGGCACTTTTTTTGGTTATTAAGATAAGTCTTTATTAGCAATCTGCTTGCGCCAATATTGTAAGCAGATTGCCTACTTTATCTAAGCATTCTTGATACTCGGCATCAACCTCTGAGGCGACAGTAATTCCGCCGCCTGCCCACAGACTGACTTGTTTATGACCATCTTTCGAACTGGTAGCTTGCAAGGTACGAATTAGCACGTTCCATTGACCACTACCATCAAAATTCATATAGCCCAAGGTACCACAATAAGCGCCACGCGGCGCTATCTCAAGCTCTGAGATAACCTCGACCGCGCGTTTTTTGGGTGTGCCAGTAATAGAACCTGCTGGCAAGCTACCAAATAATACAGCCAAGGGATGAGTGTTTGCCTTTAACTCAGCAGTGATAGTACTGACCAGGTGATGGACATTACTAAAGCTCTCAATAGTAAATAACTGCGGTACTTTTACCGACCCTGTCTTAGCGTATTTTCCCAAATCATTGCGTAATAAATCGACAATCATCACATTTTCAGAGCGATCTTTATCGCTGTTGATTAGCTGCTGCTCAAAGGTTGCATCTTCCTCCATAGTAACACCACGCGGCATCGTACCCTTTATAGGTTTAGTCGTGATGGTGTGCTTGTCGCTATTAGAGTCTTTGCTAAAAGTAAAAAACAACTCTGGCGAGCAGCTTAATAATTCAAAATCTGCATTTTTTAGCGCAGAGCTATTTGCAGCGTTTATGCTCATATAACCGGCGAAAGGCGCTTGCGTATTACGCTGTAAGCTGGGTAGATAGTCTATCAAATTTAGGGTGACTGACGTCTTATCTTTAGGATTAGTTAAAGCCGTTAATTTACCCTGCCAAGCCTGGGTAAGGTTGATTTGGTAGCAGTCACCTTGCTGTAGGTAGCGCTGAGTTTGAGCAAAAGCTTGTTGATAGTCACTTTTTTGCCACTGGGGTTGCAGCTTTAAGGGTGCGAGAAGCGGAGTAAGCTGACTTACCGCTTTAGGGTCAGATAAGGTGTCATCTTTACGATCTTGAACCAAATTATATTCTAAAGCGTCGAGATAGGAGACAAGCTGATCTAAGTCATTATCCTCTATCGCGTTGCCTGAGTTATCAGTCGATTTGCAGCTCAGTGACCAGATTATTCCCTCAGCTTCAGTATTCTCATTTGCGCTTAGATAGATATCATAATGACCGAGCGCTGCAAGCGGCGACTCAGCGCTGGTCCTAGTGACCGCTGGGCTTAAATACTGCGCGGCGATGTCATAGCCGATAAAACCAATAAGGCCATGATGATAGTGAGGCGAGCTGAGCGTAGTTTGCGCTGCTTTTTCTAGCTTTTGGTAACCTTGGCAATAAGTAATAAGCTGCTGCTGCCAAGCCTCATAAGTGATATTTTCTGCAGTTGTCGCCCTAGAATCGTTGCGAAACGTTTGAATCAGCTTATAAGACTCTGGCGAATCTGGTATAGAGTAAAGCTGCCAGCTGACTTTAGGCAGCAGACCGATAACCGGCTGACCGTCGTTATCGAGCCAAACCAGTTGCCAGTTTGCCGCGCTGTTTCTAGCGAGCAGCTGCTGCTGCAGTACAGGCAATAACTCCGCGGCAGATAAGTCGCCAAAACGCCAGCTACGATTTGGCATAGCTGGCGTCTCATTAGTAGTAGGGTGTTGAGTACTCATAAATTAAGCGGTAAATTCTTTGATAATCAAGGTCGCATTGGTACCACCAAAACCGAAGCTATTACTCATCAATGTCTTGAGTTCGGTTTCGCGCTTTTGCGTGACAATATCGAAACCAGTGGCGTCTTCATCTAGAGTGTCGACATTGATGCTTGGTGCAATAAAGCCTTCTTGTAGCATAAGCAAGCAGTAGATCAGCTCTTGCGCGCCGACCGCGCCTAAGCTATGACCGGTCATGGACTTAGTGGAGCTTATCGGCGGGACTTTACTGATATCGTCATCGAATACTTTGGCGATGGCTTGCAGTTCAGTGATATCACCTAGAGGCGTACTCGTGCCATGAGTGTTGATATAATCGACGCTCTCTAGGCCTGCATCGTTTAGCGCCTGTTGCATGCAGCGTACTGCGCCCTCACCACTTGGTGCGACCATCTGAGCACCATCGGAGCTGGCACCATAACCGACGATCTCGGCTAAAATAGTAGCGCCGCGCGCCTGGGCATGTTCAAGGCTTTCGACTACTAGCATCGCGCCGCCAGCGGCTATCACAAAGCCGTCGCGGTCTTTATCATAAGCTCTCGAGGCCAGCTTTGGCGTGTCGTTATACTGCGTACTGACCGCGCCCATCGCATCAAACATACAAGACTGTGTCCAGTGCTCCGCTTCGCTACCGCCAGCGAGTACTACATCCGCTTTACCCAATTGGATGAGCTCAGCGGCATGACCGATACAATGCGTTGAGGTAGCGCAAGCGGACGTCAAAGAGTAGGAGACGCCTTGAATCTTGAGGCCAGTCGCTAGTGCCGCTGATACTGAGCTGCCCATGGTTTTGGGCACTGCCATTGCCCCAACACCGCGTAGACCTTTTTCGCGCATCGCATCTACCGCATTGACTATACTCTCAGTCGAAGCGCCGCCTGAGCTGGCAACTAATGCCACGCGTGGATTATTATTAATAGTCTCAAGAGCCAAGCCTGATTGCTCAATAGCGTCTAAAGCGCTGACATAAGCATAAAGGCTAGCATCGCTAAAAAAGCGTTTGAGCTTACGATCGATTTTGGAGGTATCCAATGCTGTTTTATCGATACTGCCGCTCACTTGCGACTTAAATCCATGCTCGGCATAGGACTCATTAAAGGTGATACCAGATTGTCCTTCTCTAAGAGACTGGGTCACACTAGCCAAATCATGACCGATGCAAGAGACGATCCCAGCTCCTGTAATAACCACTCGGCGCATATTCTATTCCTTGTAATAATGATGTTTTTACGATTTTCAGATAGGTTATGAACGGCTGTTCGTTAGCTAGATTATTCGCAATCTAGCCCAATCTGAACCTCAGATAAAGTCATACAATGATACCTTAGTTCCGACTATAATGATGCACAAGCTATGCAATATATTTTACTGACTGGCAAGTATGATTGATTTATAGCGAATCGTTAGACTTTAAAGTGCATAAAGCCATTGCGAGCAGTATTTATCTTTATAAGGAAATTAGAAGCCAGTAGAAGATACAAACTTTATGTTCTCAATAACATTGTTCACACTGACAGACGTTATGAGAATTAGCTACTCTAACAAATGCAAACTTAGTAAAACTCGCAACCCTTTAAATAGAAGTTTTTTTAAAGGTTAAGATACAAACAGCTTAAAATGCAGAACACCTAAAATATAAAGCAATAGGCGCTAACAATAACATTCTGCTAACCCTGTCAATTTAAGGATATAACTATGGCAAAGCGTAACACCCTCTCTAAAGGTATCAGCACTATCGGTCACTTTACTCGTGATAATCTTGAGCGTATGGGCGCTTTTATTGATAGCGCTAACGCCAAGGCAGGCAAACCGCGTCAATATAAAGCGGTCAATCTAGGTGATGAAGATTATCAGCAAGACTTGTTTCGCGAGCAGACGTTAAAGGCCACTCAGCAACTGATCGGCACGCGCTTTGCCACTTATGGCAAGTATGCCAAAAAGATAGTTCCCAATAGCCTTTTTCAATCGACTATCGATAGTGCGTTTGCGCAAGTTGCTAACCTTGCTTCTAGTTGGAGCCGCTTAGACCTGCCAAATGAGCATCGTTTTGCCGATATATCAAACTTAGATGATGAGCAGCGCTATGCGCTAGCAACTGATATTGCTAACCAAAACCGCGCTCTAGCGACATTAGGCGGTATCACCGGCCTTGCTGGTTTGCCAGGCTTACTAGCCGATACTTTGTGGTTACTATTAGTATCACTACGTACCGTTTATCAGCTAGCCGCTGTCTATGATAAACCCTTGACTGGCAAGCAAGGCGTGAAGATGGCTTATGAGCTACTCTCAAGCGCTGATCTGAGTAAGATGCAAGAAAAACAAGCCTTGCTTGCAGGTATCGGGGTAGGTAAAGGGTTACTCGATAATGCGCAACAGCGTGGTCTGCATAGCGAGCTCAAAAACTTAGGTCTAAAAAATCAAAACGTCAACTACTACGCCGAACAAGTCGATAATATTGCCGGACAAGTTGGTATCGATTTGGATCAAATTAACTTATCTTGGTTGCGCCGCTTCTTACCAGCGACTGCTGTCATCGTTGGTATGCGTTATAACAGTAGCTTAATTGACGAAGTCATTGGCGTAGCACAAGCGACTTTTGGGCCTGAGCCTAAGCTTGCCAATAAAGCCATCACTGATGACAGTGGCAGTGAAGCTAAAGTTGAAACCTCTGAGAGCGATAAAGAAGATAGTACTGACCAAGATAAGCAAAGTAAAAACAAATCTGCTAAGACGTCAGAAGATAAAAAACAAACTAGCGATAAAGACAGTGAAGGTGACAAAGAAGGCGTTGATAGTAATAAGGATGATAATGCCAAACAAGATAAGCAACAAGCTCAAGCGAAAAAGTAGTCGAGCAATATAGTTACTGAAATAATTGCTAAGCTAAAATAGGCGGTACTGATAAGCACAGAGTGCTAAAAGTATAGTAGGGTTGATAATATCTCTACTGCTCTTGAAAAAGAGCTCAGTATCGCCATTTAGTATGGACAAGTTAATTTAGCTTATTACAGGTTAAAGACTTATTGCACATTGAAGAATAGTTGTAAAGGGAAATCGCTGATAAGTAGTTGAAATAGCAGCAACATATCTTTATAATATACTGTCCTAAAAATGGGTACTGCCAATATTCACTATTAAGTGGATTGCAAGGCAGATTAGCCCATTTTTTTGTTTTATACCAAACGGGAGAAGGATGCCTTATGGCAACAACTAACCAATTGATTCGTAAGGGTCGCAAAACCATCAAGGAAAAGTCAAAAGTTCCTGCGTTGCAAGCGTGCCCACAGCGCCGCGGTGTATGTACTCGTGTTTATACGACTACACCGAAAAAACCTAACTCAGCTATGCGTAAAGTATGCCGTGTTCGCTTAACTTCAGGTTATGAAGTATCAAGCTACATCGGCGGCGAAGGTCATAACTTACAAGAGCATAGTGTTGTTCTTATCCGTGGTGGTCGTGTAAAAGATCTACCAGGTGTACGTTATCACACCGTTCGCGGTGCACTTGACTGCGCAGGCGTAAAAGACCGTAAGCAAGGTCGTTCTAAGTACGGTGCCAAAAAGCCAAAAGCTTAATATAAGCTGAGCTTTTTGCATTACCCATTTAACTGTGCATAGGCTTGGTGTTACTAGACAAAACTCACTCAGTGATTTTGCTATTGAACATACCACTATGCAGTAAGGCTGACTGATAATGGATGGCTCTGCTCTTATAGATGCAGCTTGAGATTATGAATGTCAGACTCTCCTGAAGATAAGGAAATTTATTATGCCAAGACGTCGCGTCGTAGCTACCCGTGAGATCCTACCGGATCCTAAGTTTGGTAGCCAAACTATCGCTAAATTCATCAACCACGTGATGAGCGATGGTAAAAAATCTACTGCTGAGCGTATCGTATATGGTGCTCTTGAGACGGTAAGCGAAAAGCGCAACATCGAAGATCCAGTATCTTTCTTCGAAGAAGTGCTAGAAAACGTTCGCCCAATGGTCGAAGTAAAAGCTCGCCGTGTTGGTGGTGCAACCTACCAAGTACCAATGGAAGTACGCCCCTCCCGTCGTACTGCCTTGGCTATGCGTTGGTTAGCCGAAGCCGCTGCCAAGCGTTCTGAAAAATCTATGGCACTGCGCCTTGCAGGTGAGCTAAGTGATGCTTCAGAAGGTAAAGGCAATGCTATGAAAAAGCGTGATGAAGTTCACCGCATGGCTGATGCTAACAAAGCATTCTCCCATTACCGCTTCTAAATCACTTATGCTTTTGAACCATTTATAATGGTTAAGTGTTTGTTTATTCTATCGATTACCGCCATCACTATATGGATATTTTTTAACTGCTTTTAATGAAACAGTCAAAATATAATAGTCCAGATGGCGGGTATCTCTTGATACTAGATGAGAGCTAATCCTCAAAATCTTAGTATTCCAAATTTGATACCTTTTTGTTTGTCATATGATCTCTTTTATCTACATAGCATTTCCATCGCTTTGAGCACGATATAAAAGTGGACTGCATGAAAGCCGCCTGCTTTTATCAAGAGACTGTTTTCATTGAACTTCTGAGGTAGAGCAACACCCTATATTAATACATACACGACTTTTCCTAGGAAAATACTATGGCTCGTAAAACTCCCCTAAAGCGCTATCGCAATATTGGTATCTCAGCGCACATTGATGCTGGTAAGACCACCACTACTGAGCGTATTTTATTTTATACTGGTAAAAACCATCAAATCGGCGAAACCCATGATGGCGGCGCAACGATGGACTGGATGGAGCAAGAGCAGGAGCGCGGTATTACTATTACCTCGGCTGCAACCACTTGTTTCTGGAAGGGTATGGATAATCAGTTTGATGAACACCGTATCAACATCATTGACACCCCAGGTCACGTTGACTTCACTATCGAAGTTGAGCGTTCTATGCGTGTTCTTGATGGCGCTTGCATGGTTTATTGTGCAGTAGGCGGCGTTCAGCCACAGTCTGAAACGGTATGGCGTCAGGCGAATAAGTATAAAGTACCGCGTTTAGCGTTCGTCAATAAGATGGATCGTGTTGGTGCTGATTTTTATCGTGCCGTAGAGCAGGTCAAAACTCGTCTTGGCGGTAACCCAGTACCTGTCGTTATTCCAATCGGTAAAGAAGAAGATTTCGAAGGCGTTATCGATCTCATCACTATGAAAGCGATCTATTGGGATGTTGAGTCTCAAGGCATGAAGTTTGAAGAGCGTGAGATTCCAGCTGAGCTACAAGCTAAAGCAGAAGAATATCGCGAGATGCTGGTTGAGACTGCCGCTGAAGCTTCTGAAGAACTAATGAATAAGTACCTAGAAGACGGCGAGCTGTCTGAGGACGAGATTCATAAAGCAATTCGTGAGCGTACTATTGCGAACGAAATCATCCCAATGCTTTGTGGTACTGCCTTCAAAAACAAAGGCGTACAAAAGATGCTAGACGCTGTTATCCGTTATATGCCAGCGCCACATGATGTACCGGCGATTCGCGGTATTCTTGATGATAAAGAAGAATCAGAAGGCTTCCGCGAAGCTTCAGATGAGCAGCCGTTTGCCGCGTTAGCATTTAAGATTATGAATGACAAATTCGTTGGTAACTTAACCTTCGTTCGTGTTTATTCAGGTGTTATGCAGCAAGGTGGCAGTGTCTATAACCCTGTGAAGATGAAGCGTGAGCGTATTGGCCGTATCGTTGAGATGCATGCTAACTCGCAAGAAGAGCTACAAGAAATCCGCTCTGGTGACATCGCCGCTCTAGTTGGTATGAAAGACGTTGGTACTGGTGATACGTTATGTGATGAAAACAATGTCATCACGCTTGAGCGTATGGAGTTCCCAGATCCAGTTATCTCTCTTGCTGTTGAGCCAAAGACTAAAGCTGACCAAGAAAAAATGTCAATCGCTCTAGGTCGCTTGGCAAAAGAAGATCCTTCGTTCCGTGTACATACTGACGAAGAGTCTGGTCAGACGATCATCAGTGGTATGGGTGAGCTGCATCTTGAGATCTTGGTTGATCGCATGAAGCGTGAGTTCAATGTTGAAGCTAATATTGGTGCACCGCAGGTTGCTTACCGCGAAACGATTCGTGAAACCGTTGAGCAAGAAGGCAAATTCGTCCGTCAGACTGGTGGTCGTGGTAAATTCGGTCACGTCTGGTTACGTCTTGAGCCACTTGATCCAGCGGGCGACGTTGAGTATGAATTTGCTGAAGAAGTTGTTGGCGGTGTGGTACCAAAAGAGTATCACGGTGCTGTTGACAAAGGTATTCAAGAGCGCATGAAGAACGGCGTACTCGCTGGTTATCCAGTCGTTGGCGTAAAAGCAACTTTATACGACGGTTCATACCATGACGTTGACTCTGACGAATTATCATTCAAAATGGCAGGTTCTATGGCCTTCAAAAAAGGCTTTATGGCGGCAAACCCTGCGCTACTAGAGCCTGTAATGAAAGTTGAAGTTGAGACGCCAGAAGACTACATGGGCGACATCATGGGCGATTTAAACCGTCGCCGTGGTATGGTTCAAGGCATGGAAGATCTGCCTGGTGGTACTAAGCAGATTCGTGCCGAAGTGCCATTAGCTGAGATGTTTGGTTATGCCACGCAAATGCGCTCAATGTCACAAGGCCGTGCGACTTATTCAATGGAATTCCAAAAGTATGCTGAAATTCCTAAGTCTGTTGCTGCTGAAATCATCTCTAAGTTCAACTCTAAAGATGATGAGTAATTAACTGACTTATGGCAGTGTAGAGCGCCTTTACATGAAAGACCTCTATACTGCTATTAATATACGGTTATTAGAAATACACCAATAATTGGTTAAAAGACTTGTTATTGGTGATTATTTTCTTATAATATCTGCACACTAAGTGCACCTCTAAACATTTATTTCAATGTGGTTGGCATTATCTTAGTCATTTTTATATTAGTCATTTATAACGATAGACCTAGAAGCTGACCCCAATAAAAAGGATACACTCATGGCAAAGGCCAAGTTTGAACGCAACAAGCCCCACGTCAACGTCGGCACCATTGGAC